>JAAZAP010000369.1 GCA_012514255.1 Bacteroidales bacterium | reverse complement strand
GTGCGGATGAAGGGACTCGAACCCCCACGCCCTGAGGCACAAGATCCTAAGTCTTGCTCGGCTACCAATTACGACACATCCGCAAAAAGTGGTGCAAAATTAGTAAAAATTACGAAGTTGCCAAAGCGTCGGGACTAATTTACCTCCTGAGTTCGAAGTTCTTACCGAGGTAGACATTTCTTACCTGCTCATCGTCAGCAAGCTGGGATGATGTACCCTGCTTGAGGATCTTTCCCTCAAAGAGGAGATAGGCCCTGTCAGTGATGGAGAGTGTCTCGTGAACGTTATGGTCAGTGATCAGGATACCTATATTTTTGTCTTTCAGATGGGAAACGATCATCTGGATATCTTCCACCGCTATGGGGTCAACACCTGCAAAGGGCTCGTCAAGAAGGATAAAATTGGGTTTCAGTGCCAGGGCGCGCGCAATTTCCGTACGGCGACGCTCGCCCCCTGAGAGTTGTATGCCAGGGCTCTTTCGTATGCGTGTCAGCCCGAACTCATCCAGGAGTGACTCCAGTCTCTCCTTGCGTTCCTGCCTGGTCATGTCTGACAGCTCCATCACCGCCATCAGGTTATCTTCAACGCTCAGCTTGCGGAAGACAGATGCTTCCTGAGCGAGGTAGCCTATGCCAAGGCGTGACCTGCGGTACATGGGGAAGTCGGTGATCTCGGAATTATCAAGCCATATCTGCCCTCCATTGGGCCTGATCAGCCCAACAATCATATAAAAGGTGGTGGTTTTGCCGGCGCCGTTGGGCCCGAGCAGACCCACTATCTCACCCTGCTCAACCTCTACTGAGACCTGGTTAACTACAGTCCGCGTCTTGTAACGCTTAACTAGGTTGGTTGTATGGAGCTTCATATAATCATTGTTTATCGCCGGCGGAGTCCTCTGTCGTCTGTTGTGTTGCCTGTCCCCCGTTTGCCCGTTTACCTGCCCCGTCTGACTGTTCTGACGCCTCCCGGGCAGCTTCTTCTGCAGCATCACTCTCAGCCCTCTTCCTGATTACTCTGGCAGCTATAAAGATACTCACTTCGTACAGCAGGATCAAGGGTATGGTTACAAGAATCAGACTGAAAACATCAGGAGGAGTGATCACAGCCGCAAGCATGAGCACTATCACAATGGAATGCCTACGGTACTTGCGCATAAACTCAGGTGTGATGATGCCAATCCTGGCAAGGAAAAAGACCACAATGGGCAATTCAAATGTTATTCCCGCTGACAACGCTACCGAGGTGACCGAGCCTATGTATGATGTGATGTTGATCTGGTTGGTTACAATGTCACTCACACTGTATGACCCCAGGAAGTTGATTGAGAGTGGGGTGATGATGAAGTAACCGAAGGCAACCCCCATGAGGAAGAGCAGCGAAGCCAGAGAGACAGCACCGCGCGCATACTGGCGCTCTTTTTCATACAGGGCAGGGCGGAAGAAAGACCAGAACTCCCAGAAAACATACGGGAAGGCAAGGATCAGCCCGGCTACCAGTGAAATTGTGATGTGAGTGGTAAACTGACCGGCCATCTTGATGCTTATCAGCTCAACAGGATTCTGATTGATGCATAGTACAGGTGCATTCACCAGGTCAGCAAGCTGGCACAGAAGCCTGTTGGTGATGAAATCCGGATTATTGGGTGCCAGGATAATCCTGTCAAAGATGATGTTCTTAAAGACAAATGCCAGTACGGCGCCGGCAACAACCGCTACAAGAGCCCTGATAATATGCCATCTCAGTTCCTCAAGGTGCTGGAGAAATGTCATCTCACCATCATTATTCCTGCTATTTATTTTGCTCTTGAGAGCCATGACCGGCATCCTGTTTTAGGCGTGTAAACTTACATAAAATCACCCGATCTTGTGCATCAGTACGAAAATCCGTGTGAATTGGCTGTGAACGGCACCCTGAATTCTGGTGGCCGAAAACCGGCACGGACAGAAAATGCTGTGCAGCCTTTTTATACTTTGTCAAAAAGATTTGATATATATTTTTATTTGAGTTAAATTTGAGATAAGGGTAATATGTTGATATAAGTTTACGTAACTTGTTATAGAAAAAAATCATTTTAACAGGGGGGAAGGAATTATCCAAATGTATACTGATGCTTCTATACATGACTATCTGAAGAGATATTTCGGATTTGATACTTTTAAAGGAAACCAGGGTCCTATAATAAAAAGTATACTGGAAGGGCATGACACATTTGTGCTTATGCCAACCGGCGGCGGGAAGTCGCTCTGCTACCAGCTTCCAGCAGTGATGATGGAGGGAACGGCTGTGGTCATATCCCCGCTTATAGCCCTGATGAAGAACCAGGTAGACGCTATGCGTAACTTCAATACCACGGATGACGTGGCCCATTTCCTGAATTCATCACTGACAAAGAATGCCATTGCAAAGGTCAAACAGGATGTGATGCACGGAAATACGAAGCTTCTCTATGTGGCTCCCGAATCACTTACTAAGGAGGATAACATTGATTTTCTCAAGAGTATCAGAATCTCCTTCTATGCCGTGGATGAGGCACACTGCATATCAGAATGGGGACATGACTTCAGGCCTGAGTACCGCAGGATAAGACCGATAATTGATACTATCTCAAGGGCGCCGATAATTGCCCTGACAGCCACCGCCACCCCGAAGGTGCAACATGACATACTGAAAAACCTGGGTATATCAGACGCAAAAGTATTTAAATCATCATTCAACAGGCCTAACCTTTACTATGAGGTAAAAGCCAAGCAGGACGCAACCCGGGAGATAATCAAATACATAAAGAACAACCCGGGCAAGTCGGGCATTATCTACTGCCTCAGCCGGAAGAAAGTGGAGGAGCTGGCCGAGACCCTGAAGGTGAATGACATAAAGGCCCTGGCATACCATGCAGGGATGGACTCGATGACGCGCACAGCGAATCAGGATAAGTTCCTGATGGAGGATGTGGACGTGATAGTTGCCACAATCGCCTTCGGAATGGGTATTGACAAGCCTGATGTAAGGTATGTCATTCACTATGACATGCCCAAGAGCCTCGAGGGGTACTACCAGGAGACAGGGCGCGCCGGACGCGATGGCGGCGAGGGACGATGCATAGCCTACTACAGCTATGATGACATCGTTAAGCTAGAGAAATTCATGCAGGGCAAACCTATTGCCGAACAGGAGATAGGTAAGCAGCTGCTGCTGGAGACGGTCTCATACGCTGAGTCCTCAACCTGCCGCCGGAGGATACTGCTCCACTATTTCGGGGAAGAGTACAGGCAGGAAAACTGCGAAGCATGTGATAACTGCCTCCATCCCAAGACTCAGTTTGAAGGGCAGGATTATGTGGTAAGCATGCTTGAGACAGTTCTGGCAGTGAAGGAAAAACACAAGGCTGACCATATAGCCAAGATACTGGCCGGCACAATGAACTCCGCCATCAAGTCATACAAGCACCACAAACTTGAGACCTTCGGGATAGACGAGGAGAAGGATGAGCGGTTCTGGAATATGGTTATCCGGCAGGCGCTTATCAATAAATTGTTGAATAAGGATATAGAGAACTACGGGCTTTTATGGCTCACCCCGAAAGGGCATGAGTTCCTGGAGAAGCCGGTGGCTTTTATGCTCAATGAAGATCATGACTATACCGACGCTGAGGATGAGGAAGCTTCCTTTGGCGCCCGTACGGCTGCTGCCGATGAGGAACTGCTCAGCATACTTAAGGATCTCCGCAAGAAGATATCAAAACAGGCGGGCCAGCCGCCTTACAATATCTTCCAGGACCCCTCGCTGGAGGAGATGGCCATTCAGTATCCCATCACCCTGGAGGAGTTGCAGAACATCACAGGTATCGGTGCAGGCAAGGCACAGAGGTATGGCAGGGAGGTGGTAGAGGTGATCAAGAGCTATGTGGCTGACAAGGAGATCATCAGACCGCAGGATATGGTTGTCAGGTCAGTGGTGAACAAGTCGGGACTGAAGGTCTACATCATCCAGAGCATTGACCGAAAGATGCCTTTTGAGGATATCGCAGACGCCAAGGGCATTGAGTATGATGAGTTGTTGTCGGAGATTGAAGCTATTGTGGGCAGCGGGACGAAGCTGAACATAGATTATTACGTCAATGCGGTTATTGACGACGACCGGCAGCAGGATATCTACTCCTACTTCATGGAGGAAGCTGAGAGCGGCTCACTGGATGAGGCTATCAATGAGCTTGCCGGTGAGTTTGAGGAGGAGGAGATCCGGCTGGTACGCATCAAGGTGCTGGCAGAAGGAAACTAAATCAGTCGGCAGTATGCAGTCAGCAACCGGCAGTCAGGATGCCGGGTTGTGATTAAAGAATTGTAGTACAGGACTATGATGTGTATTATTGGTAGCTGGCCATCAAGCATTGTAACCTGCCCTGCCGCCCTCACCGTACCATGAACCGCCCTGATCCCGGAAGCAGGCTCATTACCGCCACAACCATAAACCAGAACGGGTATAATATCTCTGACACTATGAACGGAAGCGCTTTCACGCGATTGCCTCTTTTTCTCATCTCCCCCGCAATAAGCAGGTAATCCGGCACAGCTTTTACCGCGTACATGGCAGCCACCACCGGCATGTATTCCACAGATATACAGGCAACTACCACGGCGGCGGTGACGGCGGCGTTGCACGCCGCCGTGGCTGCGGCGAGGATGAGGGTGGGAGCGCTCCTGAGGTACAGGGCCTTGGATGCCCAGCGGGCGCGCTG
>JAAZAP010000368.1 GCA_012514255.1 Bacteroidales bacterium | reverse complement strand
GCTGGTGACTATCACAACAGAAAATATACTTCTCATTGGTGCAGTACTTGTGTTCATAAGTGTGCTGGCCGGCAAAACATCGTTCCGTATTGGTGTCCCCACGCTGATCTTCTTCCTGGCAATAGGTATGCTTGCCGGTTCAGAAGGGATTGGGAAAATACCCTTCGATGACCCTGGCATTGCACAGTTCATCGGAATAGTTGCTCTCAATTTTATTTTGTTCTCGGGTGGTTTTGAGACCGACTGGCATTCTGTCAGGCCCATCCTGTGGCAGGGAATTACCCTCTCCGTGTTTGGTGTTTTGCTCACAACCGTTGCCCTGGGTCTCTTTGTATGGTGGGTGACTGATTTTTCTATCTACGAGGGTCTGCTCCTGGGGGCTATTGTCTCCTCAACCGATGCGGCTGCTGTTTTTTCCATACTGAGATCAAAGAGCCTGGCTCTGAAAGGGAACATCCGCCCTACCCTGGAGTTTGAGAGCGGCAGCAATGATCCTATGGCCTACATTCTCACCATTGTTTTCATTGGCCTGGTACAGAACGGACAGCAGTCTTTCTGGTCCGTTCTGCCGATGTTTTTCTCCCAGTTGTTGCTGGGCGGCGCTCTCGGCTTCCTCTTCGGTCTGGGCAGCAAATATGTCATCAACCACATAAAGCTTGATTATGAAGGATTATACCCGGTACTCTCCATCACGCTTATGCTGCTGACATACTCGGCAACCACTGCCGTGGGCGGCAACGGCTTCCTGGCAGTCTATGTGTCAGCCCTCTACCTGGGAAACCAGGATCTTCTGCACAAGAGGACAATCATGAAGATGTTTGACGGGCTGGCATGGCTGATGCAGATCATCCTGTTCGTGGTGCTGGGACTGCTGGTCTTCCCCAGCCATATAGTACCGGTCATAGGCATCGGACTGCTGATCTCCGGCTTCCTGATCTTTGTTGCGCGCCCGTTGAGTGTTTTCCTCACCCTTGCTCCATTCAGGCTGAAGACCAGGACGAAATTATTTGTTTCATGGGTAGGGCTGCGTGGTGCCGTGCCAATAGTCTTTGCCACATTTCCGCTCATGGCAGGGCTGGAGCAGGCCGAGATGATATTCAATATCGTTTTCTTCATATCCCTGACATCCGTATTGCTGCAGGGAACGTCAATCCCGCTGGTGGCAAAATGGCTGCACGTTTCGCTGCCCGCCCGGGTAAAGAATGTCACCGCTGCAGACATACTGCTGTCAGAACCTATCAGTTCCGAATTGGCTGAATTTACAATTGCTCCGGACAGCGTTGTAGCGGGAATGAAGATAATTGATCTGGGCTTCCCGCAGAACGCACGTATAGCCTTGATAAAGAGGGAAAACCAGTACGTTATCCCTGACGGAATGACGGTCATTCAACCGGAAGACAAGCTCATTGTTCTCGCCGGGAACAAGAACATCCTTGAAGCGGTAACCGAATGCCTCCTCTCTGACAACCCCGTATGCAGTGACGCATCAAAACCTTCGTGAAACAACGTTGTTCATCTTTTCCTATCTTTAATGCACCAATCTGACCTGTGAAATGGAACCGGGGGTTCTTAAGGATATTGTAATAATATTTGCCCTTTCCACCTTTGTGAATTTTATATTCACCCGGATAAGGATCCCCGCAATTATCGGATATCTGATCACCGGAATCATAGCGGGTCCCTATCTGCTGAAACTCATCAGCTCACCTGAAAACGTTGAGGTAATGGCTGAGATAGGGGTGATCCTGCTGATGTTTACAATTGGCCTAGAGTTTTCGCTCAATCACCTCCTTAACATCAGAAAGGTTGTTTTCCTCGGCGGTTTTATGCAGCTGCTGCTGACCGCAACCATAACCATGCTGACAGCAAGGGTCTTTCATTTCGAATGGACCGAGTCTGTCTTTGTGGGATTCCTCACTGCCCTCAGCAGTACCGCCGTGGTCCTTAAGCTGCTGCAGGAACGATCCGAGCTGACCACCCATTACGGAAAAACAATAGTGGGGATACTGATCTTTCAGGACATAATACTTATTCCACTCCTGCTCTTCACGCCCATGCTGGGAGGTGCTACTGCTGATGTAGGCCATGATCTGCTTCTTCTGATGTTGAAAACCATAGGCATCATGCTTTTCATCTGGGTGGGAACGAAGTGGCTGATGCCCTGGCTGCTGCATCTTATTGCAATGACCAGGAGCCAGGAGCTCTTCCTGATGAGCCTGTTGCTGATATGCCTGGCTGTGGCTATGCTTACTCACCAGCTGGGTATGTCGCTTGCTTTCGGGGCTTTCCTGGCCGGACTGATGATATCTGATACCGAGTACAGCCACAGCGCATTTGGCAACCTCATCCCGTTCAAGGATGTTTTCACCAGCTTTTTCTTCGTTTCCATAGGCATGCTTCTCGATCTTGGTTTCGTTGCCGATCACCCCTGGCTGGTGATTGGCACCGTGCTGCTGGTAATAGTACTGAAGGCTTTCGTTGCAGGGCTGACGGCCTTTTCCCTCGGCCATACATTCTTCGGTACCGTGGTGGTTGGTCTCTCCCTGGCCCAGGTGGGTGAATTTTCCTTTATTCTTGCCGGATTGGGACTGATGCATGAGATAATAACACCCGTGCATTACCAGCTCTTTCTTGCAGTGGCAGTCACATCAATGGCACTCTCGCCACTGATGATACAGATCTCCAGGCCGCTGGCCAACCTGATACTCAGGCTACCCCTGCCACCCGGAATCGTTAATGGCCTCTTTCCCGTAAAACAGGTTGAGATCCCGGAGATAAGCAATCATACATTGCTGATTGGCAAAGACTCCAGGGCTATCAACCTCGCCTCAATGATAAAGACAATGGGGCTTCCCTTCACGTCAATCGTTTTTGATCCTGATCTGGCACGCAGGGAGATGGAGAAAGGAAACATGACCGTTTTTGGCGATGCCACCTTTGAACCGGTACTGCGCGAGGCATTTGCGCATACTGCCGAACTGGTGGTTATCTCAGTGGGCAACCTGATCACCGCACTCTCAATCGTGGAACATATCAGGAAGATGAACAAACATGCTCACATTATTGTGCGGACAAGGCATGTGACTGACATCGAGGAGCTATATAAACTCGGCGCCAGCCAGGTCATCCCGGAGGAGTTTGAAACGGCTATTGACTTCTTTGAAAGGATACTCGGCAAGTATCTCATACCACGAATGGACATAGAACGTGCCATAGCCCGTACCAGGGAGGACAACTACGGCATTTTCAGGGACAGGAGCAAAGTGGGGGGATACTCACTCCTGAAGGATATCCCTGACATTGAGATTGCAGCAGTCAGGGTGGGCGAAGAATCGGTGTTTGCCGGCAAGACAATTGCCCAGACTGCCATGCGCAAGACCGCCGGCGTTACAATTGTGGCAATTAATCATGACGGTAAGATAACAGCCAATCCGGATCCGTCGTCAGTGATCAATGGAAATGATATTGCTTATCTCCTGGGAAAACCGGAGATGATTGCCCTCGCTATCAATATCCTTTCTGAACCCCGCCCCGACTGACAGGTGCCCGGACGCCCGGAGTGGCCTGAAATATACCGCCGTGTACCTGTGACCTGGTGAGTTTCCTTTTCAGATTAACTGACCCTGAATATGGGGACTTCCCCGGTTATCATGACAGTACTGACCCTTCCCGGTGGGAACAATTTCACAATGACAATTGTTGCTTGATTAAATGAACTTTAAAATTGTTTTGCCTTGGATTTACGCTATGCATTTTATTGCATGTTGAACTAAATAATGAAGATATGAACAATGCCATTTATTCGCTTCACAGGCCCAAGAATGAGCCTTTGTTATCCTATGCTCCGGGCACTCCGGAGCGGATTGAGCTGGAAAAGGAGCTGAAGAGACTTTCTTCAGAGACAATTGAAATTCCCCTGATAATCAATAGCAAGCCTGTCAAAACAGGTCAGACCGGCAAGGTAGTAATGCCCCATAATCATGGACACGTACTGGCCACCTATCATATGGCCGGAGAGAAGGAAGCAGCTGAGGCGATTGAGGCAGCCATGAAGGCCAAAGAGAGCTGGATGGCACTGTCATGGGTTGAACGGGCATCATTCATGCTCAAGGTGGCAGAGCTGTTGTCAAAAAAGTATCGTCACACCATTGTGGCTGCCACCATGCTCGGGCAGAGCAAGAGTGTTCAGCAGGCCGAGATAGAGGCGGCCGGTGAGACCATTGACTTCTTACGGTTCAACTCCTACTTTGCCGGACAGATATATGAAGAGCAGCCCGGCTCGGAGGCAGACCAGCTGAACAGGGTTGAATACAGGCCGCTGGAGGGATTTGTTTACGCAATCACCCCCTTCAATTTTACGGCCATAGCCTCCAACCTGAACATGTCAGTGGCCCTGATGGGAAACACAACTGTCTGGAAACCGGCAACCACCTCCCTTCTCTCAAGCTGGATACTGATGAAGGTCTTTATGGAGGCAGGACTGCCTGCCGGTGTTGTCAACTTCCTGCCCGGGAAGGGATCGGTGATCAGCCCGGTGGTGATGAAGCATCCTGATCTGGCCGGCATCCATTTCACCGGCTCAAACGCAACGTTCAACGAACTGTGGAAGATGGCTGCAGACAACCTGGAGAATTATAAATCATACCCAAGGATAGTGGGCGAGACCGGCGGCAAGGATTTCATCATTGTTCATCCCTCGGGTGATCCGCTGGCAGCTGCCACGGCCATAGTCAGGGGTTCATTTGAATACCAGGGCCAGAAATGTTCTGCCTCATCGCGGGCATATATTCCCCGCTCACTATGGCCTGACATCTCCGCTCACCTCGGCAAACAGATGTCAGAACTGAAAACAGGTGACCCGGATGATTTTTCCGCTTTTATGAATGCTGTCATTGATGAGAAGTCATTTGACAATATCATGAGATACATTAACCTTGCCCGGGAATCATCAGAGTGCGAGATTCTATATGGCGGGAAAGGAGACAAGAGCAGGGGCTGGTTCATTGAACCGACAATCATCCTGACCAAAAATCCTAAATTCGTTACAATGCAGGAGGAGATCTTTGGCCCGGTAATGACTATCTATATCTATGAGGATGAGAAGTATGAGGAGACTCTCCATCTGTGCAATGAGACCTCTCCGTACGGGCTTACCGGCGCAGTCTTTTCCACTGACCGTCAGGGACTGGTAAAAGCGTGCCAGGTACTTCGCTTCGCAGCCGGCAATTTCTATTACAATGACAAGCCCACGGGAGCCATGGTGGGGCTGCAGCCCTTCGGCGGAGCACGCGCGTCAGGCACCAATGACAAGGCCGGCGGCAGGCTGAACCTGGTCAGATGGGTCTCGCCACGGACCATCAAGGAGACATTCCTGCCGGCGACGGATTTCATGTATCCCTACATGGATTAGATAGTCGGAAGATCTGGAAGTCTGAAGGCCTGATAATCCTTAAACAGGGAAGGATAAAAACGAAATAAAAAGCTGTCCCCAAAAACTAGCGCCTTGTTATCACAAACCTGACAGTCCGCCCGTCACCGGCCACAAGGATATACATTCCGTCAGGGAATGAACTGACATCCACTTCTGTAACAGCCCTGCCGGAGAAGATAAGCACGCCCGACGAACTGAACACACTGCAGTCTGTTGCCTCGCTGAGCCTGATGGCTTCTCCGCTGACAGGATTGGGATAGAGAATCAGTGGCCGCTCCTCTGAAATTGTATTTACGGGAGTGGAGCTGTTGGTCCTGCCCGGGGTTGCCACGGGAATAAAGATGATCAGATCTGCACCGTCAGATTTCCTGCCCATGCTCACATCTTCGCTCTGCGGGCCGAAGGAAACGGTGTCAACCACAACCCTGTTCAGTGTATATATACCGATCTCCTCTCCCTCCCTGTCAAGCTTGAATGGTGCATGTTTCTCTCCCAGCCCTGGCGTACCGTCAGCCCAGAAGACCGTAAAGCCACCGGCCGGAAGAATGACAGAGGGCATCCTCCATTTCAGTGGATCATTGAAATTGTCTGTCAGGCAAAGATTACCCAGATCCACAGGTTCGTCATCACCGTTGTAAAGCTCTATCCAGTCGCTGTAATTACCATGCTCATCAGCAACGGTTGTCTCATTGTCAGCCATAAACTCATTGATAAAGAGTTCGGGGGTCTGATCCGTTAATGGTGCAATCAGGATGGGAGAGCAGGGAAGCAGTGACAGCTCTCCCGCTTTGCCTGAGGCCATCACCTGGTACGTCACCGGAGTATCGTCCGGGATGTTATCAAGAGTGACGCTAAACCATCCGTTGCCTCCATTATCCATGGCCACCTCGCAGGAGTTATCTCCTGCCACCGAATAGATCAGTTTAACATCCACGGTCGCTGCTGCCTCAACAAAACAGTTTATCAACAGCGCCTCCCCTGACCTTCTGTCATGATTGTAATACTTTATCACCGGATCAGGCGTACCCTCTTCTATCTGCTCCGACATTGAGATTCTTCTTGCCTCCAGGAAAGGAAATATACCCCATTTAACATGTGCGCCGAACGCGGAATAGAATGAAGCCAGAAAATCGTTATGGCTGAAGCCATAATCAAGAGGGTAATACGGATCATCTGAAACGTACGGAGAGATCATCTCCCTCCTTGCCCCTATGGCCTGTATCAGCGAATCCATATCCAGCGTTGAGTCAATAAGGCGGGTGGCATAGAAGCTGAACTGCTTCCTCAGCACGGGATTGTGCATTATGCGGTCATACAGCGGTCTTTCCTGATCGCCGCCCGGTTGCCACTCGTAGATATTTCGTTCGGACCAGTCAACGTTGAACCAGTCTATCCCGAAGGTATTATCAACATCATAAGGGATATATTCAAACCTGCCCGTCAGTGAGTTGTGATACAGGTAATAGTTGTTCCTGTTGTAGATGTATCCGTCCCAGTCGCCGCATAAAATCTGTACCGCCATCACCTTCAGGTAATCCTGTACATTGAATACCCTGTCAAGCTCACACAGCAGATTCTCATCCTCTGTGCCGTGCATTATGCTGATCAGCTCCGCCAGATCAGAGAAGTCGTTCTCCTCAAGGTTGGTTTTCAGCTCATATGTCCACCTGGTTCCATCCCATATCCTGTAGCTGTCAGGGTCAGCGCTCCTGTATGTAAGATCAGCAGGATAGAGGCATTTAAAGAGGTTGCCGTCATTGTTCCCGAATCTTGATTTTGCGAACTCTTCATCAATATGCTCAACATTGAGATAAAGGCCGTAGTAGTTATTGTTAATGTAAAACCTGACGTGGTTGGTCCGGGGGGCAGGTATGTTCCATTTGCGGAGCAGATCCCACATGATCTTGGCGCGCATCACTGAGGGATCATTATGCTCGCCGTTCAGGTTCATCTTCTCCACTCCCCTGTATTTTGCTCCCGGGGTGAAGGTATTGAAAGAGACCTTGAACGATTTTTTCATCGAAGCCCGCGAGGTGTTTCCCCTAAGCCTGAACCCCACCGGCTCAATTGTATCGCGAACCATCCCGTTATCAAACACGAACACTGCATGGAACTCCCTGTCACTGTATGGATTGGCGTAGATCCATGCCAGGGTGTCGGGGTGAATGGTTATATAGACAACCGGGACAACCGTGTCAACGTACAGCTCACCGTTATCCGGGAAAGAGGGTTGCGACCGTGTGACTGACACAACGCCCAGGGCAAGCAATATGAAAGCAAGAGCTTTTCTCATCACACAATATTACTCATTTTAATACCTTTATCCTCCGGATTACAGAGGTACTGAATATGAAAACCACATCACTGAAGTTCACAGACGGAGTTGTAACTATTCGTAAATTCAGACGCAGTGACAAATTTCGCATGGCAGAGATAGCCGATAACGAAAAGGTGGCTGTCAATCTGAGGGATGCGTTTCCATCACCATATACTGTTGAAGACGCTCAGAAATTCATCTCTATGTGTCTTAAACAGGATCCCTATGAAGTCTTTGCCATAGAGTATGAGGGGGAGTATGTTGGCAATATAGGGTTACACAGGCAGGATGATGTCTACCGCAAAACAGCCGAGCTGGGTTATTTCATCGGCGAGCCGTACTGGAATAAGGGAATCACTACACGGGCCGTTAATCTCATATGTGACTACGGCTTCAGGGAACTGGATATCATCAAGATCTTTTCAGGGGTATTCTCTTTCAATACAGCCTCGCAGAAGGTGCTTGAGAAGTGTGGGTTTGCCCTTGAAGCCGTGCTGAAGTCTGCTGTCATCAAGAACGGGAAGATCTTTGATGAGTACAGGTATGCGAAGATCCATTACAGCTGATCAACCGCCTTTCTAAGCTTCTTCCCTACTTCTGCCGCTACCTGTGAGACGGTTTCGTTATGCACTGACGTCATTGCCTCGACCGGGTTTACGGCGGCTATTTCAATCTCGTTTTCTCCCTGTTCGATTACAAGCACATTGCACGGGAGCATCACTCCCACCTTGTCTTCGGCCTGCAGGGCCTTATAGGAATAGGCCGGGTTGCATGCCCCGAGGATACGGTAGCGCTTGAAATCAACACCAAGCTTATTCTTGATTTTCTCATCCATGTCAATCTCTGAGATTATGCCAAAACCTTCTTCGGAAAGTGCAGCAGTTACCCTGTCAATTGCATCAGTGAATGTTGTCTCCAGTGATTTTGAAAAATAATATGCCATGGTTATCTGGTTTATCGGGTGTTGTATATTGTTAATTAAACATAACTGTTCCGGTTATGTTCAGGACAAATTATTGCAACAATGCCGGGATCTGATTGATATACCGGCCTATTTAACAGTATTAAGTGCTAATTTTATACAGAGAAAAGCACTGTTAATGTTTATCAAATCCTTAAGCCCCTATGAAAACCAGAATGATCCTGCTTCTTCTCCTGGCTGTGGTGTTGATGCCCGGCAGCCTTATTGCCCAGGAACATGCACAATCCCGGAACGGCTGGCAGCTTGTATGGCAGGATGAGTTCGATGGGAAAAGTCTGGATACCTCAAGATGGAACGTGTTGCTCCGCGAGACCAGCAAACACAACGAACTGCAGTATTACCTGCCGGATGAGGTTTACGTTGAAAACGGCATCCTGAGGATCAGGAGCCGGGTGCGTAAGTACGGTTTAAAAGAATATACCAGCGGCAGACTGGACACGGAAGGTAAACTTGCCCCTGTTTACGGCCGTTTCGAGATACGCGCCAGACTACCGGGCGGACAGGGACTCTGGCCGGCTCACTGGCTCTACCCGCAGGAGCGCGACTGGCTCATGGAGAAAGCCATGGAAGATGCCGTAGCCGCCGGGAAAGAGCGGCTGATACCGGAAGAGAGGCCCTGGTATACGGAGATTGACATCATGGAATTCCTGGGCCATGAGCCAAATGTCCTCTACGGCACGATCCACTATTGCACCTATGACGGTACCAGGAGATCAAGCTCGGGAACATGGAGAGGCGATGTTGACTACACAAAGGACTTTCATATTTATGCCCTTGAATGGGAGCCCGACTCGATCCGCTGGTTCATCGACGGCAACCGGATACATGCAACCGCCAGCGGCATCCCCCATAAACCGCACTACCTCATCCTGAACACTGCCGTGGGTGGGAGCTGGCCAGGCAATCCGGATTCCACAACGGTTTTCCCGCAATTTCATGATATTGATTATGTGAGAGTGTATCAAAAAGGGCCGTACTTCCTGCAGGAATAAGACAGATGGTGATCCAGTTGAGTGTTTAACAAATAAGTAACCACTATGAAAATTCTGATCTTTTCGGTACTTATCCTGATAACGGTGAACCTGAAATCACAGTCCATCCAGGTATCAGACCTTGATTCAGCGATAGCAACAGCAGACAGACTCATAGAGACAAATCCAGGGGTTTTCTTCAGGAATGTGGAAAGCCTTATCGTCTCTTATGACGGACTGACAAGATTTGAAAGATACTACAACGGCATCCACAGGGATTCACTTCATCACATTCAGTCTCAAACCAAAAGCATCGTATCCCTGCTATTGGGCATTGCAATTGACAAGGGATTCGTCCAAAGCGAGGATAATCCTGCCTGATAATCCGGGAAAACTGGCAGGAGCTGGGATCAGGGAACTGACAACCGCGCTGAAGGAGACCAGTGAAACAGGAGAACCGGGCCTTAATAATGCCCGGTGGGCAATTTTAGCGAAGGTTCCGGACAGCAGTGCAGTTTTTCCCGGTGTTTGTGGTACAATTATTGTGGCAAACGCCCTGATCCCTAACCGTTAATGAAATGAAAAGAATCATCATTCCACTGTTGCTGGGTCTAACGGCCTCCTGCGAAATTCTGAATGATTGTCCTAAGCTTGTCATGGGGAAACCGGATGGCCACCTGGTTGATGACCGGGAGCTGAAAACCATTAAAATCCTCTTCAAGGCAAGTGACCTGTCATATGAAAACTATCAGTTCTACGGGCTCCAGAGTAACATGTCAGGTCAGTACCTTGTCAGCTGCCACCAGTTTGTGAACAATCTGAAAGTATGGACGGGCGACCTTTTTTTCCATTTTGACAAAGATGGAAAATATGAGAGTCTCACAGGAGAGATTGTAACTGCCATTGATGTGGGGACATCACCCGTCATGGATCTGTCTGGGGTTGAATCCCGGTTTCTGGAGAGAGTGGAGGAAGACCGCTTCTACAGCAACAGCAGGAGTGTTGTAAACGGTTGCATGACCTGCGAACTTGTCTACTGCGACCTATCTAAAATGGGAGGCAATTCAGCCCCGGATTATGTGCTTGCATGGCTGGTAAAACCTGAAAAATTAGACTATCCGTATGCGATTGTTATTGATTCTGACCAATCTGTAGTCAGTTACAACAACGGAATTATTTATTGAGCAGTACAAGGTACGTCGGGGCACACCGGACAAGGTGCGAACCGCACCCTGTTTGGTGGCGCCGTTAAGGCTTTGTGTAGCGGGAGGACAAACAGGGGGTGGTTGTCTTTTCCGGCCTCCTTTTCTTTGGTTCATTTCTTTTGGAGGAGCAAAAGAAATGAACAGTAATCCTAAAAAGAAAGGCTGCTCTTTTGAGACAGCCTCATCTGTTGACCCACAGGGGCTCGAACCCCGACTCTTCTGAACCAAAATCAGACGTGTTACCAGTTACACCATGGGTCAATCGGTGCCTGATAAGGCGTGGCAAAAATAATATTTTTTCGGATTATCAGGTCTGTTCAGTCTCGTAAAAGATGAACGGACAATCAATGAAAGAGTGAATTATCTGCCCCAGCTCATATTGATCTTCATCTCCCTTCTCATAAAACCATTCTATGGAAACCATCTCCCTGACATTGGGATATTGTGCCAGTCTCTTAACGATGGCATAAAGCCATTTGGTGGAAGCGGTATTTATGAAATCAAAGGCCAGTATCACCCTCGTGCGAACCTCTGTCTGCTCCACATATGATGCAACCCAATCCTCCAGAGGCCTGAAGAAATCTGTGGAATTCTCCGAAATCGACCTGCCCCTGATCTCCAGTTGTCCCTCAAGAAACAACACCTGTGGCGTGACCCTTGTAGGTTCTATTTTTAGAATGTCAAGCTCCATTTTCTTTTGACGGATGGCACCTATCCCCCACTCCGCGGACTACAAAAATAACAAATTAATTACTGAGCCTATTCCTCCTGGCAGTTTTTTGGTTCACGCGAAAAAAGGTTCAACTCTCCCTGTTCCCACAGGGAAGGATGCTCCGCATCAAACCTGCCGACTATGGCCTGCATGATGGTCCGCCGCATAAAGTCCGACTTACTGCGTACCCTGAACCGCTGGCAGTAGATGCTGAGCGCCTTTGCCTCTCTCTCATTAAGCCTGAGAGTCAACGTGGTGGTCCTCTTTATCTTAGCCTCGGTGATCGGTCCGCGTTTCAATACCGCTATAAATTTTATACTAAAATAGCCCCATGCATCCACCCGGTGGGGCAGTTAACCTGTCATTTATTAACAACAAAAAAACAGGCCAGCCGCAATGTGCTGACCTGCTAATTGTTAGCTTATTGATAAGTATTAGAGCCTGTCCAGGGCATTCAGATCAGCGAAAGCCTCCTTAAGTCTTGCAATGAAGCTCTCCTGCCCTTTGCGGAGCCATACCCTCGGATCATAATATTTTTTGTTGGGTTTGTCCTCACCCTCGGGATTGCCTATCTGCCCCTGCAGGTAATCCTTCTTTGCCTCATAATACTCTTTCACTCCTGCCCAGAATGCCCATTGCATGTCAGTGTCTATATTCATCTTGATGGCACCGTACTTTATTGCCTCAGTGATGAGATGCTTCTCTGATCCTGATCCGCCGTGGAAAACAAAATTCACCGGATTGGGACCGGTTTTATACTTCTTCCGGATATAATCCTGCGAATTCCTGAGTATCTCCGGCTTCAGGGTCACATTACCGGGCTTGTACACACCATGAACATTGCCAAATGAGGCGGCTATGGTAAAATTGGGAGATATTTTCAACAGCTCCTCGTAAGCGTAAGCCACATCCTCAGGCTGGGTATAAAGCCTTGAGCTATCCACTCCGGTGTTGTCCACACCGTCCTCCTCGCCACCGGTAACACCCAGCTCTATCTCCAGGGTCATTCCCAGCTTGTCCATCCGCTCAAGATACTTCTTGCATGTCTCTATATTTTCCTTCAGCGGTTCTTCCGAGAGATCGAGCATATGTGAGCTGAAGAGCGGCTTGCCGTTGGTCTCATAGAACTCCTCACCTGCTTCCAGCAGTGCATCAATCCATGGAAGAAGCTTACGTGCCGCGTGGTCAGTATGCAGTATAACAGGAACACCATAGTACTCGGCAACGTTATGCACGTGAAGCGCCCCGGAGATGCCTCCGGCGATAGCGCCGGTATGATTTTCCTTCGTCAGTCCCTGACCGGCGAAGAAATGGGCTCCGCCATTGGAAAACTGGATGATGACCGGGGAATTGACTTCGCGCGCAGTCTCAAGAACTGCATTGACCGAGTCTGTCCCAACCACATTAACTGCCGGAATGGCAAAGTCGTTCTTATTGGCATAGTCAAACAGTTTTTTTACATCCTCGCCGCTGATTACGCCGGGCTCCAGATTTATTCCCTTGTTGCTCATTATTTTATATGTTTG
>JAAZAP010000367.1 GCA_012514255.1 Bacteroidales bacterium | reverse complement strand
GCGGAAGATCTCCGGTATTCACTGACACTGTGCTGCCGCTAAAAGTCAGCTGTTTCTTCAGTGAAAGGAATGTGTCATATATCCTTAATTCGGTAATGGCCTCAGGATTGATCTCCACAGCATCATTTGCAGTAATTTCAACATTGAGCACATCCCTTACCGGATTGGGATAGATATTAAATGATACCATCTCCATCCGGTCACAGTCAATGACATCAAAATACTCAATATGATACGAACTGTCACCACATGGGTTAACTGCTTTTACTGCTACAGAATACCTGCCCGGCGTTGTACCTGAAGGGTAGTAGAATTTCAGTGAGGAGCCTGTCCTGCTCCCGATTATCACCCCTGGTGACTGAAGATCCCAGTACCAGGAGCTGACGTATGACGGGTACGGATGTAACAGGCCTACCTGGTAGTAATAGGCAGGGCCTCTGCATACACCATCATCAGGTAGAAGGGTAATTGCTGTCGGGGCTGTAGGTGTACCTGCCCATACAGACTTCGTGAGATTGAACGTATCACAGGAAGTCACTAAAGTGGCAGTGATTGTTCCGACTCCCTTTCTGAATCCGCCTGTCCAGGCCGTTAAAAAGGCTGATCCTGTTCCGGAGGTGGTCGTGAAATAATAAGATGGGCTGGCACTCCAGCTGACAGAAACCCCGTCCGGAAGGTTACTAACCTCAAATGTCGCTCCAGATGAGCAAACAAAAGAGGGACCGGAGATAAGTGTAATTGTTGATATTACTTGAGTAACAGCTCTGCATGCATTCAATCTGCCAGAACCCAATTCGTTACTTCTTCCATTGGTATAGACGTACCCGCCTACTTGATCAGCCGCTCCAGTAATAATATTAAAGACTTGTTGTGTGGTTAAATCAGGATTTATAGATAATATCAATGCAGCAACACCTGCTACTTGTGGGCAAGCAGCAGACGTTCCTCCGAATCTTCCTGTATATGCATTAAAGTTTACACCCACATTAGGCAATTGTTCTCCCACCTGTGAGGGATTTATGGATCTTGTATCAGGATTGCCGGGAACAATAAATTCCGGATACGGATTATAGCCTGTATTCCCAAAGATATCAATGCTCCATACTTCGAGCGTCTCACCATCAATTCCACCAACTAGACCAAAGCGTTGATAATACTGCGGAGGATATGCGCGATGTGATGGTGCTGTAATATCTACGATTTGGTTGTTTTGACTCCCCGGATTACTTGTCGGACTGTAATCTGATTGCATATCGTTTCTATCCGATGCACCCACGGTAATAACTCCTGGAATGTTCACATTACTGGGAAATGAAACATATCCATTATCACCCTGTGTATGCCTGGCATTATTGCCAGCGGCAAAAACAACGATGCAACCTGAGTTAACAGCGTACTGTATTGCCTGAACAATTACAGGAAGATAATTAGGGTTACTCGAGGAATACCCCCAGCTATTGGAGAGCACCTGCGCTCCATTGTCTACTGCAAATTCAATTGCGTCAGCCACAAGACTAGATGAAACCCCATTTGCCAAACTGTCGAATATCCTAATGGGCATAATTCTGCAATTAGGTGCAATACCTGTGACGCCCTGACTATTATTCCTAGTAGCGGCAATAATACCAGCGCTACTATTGCCGTGATTTTGGTTGTTGGTTGGTGATGGATTGTTCGGATCGCCATCTGCAAAATTGCTTCCATTAAGTCTGACCTGTCTGGTATTGGGCAGATCGGGATGATCGGACGATATTCCCTCATCAATAACTGCTATAATGATACTATTGGCTCCCTTTGTCATTGTCCATGCTTCCGGGGCATCTATATCAGCATCAATAGTTCCGGTATGCCCGTCCGTGAATATCTGGCTGGTGTTATGCAGATAAAATTGATTACTAAAATAAGTATCATTGGGGATGTCCTGATATAACTCGGCACTTACTACAAAATTGGGATGGGAAAACAAAACCAAACCGCTTTCCTGGATTTCATTGGCTATCTGTAGTGCATTACCTCCTTTTGGTACGATTAATAGGTTATAAATTTTACTGGTTTTAACCATATCTAAACCATACTTATGGATTATCGCTTCAATTTGTTGCTGCGATACATTTTCCCTAAACCTGACAGCGATCTCATCTCCAATGCCCATTTCAAGTCCTGTGTTGATTCTATACATCATCTGAGAGGTACGAACTTCATCCATCTTTTCAAATGTATCCAAAGCCTGTTTCATCAAAGATTCACTTGGAGTACTGATAACAAGTGTTTTGGTAGTTCGCCATTCTTACTCAAATCCAGGATCGATAGACCTTAGTTTTGTTGTAACCAAGTCCTTTTCAATCGATTGCCTGAAACAAATCACCGCTTTGGTTTTCAATCCTGTAAGCGGCACTTTCTCATCAAAGGCATAGTAATATTTCCCTCCATCCTGGTCAGAATAATATCCGGAAAAGAGAAAGAATGTACACCCCATAAAAATAATCAGTTTCTGCTTTTTCATGATGATTGAAGGTATGGGTTTAACGCGACTTAGTTATTTAATTCTTCTGCCGAAAGAACAACTATTTGCTTTTTTACAAGTCTCTCAAAACCAGGTGCAAAAATATCTCCCACACAGGCAAAAGCCTGTGTTTCTTCAGGCTTTGCAAATCGGTAGGTTAGTTTTATTTTGTATGTTCGTTGATATGCTTCGGGGAAATAGTAATAAACCCTGTAGCTTTCGAATAATTCACCAGGAAAGTCAAATAATGCCCACGGAAGATTATAAGTCAATAAGGTATCACAATTTTTATCTGATACCTCTATTATTAATCCTCTGATTGTATCTATTGGTACTATCGGAACCCCCTTTTTACAAGGATCGAATCCGATAACATACCCCTTGGCAACAAAGATCTCCTCCTTCTCGGCTTTGCAGGAATCGATGATATTGAACAGGAATAGTATTGAAATAAAAAATATAGCTCTCGTCATGATTATATGATTTGATTAAATTATCGATTTACCTGAATCTCTGGCAATAAATTGTTCCTAATTGTTCCATGAAAAACCAAGGCCTAACGTATTGTAAGGCATAATGCATTTAACAATCTCAAATTCAATAGGTTTTCTAATTTATAATTCTATTTTATATTTATACCTAAAACTGCCCGTGAAAAAGAATGGATCACCAGGATTTGCATCATGACCTGTTTTTAGAACTCCATTAGGAAATTCAATGATAATTTCAGGGAATGAAAATGTGTAGACTGAATCAGCATTGTTTTTCAGGATATTACAAAAACTAGGATTCACATGATCAGAACACTCGAAAGAACCCACAAAATAGCTCAAAATAAATCCATTAAAATCTTGATTTTCACAACAGTTGTTCGCAAATAAGAGCACTCTACATGTGCTTAAAATTTTATTCCTTGTTTTCAAAATGTACACCCCATTAAAATAATCGATACCTGCTTTTTTCATGATAGTCGATGATAAGGGTTTAACACAATTTAGTTCTTTCAATAAGCCCACTATTATCTATACGTACCGGATCTTTAAAACGCTGCAACAAACGCTACAAATTCATAAAATATTCCTATCATGACATAATTATTTATTCTTAGTCAAAGAATCTGTAACCTGGCCTCACATAGCAGTAAAAAACTCCAAAGATTATTCCTTGATTATCACCTCTCAATCTACATGAAATAGTTGACAAGGACAAGTTTTTTAGCTCATTACACAAATTGGCCAAGCTTTTAGGAGTGATAGGATAATAGTCAGTATCTGTTAACTGTTATCATCTTTTTTCCTTGCTGAGCAGATGATTGTCACCGGTGACCCGTCTGTCATGGAGAAGCTGATTGCCTACAAGGAGAGCCTGATGCAGAAGATCGTCAAGGCCAATGAGGAGCTGTGAAGGCAAGGTACAGGATGAATTGAAATCAGGCAGTAGGCCCTATGTTTGAGAAACATAGTACCTATTGCCTCTTGCCTCCTGCCTAAAACCCAAACCTCACCTGCCCCTTCACTTCCTGCTTAAGTCCTCCACCGGGATTGCTGCCTGAATCCGTAAAACCATACTTTAGCCGTACTTCGAGACGGTCAGCGGGTTTCCATGAGAGCATGACGAATGACCGTGTCATCTCACCATACATTGCCGGTACACTGAATGAGTTGAGCAGGTCATTCTCCCAGGCATAGAGCCGGCTGTCCCAGCCCCCCGAGGAGCACATGGCATACCTGAACCAGAGCCTAAGGGGAATGGTGCGAAATGTGTACGTAAAGTCCTGGCAGAGCAGGTAACCCTTCTCTGCAGAAGGTGCAATGAGGGATGCTGAGGCACGGGTTGTCAGGCGCAAGGTTTCCGCCGGACTGATGTCGAACACAAATCCAAACTGTTGTCTTGTATGGATCACCGACCTTGCCGTACCTGTCTCCCTGGCAGCATCATACTCCCGGGATAATGACGTCCATGAGAGTCTCATTGAGATGTCGTCACGGGGTTGGTATTCTCCCCTGATCTCAATCCTGCTGCCATATGAAGGTGATGAGGAACGATACCTCGGCCAGGGAATCCGGTAATGATCTGCAGCAGCTGTAACGAAAAGGTGCCTGGCAGCTTCCAGGTGCACTGAAGCTGAAAGGCCGGTCTCATTGCCCGAACCTGACCCGGCTTTGAAGGCCCCGGAGTGAAATGCATGGTATCCGGGGGCGAAATGACGTGCGAGGATGTTGAATGTAACCCTTCCGGAAGGCTTTGCCCTCAGTCCTGCCGTCACAGCCCAGGAATCTCTGAGATTGAGTCCGCCAATGGCTGACGCCGAATCCGGAAAACCTGTTCCGGTTGTGTCTGCCTGCGGATCCGGAAGTCCCGTTCCGGAAGTCCCTGTCAGTGGGTTTGCGAGACTAAGTCCCGCCTCGGCAAAGAAGAGTACGGAGCCTGTTCCTGCCCTGATGTCGGCCGCGAGGTTGAGCAACCTGTCTCCGGTAAAAGCATGAAGATTCTCCGGCTTTGTCATGTCAGGGATAAACGGAAGGGAGAACCAGGTTGCCGCTGCGGTCACCCCACCCCTGACCTTATCAGCGCCGGCGATCAGACGCAGGCCGGCAACCGTTTCCGTGAGGCTGTTACGTGCCTCGAGCTGTGATTCAGAAACGTGGATGCCACCCCTGACGAGGTTGCTCACCCCGGTGGCGGTGCTGTCTTCTGCAAAAAGCAAACGTGCATCAATTTTATTTGAAGAGGCAAACAGCACAGCACCGGCATTCATGCTGCCCAGTGTGAGGCTGACACCCCTGAAGAAACTGTTCTCTTCGGTGGATGTATATGGCGCAGCGGTGCTTCTGCCTGACATGAAGGATGGCGAGCTGAGCCATGAACCCATCCACCGGCTGCTGTTGAAGAGCAGCCCCTCGCCCGCCCTTACGGCAAAGTCACCTGCTATTATCCTGTTTATAAAACCCTTGCCTTCATATTGGATATAGCCTGAGAGGAAGTCACTCCCGGGAGCGTTTTTGAATGTGAATGGTTCGCCGGGATCATTCTCTGCTGCCAGCCCGAAACTGATGCTTCCCTGTTCATGCTTCACCTTCAGCAATGACCGTATGCCCTCCGTATCGTTTTCATCCCTGCCGAACCGTGAGGAGGCCGTCATTGTCACCAGGGTACGGCCATAGCTCTTCCCTCTATTCGGCGCAACAGGCTCAAGTGAAATATAAGGAGCCATCAGCAATACTGTATTGCGGTCAAAAGCCGGCAGTAGGGCAAGTTCATAGAGGGTCACCACACTGCCGTTCTTCCTGACATGGTCGGCAAGAACCATCACCTGGAACTCGGTCAGGAAAAAGAGCCTTGAAATCTCGCTCTCATCACCGCTGTTTACATTCACAGGTGACTCCTTCAGTCCCTCCAGCTCTTCAAGCATGGCAGCAGGGTCAGCATCTTCAGAAAATGCGAGGATCTCCTCAACAGATTCTCTTAATGCATGGTTCTCCTCCTGGCACAACAGGCGGCCAGGGAGGAGGGCCATTATTATTGCAAAGGCGATCCTGAAGCTTAGATGAATCTTCCTGGAGCCAGAATTGAGATCAGGATGCTTATCTGGTATTCCATGCAGCATAGTTAAAAGATTCACGGCACATAGGCTTTTCATCTGATTGTCCATGTAACTGAAACAGAAGTGGTGACTCCGGTGATACCATTTAGCAGGAAGCCGGCATCTGCTTCAAGTTGGCCTGTCCTGAATCCGATACCGAACGCAAAGGCAGAGGGTGAGCTCATGTATCCGGTACGCAAAGTCAGCCTTTGCATCACATCCCATGAAATACCACACTGCAGTGAGAGAGGCTCACTGCTCACCTTGGAGCCCGTCAGGGTGAGGAAGAGTCCGTCAGACTGCTTCCAGTTCAGGCCGGCATCAATTGAAGAAGGAAGGGTGTTGAGGGGAGCCAACGGATTGAACATGTGTATCCCGAAAGTCAGGGCAGGGGAAAGAAGACAGCTCATCCCGGTCTCGAAAGTCACATGTGACACATCACGGTATTCACCAATGCCGTGTTCCGAGATATAATCAACCTGCACCCCGAGCGCTATGGCGTCAGTGATCTTCACCGCACTGCCCACTCCGGTGAACAGCCGGTAATAGTCAGCGTTGCCGTAATGAGTTACCACCAGGCCCAGGGGGGCCGGTTTGAAAGCGAAAATTGCACTGACAGCCTTCGATGAGAGGGCAGACATCATGAATCGGTTCTCAAAGGAGGCTGAGAAAGCGGTACAGGTATTCGCAGTCAGCAGTGCCTGGTTATGGAAGCTGTTCCAGTGGCCGGGGGTGGCTGTCACGGCAAATGCAATTCCCATGGAGCCGGCACCGTGTGGCACAAAGAGAGGCTCGCCGGCACGGAGACCGGCTACATAGATAACAAGCAGCAAAAACACCGCATTCCACCGCAGCATCATAATGAGACATAATTACAGTCTCAAATTTATTACAGGGAGGGGAGAATGTCAAGGGAAAGGCGAAAAAAAAGTCAGCAGTCAGCAGGGCAAAAAACAACTGCCGACTGCCGACTGGTACTGCCTACTGCCGACTGGTACTGCCGACTGCTCAATTCACCCCTTAATATCCTTTATATTGAGCTGGACCGTGGTCTTTCCCCGGAACTCATTCAGCTCCACGGAGTAGGCTATGTCAACAACACCGCCCGCTTCGCGGAAGACCTCAATCATATCAGCCTGTCCGAAGGCAATGGCGCCTATCGGCTCACCATTCTGCCGCGCAAAGGAGAGCCTGAGATGCATACCGTTGGAGCCCACAGGCTGACAGAGGAGGGTCTTGACCTTTCGCGACGCAAACACCGGAGCAGTGTTCTCCGGGCCATAAGGCTGAAACCGTTCCAGGCTTCTGTACAACTCCATCGTGACATCCTCTATAGGCAACTCAAAGTCGATATTTACTGAAGGTACCAGGTGCTCATCCCTGATGGTCTCACTTACAAATTTCTCAAACCGCTCGCGGAAGGGCTGTACATTTTCCTGTTTCAGTGTCAGTCCTGCTGCAAACATATGCCCGCCAAAGCTCTCCAGCAGGTCAGAGCAAGACTCAATGGCCTGGTAGAGGTCATAACCCGGAACGCTTCGTGCTGAGCCGGTAGCAAATCCGTCCTTTGATTCAGTAAGGATCACCGTTGGCCTGTAATAGGTCTCAATCAGTCTTGAGGCCACTATGCCTATAACCCCTTTATGCCATCCCTGGCGAAACAGCACGGTGGTGCGGGCGTTACTCATCCTGTTGTCCTCGCTCACCATCCGGCGGGCTTCGGAAGTAATCTCGCTGTCCTTCTTCCTGCGGTCGTCGTTATTGATGTCAATGGCGTCGCAGATCGTCATTGCTTCCTGCGGATTCAGGGATACCAGCAGATCAACTGCCCGGCTCCCCGACTCCATCCTGCCGGCTGCATTAATACGGGGTCCGATGCGGAAAACAACATCCTCAATGGCCAGCGGTTTGCGGATCTTAGCTTTCTCAATTATCTTCTGAAAGCCCAGGCGTGGCGACTCATTCAGCTGCTTCAGACCGAAATAGGCCAGTACCCTGTTTTCGCCTGTCATCGGCACGATATCTGATCCTATGCTTACCGCTACCAGGTCAAGGTATGGTATGATTTTTTCAAAAGGGATATTATGAACCCTGCACAGAGCCTGCATCAGCTTGAACCCCACCCCACATCCCGAGAGCTCCTTATAGGGATAATCGCACCCGGGCTGCTTGGGATCAAGCACAGCGGTTGCATCAGGTATCTCATCACCCGGAAGATGGTGATCACAGATAATTATATCTATCCCCTTTGAACGGGCGTACCTTACCTTATCAGCTGCCTTGATGCCGCAGTCGAGCGCTATGATAAGCCTGCAATTTCCCTCTGCAGCGTAATCAATGCCTTTCAACGAAAGTCCGTACCCCTCATGATACCTGTCAGGGATATAATAATCAAGGCTGGAATGTCTCTCCCTCAGGAAGGAGTAGAGCAATGCCACAGATGTAGTGCCATCGACGTCATAATCGCCGTACACCAAGATCTTTTCGTTGCGTGAGATAGCCGTACTGATCCTGTCAACAGCCCTGTTCATGTCCTTCATCAGGAAGGG
>JAAZAP010000366.1 GCA_012514255.1 Bacteroidales bacterium | reverse complement strand
CACACGAAATGATTTGTTATTAAATTAATAGAGTTAATTCTATTGCTTATTTTTAGAAGTTAAACGGAACTCCTGAATTTATGGGATACATTAAGTTTGATAAGGCTCAGGTAGTTAACCTTGAGTACTCACTGAGCCGTGAGATATTACGAAGCAACAGGGCGGGAAGTTATTCATCAACCACCATTGTGGGCTGCAACACACGGAAGTATCACGGGTGGCTTGTATGCCCTGTTGATGAGCTGGGGGGTGAGAGGCATGTGCTTCTCTCCTCAGTTGATACAACAGTTGTAAGCAACGGACAGAGTTTCAATACGGGGATACACAGGTATCAGGGCGACCATTACAGTCCCAAAGGCCACAAATATGTTGAAGACTTTGATATCCAGGACATTCCGGGAATGACTTACAGGGTCGGTAATGTGATCCTGAAGCAGGAGCGTATTCTGGTGCATTATGAAGAGCAGCTGATGATCAGGTACACTGTCATTGACACTGATGAGCCTGTCAGGCTGCAGTTGAGGCCTTTTCTGGCATTCAGGAACATACACCAGCTGACTCATGCCAATATGTGGGCCAACACCCGTACGGAGCCTGTTCCGCACGGGATCAGGATCCGCATGTATGACGGATTTCCCTACCTCTATATGCAGCTTTCCTGCAAGGCGGAATTCGTTCCAGTGCCTGACTGGTACCTGGGTGTTGAGTACATGGAGGAACAGAAGCGGGGTTATGACTATTCGGAAGACATTTTTGTACCGGGCTTTTTTGAGCTGACAGCATCCAGGGGTGACGTAATTGTAATGTCAGTTTCTACGAAGGAGGAGAA
Organism: Bacteroidales bacterium; assembly: GCA_012514255.1. Next base: position 2,592 of record JAAZAP010000366.1, on the reverse strand, counting down.
GCATGCAGGAATCAAAAGCAAGTTTACACGTGCTGTAGCCACCAAGATCCCCCGCAGCAACTTCGGGAACTGTCTCCGCAATGCCGCACAGCAGTTTATTGAGAAACGGGGAGAGAATACAAACATCATAGCAGGGTACCCGTGGTTTGGTTCATGGGGGCGTGATACGTTCATCGCCCTGCCAGGGCTGGCACTGGCACGCACTTCTGAGGATCTGTATGCTGCAGTACTTGACACACAGGTGAGACGCATGAAGGGAGGGCTCTTCCCGAATATGGGTGACAATGATAATCCGGCATTTAACAGTGTTGATGCACCGCTCTGGTTCTTCCAGGCGCTCTGTAGCTACGGGCTTGACCATAAGGAGACATGGAAACGGTATGGTGCTGCCATGAAGGATGTGCTTAACGCCTACCGCTCCGGAACCTCGTTCGGCATTCACATGAGGGAGAATGGCCTTATCTATGCAGGTGTCGCGGGAAAGGCTCTCACATGGATGGATGCGGTGGTTGAAGGTGTGCCGGTAACTCCCCGTGATGGCTATGCAGTGGAGATTAATGCACTGTGGTACAATGCCGTGTGTTATTCAATAGACTGTGCCAGGGCTGCCAGGGACAGAGCATTCGTGAAAGAGTGGGAGAGTCTGCCTGAACTTATCAGCAGGTCATTTATTGAGACCTTCTGGGATGAAGAGCATGGTTACCTGGCTGATTACGTAAATGACAATGAGATGAGAAATATGCAGGTGAGGCCAAACATGGCCATAGCTGCATCTCTTCCATATACAATGTTGACCATTGACCAGATGAAGAGAATGCTTGACATAGTCAGCCGTATGCTTGTAACACCAAGAGGTCTTCGTACATTGTCTCCCTCAGAGGAGGGATATAAGGGCATCTACTGTGGTGACCAGAAGACGCGTGACCGGGCTTATCACCAGGGTACTGTATGGCCGTGGCTGGTCGGCCCCTTCTGTGACGGGTGGCTGAGGGTTTACGGAGAGTCGGGAGTAGCGAAGGTACGCAAACTGATCATGGGATTTGAGGAGACACTGACGGAAGCCGGCATTTCTACCATATCGGAGATATATGACGGTGATCCGCCACATTCACCAAGGGGGGCAATATCACAGGCGTGGAGCGTGGGAGAGATACTTCGTATCTTCACCCTGCTTGAAAAGAATTATCCAGAAAACAATAAATGATATGCGTGTCCTGATGTTTGGATGGGAGTTCCCGCCTCATATAGCAGGGGGATTGGGAACCGCCAGTTACGGTCTCACCCGTGGTCTGGCCGCCCATAAGGATATTGATGTGATCTTCGTAGTGCCAAAGGCTTACGGCGACGAAGACCAGAGCATCGTAAGGCTTATTGGCGCCAACACCATTCCGGTTGCCTTCAAGAAGGTTAAATACAGGTATTTTCTTAAACCCGTGGAGAAGATAGAGGTCTTTTCAAAACTGGTTCCCTATACTGACCCTGAAGATTTCTGGAAGATGACACGCGGTGAGATAGCTGATACTGACGTCCTGGTAAAAACCAATGCTCAGGGTAAGGTTGACTTCACAGGAAGCTACGGATCCGCGCTGATGGACGAGATACACAAGTATTCGGTGGTTGCCCAGGTGATTGCCTCAGAGAACGAATTTGACATTATCCATGCGCATGACTGGCTTGCTTACCCGGCAGGGATAGCTGCCAAGGCTGTCTCCGGCAAACCGTTGGTGATACATGTTCATGCCACTGATTTTGACCGCAGCGGCGGGAATGTGAATCCGGTGGTCTATAATATGGAAAAGGAGGGTATGGATGCTGCTGACAGGATTATTACCGTCAGCAATCTCACCCGTGAGATTGTCATCAATAAGTATAACATTGATCCGGACAAGGTATTTACGGTATACAATGCCGTTGAGCCGCTGCACCACTCGGAGCTTGATGTACCCGAGAGAGCATATGATGACAAAATAGTTACCTTCCTCGGTCGTATTACCTTGCAGAAAGGACCGGAATATTTCATTGAGGCAGCCAGGATTGTCCTTTCGAGGATGCCAAACGTCCGGTTCGTAATGGCAGGATCAGGAGACATGATGGAACGGATGATGCGTCATGCCGCTGCGCTGAAAATAACGGACAGGTTCCACTTCACCGGCTTCCTTCGTGGCAACGATGTCTTCACCATGCTCAGAATGAGTGATGTGTATGTTATGCCTTCCGTTTCCGAACCGTTCGGCATATCACCACTTGAAGCAATGCAATCAAATGTCCCGGTGATAATAAGCAAACAGAGCGGGGTGGCAGAGCTTCTCACCCATGCTGTGAAGGTCGATTTCTGGGACATAGAGGCTATGGCTGACGCCATATACGGCATACTGACCTACCCGGCACTCTCAAGAATGTTCATCATGAACGGCAAGGAAGAGGTTGACAAACTGAAATGGGAGAAGGCTGCCGGCCATGTTAAGGATATTTATTCAGGGGTTTTGCAACAGACAAGATAAACAATATGAGCACAGCACAGAAAAAGGCAATCTGCCTTTATTTCCAGGTTCATCAGCCCTTCAGGCTCAGGCGTTACCGCTTCTTTGAGAT
>JAAZAP010000365.1 GCA_012514255.1 Bacteroidales bacterium | reverse complement strand
GAACACAGAAAATGAATAAAACACTTTTCATTGCAGCTTTATTTTCACTTGCCATCTTCCCGGGTACGTACGGGCAGAACCGCGGCACTCAGAAACCAGGCAGTGATTCTCTGTCATTATCAGAGAGAACAATCGATATTGGTGAGGTGGTCGTTTCAAGCCTCCGAATAGACAGGAAGGTGAAGGACCTGCCTGCCCCCCTTACCGTTGTGAGGGCATCAGATTATCAGAAACAATCGTCTCTCACCCTTTCCAACGCTCTGAACAGGGAGCCGGGCATCTCACTTGGCGGTGACGGTATATGGGCTACCAATATAAATATCAGGGGCATGAATGAAAACCGCCTGGTAACCCTTGTTGACGGCAGCCGGGTTGAAACAGCCACTGACCTCACTGCATCAATGAGCATGGTTGATGTCTGGGAGATCGATCGTGTGGAGGTTATAAGAGGCGCACTCTCCTCACTGTACGGAACCGGGGCAATGGGTGGTATCATAAATATAATCACAAAAGACGGACACTTTTCAGATCAGCTGTATGTCTCGGGAAATGCCGGAGCCGGCTTTGCCTCGGCCAACAGGATGTATTCAGGTCATGCGGATGTCAACACAGGATCGGATAAATGGTATATGAGGCTTTCCGGTACCTACACTGATACCGATGATATGCGAACTCCCGAAGGCACATTGCTGAACAGCCAGTATACCTATAATAACTTCGGAGCCAGGGCAGGATTCAAACCATTTGATAATCATATCCTGAAAATTCACTATCAGCGCTATATGGCAACCGACGTCGGCATACCGGGCGGTGAAGCCTTCCCCGGGCCGTCCGAGGCCACCTATAAAGACATCGGGAGATCACTGTTATCAGCAAGTTATGAAATCACAGGTATTACCGAAAAGCTGAGCACCCTCAGGTTCAGTTATTTCAACCAGTATATTGACCGTAACGTCGCTGTCAAACCCAACACTGTCACTGAAACTACCCTGCCCAATGGCAACACTCAACGCACCACCCCTGACCTGATGACTCCCGGCGGCAAGCATATGACCAACGGCGGCCAGTTGCAGGCCACATTCAATCTGTCGTCCGGCAACACCCTGATAGCAGGTGCGGATGTGTGGGGCCGCAGGTTAACAACTGACAGAACAAAATATGTCACTGTAGATGTCATCAATCCTTCAGGAGATATTATTAAGACTAACAACCTGATCAGGGGTGAGACCCCTATCCCGGCCTCATCATTTACCAGCTCAGGCCTTTTTATCCAGGACGAGGCAACACTGGTTGACGACAGGCTGACACTGATCACCGGTGGAAGGATAGACGGTGTATGGGTCAATAACGAAGAAGGCTATGATGTTGACTATATTATAATTAATGGCGTCGAGAATGAGTCGCCCGCCCGCAGGATAACCTTTGCGGAAGGATCTGAGAGAAGCATCTCCTGGAGTGCCAATGCCGGACTTCTGTACAACCTGACCGGCATTACAGATCTGTCATTTAATCTCGCACGCTCTTTCAGGGCACCGTCACTGGAGGAACGTTTCAAATATATCGACCTTGGTAATTTTGTCCGTCTCGGTGACCCGTCGCTGAAGCCGGAGAGCGGCCTCTCGGCCGATATCGGTGTCAGGAAATGGAGCAGTATCTTTAACTTCCAGGCTGAGCTCTTTGTGAACCGTCTGTCAAACATGATTGTTGAATCTCCCGGCGAGTTCATTTATACAACAATTACCGGGACAGAATTCACGACTGATACACTCCCGGCATTGATAAACTCAAATGTCAGCAAGGCATTGTTGTATGGATTTGATCTGAGGTTCGAATATAACTTTTACCACAACTTCGTCCTTTCAGGTTCCGGATCATATGTCCGCGGCAGAGATACTGAAACCGGAGCTGACCTTCCCCAAATCCCTCCATTCAAGGGAAGAGTGGGTTTGCGGTATAACTGGAACAGGGCGGGTACAATTGAAGTGACCCTCGCGGGGGCAGCAAAACAAACGAGGATTGGCGGGAACGAACGGGAGACAGATGGATATATGCGGCTTGACCTGGCAATGAGCTCGAAAAGGTTAATGCTTGGCAGAACCGCTTTGCAGGTATTTGCGGGCATAGATAATATTACAGATGCCACCTACACCAACCATCTCTCGACAAACAGGGGAGCTGTCAGCGTGGAGCCGGGAAGAAACTTCTTCATGCGCGCAAACCTCTCATTCTGAATATCGGGCCGGGAAAACAGGCTAAAAAATAATTGACTTCCGGTTACTGAGGGTGTAACTTTGATTGAAGATTAGCGGAATCCGAATACAAACTAATCGTGTAATCATGAAATGGGCATTTTTTCCCTGGGCCTGGGTGAGCTGCACCTGGACCATATGAAGAATTATCAGGTCCTGTTCGGAAGAATATTTCCCCTGGGTGAATCAGGCCAGATCAGACTAAACCTGGCTGGCGGAGTAGGTTATACCGTCATAACTGAACCGACAAACTGGAAACCAGTCAGCAGTAATTCATGGCTTGGCGATAACTATAAATATGATATTGAAAGACATTCAACCGTTAGCCTGATCATCAATCCCAGATTTGAGTTTCCTCTGGCCACAGCAATAGGAATAACGTTATACCCAATGTTACAGATAAACAAAGACAGAACATTTATTGGATTGGGAGCCGGGATAATGCTTGGACGCTTAAGGAAAAAGACCGACCTGTCGCCAGAATCCACGAGCCTGATTAGCCATGGTCAGGATCCCTGAGTACTAAACTATCACGATTGACCACGCTTCCCCGTAACTGCCCGCAACACATCATTCCGCGACGATCATCCTGTCATTCATCGGATATATAATGCTGATCCCTGCCGAACTACTGGAGATCGTGATCCTGTACAAGGCCGTCGAAATTATCAAAAACGAGTTGCCGAAACCATTAGAGTAAGCCTGGAGACACTCTCCGATTCATAGAGACAACCCTTGTCAGATCCATGCGGTTTAATACATCAGGTGGATCTTCTCCTTATTCCTCCAACCGGCCTGGTTCTCATACTCCACGAAATAGATCTTCAGGTCGGCCTGGTTCTCATACTCCACGAAATAGATCTTCTTCTTTGCCTGGCTGGCATAATCGGTAAAGAACCATTTTCCGTTGTTCTCCCCTGCCTGGTTTTCATATTTCACCTTAAATACCTTCAGATCGGCCTGGTTCTCGTATTTTACCACATAAACCTTCACATCCGCCTGGTTCTCATACTGGACGCTGAAGACCTTCTGGGCCGAGGCGGTGACGGAAACCGCCAGCAACACCAGGAGGACGGAAACGTAGTATAACTTTTTCATCGTATTATTTATTTGGAGGTTACTGATATTACAAGGTCAAATTTCGTGCTAAAAATACCACTCCCGGATTCCCGGCTTGCGTCCGTCAGGCCCCTGAGTAATGATACTGAAGCCATCGCGAAAAAAAAACATCATAAACCTGCCACTTCCCATGATCTAAAACCACCATCTCCTTATCTGCAAGCGACTTAAGTGACGCTGAGACTGAGCTGGGACTTGTAAGTCCGTATCGTGAGATAAACCCTCCTGCAGTTGGCTGATCTACGCCGTCTTCAGCTGCAATTGCCATCAGCAGCCTGAACTGGTGGGCAGAAAGCAGGTTCCGGTAATTGATATACTGTGGTTCAAAATCAGTCATAATACGGTGAAAAGCCCGGTTGACTTCGTCTGCACCTGTGTTTTTATACCCTTGCTCATAAATGAGGCTGCACACGTACTGCACATACCACGTGTGGAGCCTTGTCCACCGGAAAATTCTCAGCAATGAATCATCATCAATCTCCCTGCCGGCTTTTTGAAAATGACTTTTGATGAATTCAGCGTAATCATTCTCCGGGATCCTTTCAAGGTACATGAGTTCAGAGCTCTGGTAAAACGGGCTTCCGGCCGACATGAACATATTTTCAAGCATATGCTTGCTGCTGCCTGAGAAAATGAACGGGATGACGGGGTAAGCCTGTATTACCGTCCGCAGCATTGCTTCGGTGTTTTTTTCCGGATACTTCGCTACCTGCTGGAATTCATCAAACATGAATACGATATCCCGCTTTATCTCCGAAATCAGTAGCATAATGCTGTCAAGCCCTGTGCTGATGTCAGTGGTTGTCTCCACTGTCAGCTCAACCGCCGGTTCTCCTGTCAGAGGGTCTATCGACAGTTTCGGACGAAGCGAACCCATCAGGCCAAACATTTTTTCCATGAAATTCCTTTCCTTCTGCCTTACCCTGAAAAGTGCCGTAGAAACAGCATTCAGCATGTCGTTGCAATTCATAGTCGGAAGAAGGTCGGTATAGACTACGACGCATGATTTTCCCCTTTTCTCAATCTGGTGCTTCAGGTGCCTGAGCAAACCCGTTTTGCCCATCCTCCTGAGGGATATCAGGGTTAAATTCCTTCGCGAGTCAATGGCGCCGGCAAGCCTCTTTGTCTCATTTTCCCTGTCACAGAAATATTCCGGGCCTGCATATCCCCCCGTAATGAACGGATTGGTGATTTCAGTTTTCATGTTACGTTTTTTACGTAACGCAAATTACGAAATTATATTCAATCTTTTATACAAAATATGGGGAAAGAAGCTGTTTTCCTTCCATTTCTCCGGGTGCAGGCATGTCAAATAGTCACGTAACTCTCAGGGAAAGGAATACTGACACTTGGTGTGGGCACACCCCGTGACAATTTCAGTAGCATCCACCTTGATTTTGGAATTATTAAAAAGCTCAATGAAGCCGGAACAGCTCGTATTAATTTATCGCTGGGACTGGGATTTGTTACAACGAAGGAACCTGTCAACTGGCAGCACACCGATGATTTCATGACCGAGAATTACACCTGGGATTATGAGACCGGCCATGCAATTAGTTTTGTTGTTAATCCGAAATTTGAATTCCCCTTCAGCAGGTACTGGGGTTTGTCAATCTCACCCATGCTGCAGGTCTATGACGGTGGAGTATTCTTTGTAGTAGGCGTAGGGCACATTTTCGGCCTGTTGAGAAAGAGCACGCCTCCTCCCGCACCTGCAGGGGAAGCCTCCATGGACTAAACACTGGTAAAAACAGATGAAAGGCTGTCAGACTGCTGGCAGAAACCTCTGCCTACATCGGTCTGAATGGCGAAGCCGCCGGCTCACGCACTCTTCTTGGCAGTCCCGGTCAGCTGATACCGTGCCAGGTGCTTTCGGGATCTCTCCTGGATGGATACTTCTTCTCAAGTCTTTCCAGCATGGAGTGTAACTCTTCATGCCGGCCATATCCTATCTGGCGGTATTCAAATTCCATGAACTCACCATACAGGCTATGCTGTTCATCCATGGGCATCCTGGCTTCAATCAGCGGAAAAAGTAACGTGTTTTCCTTCCTGATATGATCCCTAAGCAGTGTTACATACTCCATTGACGACCTGAGAAATTCGTCAACCTTAATAGTCCCGCCATTGATGCTCTTTCGCATCTTTGCAATGTAATCACGCCCCTGAACATGCTCAGAGAGTATTGCACTGATGGGGCCATTGTTTTCCAGTATCCGTGACTTCAGTATCCCGGGAATGAGAAGATCCTCTTCCTTGCCATGATGACACTTGTCCGCAAATTCACTCAGAAACCCCAGCAGGTCAAGAATATCGTTACTGTCTGCCAGCATGCCGGAAACACAGTCATTTATGAACATTAAAACAATCGGGAGTAAATTTTTTTTGGTTTAATTTTGCTTTCTCAGGCTGATAAACACAATGCCCGGGTTTGATGCTCCCATCCTGCCAACAGGAAACATTTTACTCTAAACAAGGCTTAATAAAAAAGAGGAAGGGTTCGGCTGGCTTTCATTTAGAAACCGGAAAATAGGACTGATGCACGTGCAAAACCTGCCACGAATCGTCACTCTTTTGAAAAAGTGTTGTCATTGCACCATTAAAATTTAGAGTATCGCGACTGAAAGTTATTATTTCCTCGGTGAAACTTGCGGTTGATAGTACCAGATTCGAAGTCAGTACTGAATACTGCCTGTCTGCGAATAGCAGCTTTACGCTTTCAAAATTTGCAAATCCTTCAGCAAAATTTGAGGTCACAGAATTTAGATCCGTCTTCAATTGGCCATTATCAATGAACTTCAGAAAATTGTTCTCGCTGAAGTAACCAAAGGCACCTGCAGCGTCTCTGTTGTTCAGTCGGTCAGCTATTGCAGCATCAACAACTTCGATCTCATTAATGATTGCCTGCTTCTGTTCTTCAGTAAGCATTGCGGGCTCAGTGTTGTTGCAGCTGCTTGAAACAACCGCCAGCAAAATCAGGAAAACAACGGTCTTTTTCATAAGTGTGGTTTTTTAGTTAACAATTAAAGAAAGTGGCCAATTTATAATCAGCAAAATATTGAAAATGTTGCCATTTGTTTCGCCAAAACTGAATACCTCAGCTCCTGCTTTACATCAATAATCGCCTGCAAGCTTTTGAGAATTGCAGGAAAACCACGCATTGACCGGCACTTTCCCGGATTAAGTTCCCTGCTGCTTTGACAGGAAAGCATTAATCTCAACTGCATCGTACAGACTGATGGAATCCGGTCATCCTGATCAAATATAGGACTCCTTTTAACACAAACCAATTATTTTTGAGATCAATACCGGCAAACATATTCATTTTCAGCATTGTGAATGGCAGAGATTTATTCATTTCCGGCTGATCAACACAATGCCCGGGTTTGGTGCTTTGCTCCTTCCCATTAAAAACCTTGTCAGGTGATTGACTGTTTGTATATTTGGTGATTGCATCATAATCACACATAATTTCGCAAGTAATAACCCCAAAAACTGTCTGCCATGAAAAGAATTACACTTTACCTGTACACGTCACTCCTGCCGGTGCTCATCATCATCGGATGCCAGCCGAAGACACAAACTACATATTCTTCTGAAACAGAGGCAAAAATAAAACTGGTTGAGAACAGCCTGGGCGACTGGGTGCGGACACAGTATGACACTACCTGGGACCTGCAGGAGAGGATGAAACACCATAAGGTTACGGGAGTCAGCATAGCAGTGGTACACAATCACAAAATCGACTGGGCCAGGGGATATGGCTGGGCCGATGCCTCCGAAAAGCGCCCGGTAACGGAGAAAACACTGTTCCAGGCAGCTTCCATCAGCAAGTCGCTCAACGGCGTGGGCGTGCTGAAGCTGGTGCAGGAGGGGAAGCTTGACCTCCACACAGATATAAATGAGTACCTGGCATCATGGAAATTCCCCTATGACACTGTTTCAAACGGCAAACCAATAACCCTGGAAGCCCTCCTTAGTCATACAGCAGGACTGACCATACACGGATTTCCGGGATACGCCCGGGGCGACACTCTCCCGTCAGTGCAGCAGATCCTCGACGGGCAGCCACCTGCAAACACGGAGGCTGTACGTTCATTTGCAGAGTCCGGCACAGGCCCGGTCTACTCAGGCGGTGGTACGACAATAACACAGCTGGTTGTAACGGATGTCACAGGCCAGGCTTATGATGAATACATGCAGAAGAATGTACTTGACCCGATGGGAATGAAATCCAGTTCATACAAACAGCCGCCTGCAGGCACAGACAGCACCCTGCTGGCCACCGGGTACAAGCCTGACGGTACACCTGTCAAAGGCAAATATCATATTTACCCTGAGCAGGCGGCAGCCGGGTTATGGACCAATTCCACCGACCTGTGCAAATATATCATTGAGACCATGCTTTCATACAATGGGAAGTCGGAAAAGGTCCTGACACCTGAGTTTACCAGGCTGAGACTGGATACCGTCATGGGAGATGCCGGCCTCGGGGTCTTTATTGACAGGAATGATTCAAGCTTTTATTTCTCGCACAGCGGAGGCAATGAAGGCTTTACCTGTTATTACATCGGCGATGTAATCAATGGCAACGGAGCTGTGATAATGACCAACTCTGACAATGGCTCCCTCCTCTCCGAGGTGGCCAACAGCGTTGCCACGGTATACGGCTGGAAAGACTATTACCAGCCTGTACACAAGACCGTGATTGATATTGAAGAGACCCTCCTGCAAAAGTATTCCGGCAAATACGAGATAGAAGGAGAAGTATTCAATATGAAGGTCGAAGGAGGCAAACTGCTGATCAGTCCTGCCCCCGGCATATGGATAACGGCACATTTCACCTCGGAGACCGACTTCTTTGTAAGGGAACTTAGGCGCGACCTGAAATTCGTCACCGATGAAAAGGGAAAGATCACGGGCTTCATCTTCAACGGAATGACGGTCAGGAAAGTTGAGTAAGTGCTTCAGTAAGCCTGCCGGGTACCATCAAGCCAGGCCAAAAAGAGACTGATTTTATCTGGAACAAGAACATAAATTGAATGAAGTCAATGATCAGAGCTATGTTTGCAGCCGCGGTGCTCATGGTATCCGCCTGCAGTTCAGACGGTGACCTGACGCCGCCGCTGACTGTCACAGATAACGGCCGATACCTTGCGACAAAAAATGGCGACTCCTTCTTCTGGTTGGGCGACACAGGCTGGCTGCTCTTCCGCAAACTGAACCGCGAAGAAGCCCTGCAGTACCTCGACGATCGGAAAGAAAAGGGATTCAATGTGATACAGGCCGTACTGGTTCATGACATCCGCAACAACACTAACATATATGGCGACTCAGCCATTGTCGCCAACAGCCTCGACAGACCTCTTACAACAGAGGGGACCTCACCTGATGATCCGGCCGGGTATGATTACTGGGATCATGTGGATTATATAGTCCGACAGGCACGCGAAAGGGGCATTTACATGGCACTGCTGCCCGTCTGGGGCTCCAATGTCAGGTCGGGCAGGGTGACGGCTGAACAGGCCCGAAATTATGCCCGCTGGCTGGCAGAACGCTACAGGAAAGAGTCAAACATAATTTGGGTCAATGGCGGCGACGTCAGGGGCAGTGACTCAACCGCCGTATGGAATGCCATTGGAACAACCCTGCGCGAGGGTGACCCCGGTCACCTGATCACCTTCCACCCTTTCGGCAGGACACAGTCGTCAGAATGGTTCCACAATGCTCCGTGGCTCGACTTCAATATGTTCCAGTCAGGACATAAAAGATATGACCAGGACACTACAGGGCTAAGTTATGGTGAGGATAACTGGAGATATATGCAGGACGACTGGTCACGCACTCCCGTAAAGCCTTCCCTCGATGGAGAACCGTCATATGAGGCCATTCCCCAGGGACTGCATGATCCTTCCCAGCCTTACTGGGGCCCCTCTGATGTAAGACGCTATGCCTGGTGGTCAGTGTTTGCCGGTGCATGCGGATTCACTTACGGGCATAATGCAGTAATGCAGTTCCACAAGCCTGGCGATGAGAATCCAGCATACGGCGTTAAAGAGTATTGGGATGAAGCTCTCGATGCCCCGGGGTCATCACAGCTGATACACCTTAAGGAACTCATACTATCAAAACCTTTCTTTGACAGGGTACCGTCACAGGAACTGCTTACAGGCGTTGACGGCACCGGTTATTACCATATTGCTGTCACCCGTGGTGAAGGTTATGCACTGGCATACACCTGTAACGGTTCAGTAATAAATATCGATACTGACAAGCTCGGCTGGAGAGAGTTCGAAGCTTCATGGCTTAACCCGGCTGACGGTACCCTCGCCCGGATCGGCACCTTCGGTTGTAGAGGCCCGGCAGCCTTCGATCCTCCCGGTGACTCTGAACAGGGTAACGATTGGGTATTGATAATAAACCGGTTGCACTGAAAGGAAATGAAACCTGCCCGGATTATTCCCCTGCTGCTTTCAGTCGCCCTCGCATCATGTGACCAGGTTGATGATGTCCCGTTCAGGGTGCTGCAGCTCTTCGACCATGGTCAGCCAGAAACACTTGGATTGCCCTGGGCAGCGGGAGCTGAGACCTTTACAATATTCTCCCCGGGAAAGGATGACAACAGGTATAATCACGGCGTCGTGCTCTTCCCGTTCAAGGGGATGCTTTATGCACAATGGCAGAGCTCTGCTGCCGATGAGGATGCTGATGACACACAGGTGTTTTACAGCAGAAGCGCTGACGGAGAAACCTGGGAGAAACCTTCTCCTCTGACTGCCAAGACCGGCCCGGGCATCAGAACCAGTGGCGGATGGTGGAGTGACGGCCAGACCCTCGTAGCTTACATCAATGTCTGGCCAGAAACGAAGAACGGAGTCAGGGTTGGTTTTACAGAGTATGTCACATCCGTTGACGGCACCAACTGGACCCGACCTCAGGACGTCAAATATTATGATGGCCGTCCTGTCCTCGGTATCATAGAACAGGATGTTCATGCCCTGCCCGGCGGCAGGCTCATTACTGCCTTCCATATCCAGCCCGGCCTGACCGCCACACCTTTCTATAACGATGACCCACTGGGAATATCAGGATGGACGCCAGGAGAAATGAGACACCTCCCGTCATCTGACCCCTATATGAGCAGGGAACTGGAACCGGGCTGGTTCTACAGGAATGATGGTGCGGTAGTAATGATATTCCGTGACCAGCAGGGTACTTTCAGGAAACTTGCTTCCGTAAGTCGTGATAACGGACTTACCTGGACCACCCCGGTGGTTGTTGACACACCTGATTCGAGGTCAAAACAGAGCGCAGGCAACCTGCCTGACGGAACTGCCTTCATGGTCAACAATCCGTCCGGAAACAGGTCACGATGGCCGCTCGTGATAACCTTGAGCAGCGACGGATTCCTGTTTGACAGGGCATACCTGCTGCGGAGCGGGGGTGACGACCTTCAGCCTCTCAGGTATCCGGGAAGGTACAAAAGCAAAGGCTACAGCTACCCCAAGAGTGTCATCTGGGGAGATTATCTGTATGTATCGTATGCCACCAACAAAGAGGACGTGGAACTGACAAGAATAAAACTTGACTTCGGTCTCACCTACCACACCGACTAGCGGATCATCGAAGGCCGTTCGGGATACTCGAGATATTTTGTCGTGAAGGACAGCGGTGAGATGATAAAGGTTGATAAGGAGACGTATGATCCTGTACTGGAGCAACTGTTCGGCGACTGCCCGGCAATACAGGATGAATTCGTCAGGAACCCTGACCTGAAGAAATTCAAAAACTTCCTGATTCTGACCGAGGTCTATAACCGGCTCTGCCAGCTGTAACCATTGCTTCGTGAGAAGAAGACCATAACTGTAGCAATAATCTCGCTTTGCGTCATAATCAGGCCATAACTGTAGCTATTATCCCGCACCTGGGCAGAATCAGGCCATAACGGCAGCAATTATCTCGCCCCACGAAAGTTCAAACAGCTGCATGCGCGAAGCAGTTGATGCCATTCGTTTCGGCCGGGTTTTCATCGGGAATTCTTCGATATCGTAACAGAAATCCATATCAGCTGAAAGGATTTCATCAGCATGAATCTCTTTCTCTATCAGTTGCTTCTTAACGATTATCCTTTCTTTATATTCATACTCCCGGCCGGTCATCCTGCACAGCTTTTTCATGATGATCTCCATCTCCGGGTGGTTTACCTTTCCCCGCATCTTCATCAGCAGCTCCAGTATCTGATCTCCCAGTCCCTCATCGGTGATCCGAAGGCTCAGAATCGAGTATCCCGGATCTGAATAGAAATAGAGCCCTCCCTCCTGCTTTATTGGGGCATTGAACCCCAGGATATCGCTTCGCATGACGCGGATATCATCACGGAGGGTCCTCTCCGACACCCCGGTGTATCTGCCGCGGTTCTCTGCCAGCGCCTCCGAACACCTCTCCCTGAGCTCGTCAATTGACCACCTCCGTCTTCCCCCGCTGAGACAGGAGTTGATTGTCTTGTATCTTATCAGTGCGTTAAGGTTGGCCGGCATGATTATTTTTTTTGATTGCAGATAGGCTGCAATACCGTGGTTTTTCTTTGCTCACAGTTTAAAATTAATAATTAAAAACGAGTAACAAAACCATGAAGACAAAAGCTATCCATTTCACAGCCTTCGGCAACGCTGCTATCGTCCAGGTCAGCAGCCAGCCTCTCTCCTCCTTTCCCTTCCTTCCGGCCGGACCGGCCATAAAAAGTGGCGGCCTCATCATCTCCGAGCTGACAGCTTCGGGCTCCGTGGGCCAGCTCGCCGCCCTCAACAAAACAGATGATTACCTCCTCCTCACCGACGCCGATGTCCTCACCGGCGCGAAGCAGAACAGGGTTGTCAATAGGTCTGTGCTGCTGACGCCGTCGTCAAAGACTGTCATTGAGGTATCGTGCGTGGAACGGCTGCGCTGGGACTATCGGTCAACGTCGTTCAGCACACCCGGGTCAGTGGCTGATCCGAACCTGCGGAGCAGGAAAGCAGGCACCTTCTCGCGCATGAGGCCGGCGCCCGGCTTTCGCAACACACAGGGTGAGGTATGGGATCATGTCAGCGAGAACCTGGCATGCGAGGGGGTGCACAGCCGGACGGAGAGCTACGAGGAGTTGCTCCAGGTCAGGATGCAGAAGACAGAACGTGTTTTTCCTGTGTGCAGTCCCGCCGAAGGGTGCAACGGCCTGGCCGTCATCCTCGGCGGAAAGGTGATCTCGGCCGACATTTTCGGGAACGAGGAGTCGTATAAATTTTATTTCCCCATGCTTCGTGATGCCGCTTTCACCCTTTCGCGCCACGGCGCAAAAAAGGAGCAGATTGAGATGCATGAGGCTTACTTCAGGGCGCTTGAAGCCATAGACGAGTTCAACGATGCAAGCCGTCACCCCGAGGAGGCACACCCCGGGGCAGGCACGCTCAGCATGGTTGAGACGGAACGGCTTGTGGGCTTCAGCCTGGTGCACGGAGAAGAAATGATACACAATGCGCTCTTCGCAAGGCAGGATCCGGCAACCAAATTCTTTGCCGAATAGCCTGCAGTTGACGGTCCGGGCTTTCATAGCCTTTGTGGAGAAGGTGGCCCGGACCTGTGCCCCACTACGGAGCATAAGGACCGGGGGTGATGCGAGGGTGGTCACCGGGTTCCGGTTCCCTCGTATCTTCGGTGCCGATTTTGCAGGCATAGTAAGGGAGACAGGCCCCGGGCTCCAATTCAATCCTGAAGCTAATTACAATATATTCAATTCGTTAACCGTATAGATCCGCTAATGATTTTTATTTACGGCTTTTTCAGTAATATTTCTGTTAAATTAGTTGTTTATTTGTTTTTCCAGTTATATATTTGCAAAAACAGAAGTCGTATGAAGAAACTTACCAGAAAAGAAGAAGAAGCAATGCAGATTCTATGGAAAGCCCGGAAAGGATTCATTAAAGAGCTCATTGACCTTCATCCTGAACCCAAACCCATATACACAACATTCGCATCCATTATCCGTGGACTGGAAGAAAAGGGATTTGTCGGTCATAAAGCCTACGGGAAGAATCACGAATACTTTCCTCTCGTTAAAAAAGAAGAATACAGAAAGAGCTTTATGAAGAAAGTTGTAAGTGACTATTTTGGATCATCTTATAAAAACGTTGTATCATTCTTTGTGAATGAGAAAAAAATCACTGCAAATGATCTCAGGAAATTCATAGACATAATTGAGAAAGGAGAAGGCAATGGATAACCTGATAATATATCTTTTAAAAGTATCCGCAGGCACTGTCATCCTGTATCTTTTCTACCTGGTGTTCTTTTCCATGGATTCGTTTCATACCAGAAACAGGATAGCTCTGTTACTGGTATTGCTACTGCCTGTTGTTATTCCTCTTATTGGAATATTTGACTTTCCGGGCAGCAACGAGATTACTCCATCTTCTGGTGCCATATACAAAATCATAGTCTCAGAAAGCCAGTTGGATTCAACCATTTCAGAAAAGGTCATGTCACTGAATGGCAACAATCTTCCGGGCTGGATATACCTGGCAGTTGTAACAGCATTCATATGCCGGGGAGTAATCAGTATTTCAAACACTTTAAGAATCATAAGGAAAGGCCATGTCCATCAGAACACTTTCCCAAGAATAATTATCTCAGATTCTGACCACCCGGCGTTTTCATTCTTCCCTTATGTTGTGATCCCCAGAGAGGTATATGACAGCGGTGATTATTCTGATATTCTGGAACACGAAACAGCCCACGTCAGGCAGGCCCATACATTCGACCTGTTGCTCTGTGAGTTGTTCATTGCTTTTCAATGGTTCAATCCCTTTTTATGGCTTATAAGAAGATCCATGATCTTAAACCATGAATACCAGGCTGATAATAGTTCAGTGAAGAGTTTAAGCAACAAAAAAACATACCAATACAGACTTATTGACATTCCTGCAAACATCAGGACAATTCCATTGGCTCACAGTTTTACAAGGTTAATTGAAAAAAGACTGGTCATGATAAACAAGAAACCAACCCGCAATGTTGCCGCAATGAAGTCGCTTCTCGCTCTTCCGGTTGTGGCAATCTTAATGATGTTTTTCTCATTTAGTTCTGATCCCGGATCAATAAATCAGGAAAATCAGAAACTCACATTATCTCAGGCTTCTACAAAGAAGTTTTATGAGTTCCTCTTCACAAATATCAGTTATCCTGAAGAAGCAAAGAATTCCTGTGATACGGGGCGTATCTATGTCGTCATTAAAATCAAAAAAGGTGGCATTGTTGAAAAAACCAAAGCATTCTCTGATATTAAGGATATTAATGTTCCGATGATGGATGAGATTGTAGTAGTGGGTTACAAACCATCATCTGTCGGGAATGTGGATAACAATTCAAAACCGGCGAATGATCATCCGGCATTGAAAGCTGAATGTCAGCGTGTCGCAGGTAAGATCGGGAGTCTTGATATTCCGGAATTCAAGGAAAAAGACATGGAATTCGCTCTCGCATTCAAGTTTATGCTTAAATAGACAGCCCTTATTATTGCAGGAATCCTGTTAAGACATTTTCAATAATCCTGCTCGCCAGAAATTGTATGGATCAGAAAATCCTAAAAGGGATTTGAACACTGGCTGATCAGGCTCGATGGTGTAAGCGAGGTTCATGTGTCACCGAAGTTGCGTGACGAAATAGGGAAAACACTCCTGAACCTCCAGTGATGAATTGCACCTGGAAGCCTCTCATTTTCAGGCTTTTTCCGAATGTCGGGTAAATGACGGGTAAAGTACCGTCAAAATATTTTTTGCATTGGGTTTTCAGTCGTAATATTGGTGAAGATTCAGAAAACAAGGCAATGAAACAACCGGAATTAGGCAAAAGGATTACCGAACTCAGAAAAGAAAAAGGTCTCACCCAGGAAGAACTGGTAGACAGGTGTAATATAAGTGTACGGACCCTGCAGCGAATAGAGGCAGGCGAGGTTACTCCCCGGAGTTATACTGTCAAAACAATCCTCGCGGCTCTCGATTACGACCTGAGCAAGATTTCGGATAATGACTCCGACAGTAAGAGTTTCGCCGGATGGCTGAAGGACACCTTCCTTATTGATATCGACCCCGACCGGTCAGGCACTTTTATTGTTAAACAGCTTAACATTGCGTGGCTGCTCGGCCTGGTATATTTCATTCTCGGGTTCCTCGAATCTGCGGCAGACTATTTCCGGATGGAAGATGACCGGATGATCTTCAGCATCCCTGTATATGTTACCATCAAGGTGGCTGTCCTCATCACTTTCTTTTACTTCCAGCGGGGCTTCATCCTGGTGGGCCACATGTTCAGGAACTACCTCCTGAAGATCATGTCATATGTCCTGATCTTTGGTGTGTTCCTGATAATAGCCTATGATATCGCTTCACTGTTCTATGAATCCGTCGAGCGGGAATACATACTGGGGGCCCAGGCACTGACCTTCGGAGGGATACTGATCCTGTACGGGATTTCGCTGATCAAGCTTCAGAGATCATTCGGGAGTGTTCCGGTTATCGCAGGAATCTTTGAGATTGTCGCAGCCTTCTTCTTCCTGACAATCATACTGTCATTCATCGGATATATAATGCTTATCCCGGCCGAGCTGCTGGAGATCGTGATCCTCTTCAAGGCAGTCGAAATCATTAAATCGAAGCAGCCGGTGAACGAAGCGATGACATCCTGAGGCACGTGCCGGCGCTGAAGGCCGTTACTGACCCGGATATCGTAAGGCACGTGCCGGCACTGAAGGCCGTTGCTGACCCTGATATCGTAAGGCACGTGCCGGCACCGAAGGCCGTTCCTGGCCCGGATAATGCAGACCGTCCATCCCCCTCAGACCCGGTCAGGTCCCCTGAATTGGTTGACAAAATAAGAGCTACCTTTACGGACCCACAGGTCAGTATCTGTAATACTCTGTCCTGGTGTAATTATTATGAAAAAGATCTGCCTGCTTGTTTCACTCCTTCTGCTGGTTTTCCAGGTAGGAAAAGCGCAGAACATAACCATACAGGTAAATGCGAACGAAGGACGCATGACTGTTTCGCCATACATCTACGGCCGGAACAATAACTTCTCTGACAGCCCCGCAAAACCCACTACAGAAGCAAATATCAACCTGTATAAAGAGGCCGGGCTTCGCTTTGCGCGCGAAAACGGCGGAAACAACGCCACCAAATACAACTGGAGGAGGAAGCTGTCAAGCCATCCCGACTGGTACAACAATGTATATGATCACAGCTGGGACTTTGCATCGCAGGACGTACAGGACTGCATGCCCGGGCTGCAGGTAATGTGGGCTTTTCAGCTGATCGGGAAAGCTGCGGGCAATAAGAACAACAACTTCAACGACTGGTCATATAACCAGTCGCAGTGGTGGAGCGGCGTAGGCCAGAATCTAGCCGGGGGCGGACAGGTCAACCCAGCCGGCGGATCACAGGCGCTGGTGAACGGCAACCCTGACCTCTACCTGGTGAACTGGACTGCCGACTCAACCACAGGTGTTCTCAACCATTGGTTCGGAACGGGAGGATTGGGCCTTGATAAGAACCAGTTCCTCTACTGGAGCATGGATAATGAGCCGGAGATATGGAACGGCACCCATGATGACGTGATGCCCTCACTCCTGTCTGCCTCGGCTTTCATGGATTCATATTTCGCCGTGGCGAAAAAAGCCCGCGAGAGGTTTCCTGAGATCAAACTGACCGGCCCGGTTCCTGCCAACGAATGGCAGTGGTACAAATGGGGTAGTGAATCACTAACAATCGACGGGAAATATTACTGCTGGCTCGAATACTTCATCAAACGTGTTGCCGACGAGCAGAAGGCAACGGGGATACGCCTCCTCGATGTGCTCGATGTGCACTGGTACCCGTCGGAATCGTCGAATGCCGACCTTGTACAGCTCCACCGTGTCTTCTATGACGAGACATACGTGTACCCCGGCGCCAACGGCGTGAAAACAGTCAACGGCGGCTGGGACGGGGCACAGACCAAAGAGTACATTTTCAAGAGGATAAACGGCTGGCTGAACACTCATTTCGGTGAGAATCACGGCATAACTATTGCTCTGACTGAAAACGACATAAGCTCATCAAACCCCAATATTGTTTCAGTGGTTTACGCCTCGATGCTCGGCACATTTGCCGATAACGGTGTGGAAATCTTTACTCCGTGGTCATGGAAGACCGGGATGTGGGAGACACTTCACCTGTTCAGCCGCTATGCGAAAACAACCAGGGTCAGAACCACTTCGTCCGGTGAGGCAACCGTCTCGGGCTACAGCACCGTCAACGGCAGCAACGACTCAATGACCGTGATCCTTGTCAACCGCGATCTCAGTGCATCGCGGACGGTCACTGTGAATCTTACCGGCTTTTCCGTTTCCAACGGGAACTACAGCATCCTTGAATTATCATCGTTGCCTTCAACCGAGACATTTATCTCACATACCTCGAATGCCCTGAAAAGCAAGACAGTTGCTGTTTCAGGCAACTCTTTCACCCTGACCCTGCCGGCCCTGTCGACCACCGCAGTGATACTGGCCGGCACAGGAACAGGCATTGAAGAGGATCAGCCGGAACCCAACGGCACAAAACTGTTGCGCGCCTACCCCAACCCGACATGGGGAAAATTCAGGATTCCCCTCGATGACCAGGTGCCGGGGAATCTGACTTTGAGGTTCACTGATCTTGCAGGGAACACAGTGTTAACCATGGAAACTGAGAACAACTCTGAAATCGACCTGTCACAGACGGTGCTTCCCGGCGGCCTGTACGTTGTAACTGCTGAAAATGGAGGTCGTTGCTTGAGCACCAAACTTTTTTATAAACGGTGATATTATTGCCCGGAATTTCAAGAACCTGCCGGCAAGTGAATTCAATATGCTGTAGCTGTTCAGGATAATAGCACAGTTTGGCTTTGGCTACAGCAAGCCCAAAAGACAAATACTGGGGAAAGGGTCATTTTCAGGATACAGGGGATCACTGAGGCAAAAAGGGATTTATATGCCGGTAAGTTTCAAAACCGGAAAACTGCTTCAGATGCTCCTCACATCTATAGGCGGCGGGAAGAGGGTAATTTGCGCGCTTGCAACCCCCAAACAGGATGACCTCGAATTTATCAGGGAATTTCTCGAAGACCGGAAACTCAAACCTGTTATTGATAAAAGTTTCCCACTTGGGAATGCAGCCGAAGCCCACAGGCATGTCGAAGCCGGAAACATGAAGGGTTTTGTGGTTCTAACTGTTTAGAAAAACTGCAAATCTGTCAGTCTATTGACAATATTTATGAAATTTGGGTCAATCAACTGATCCATTTTTGAATTATTCCAGGCAAATAATGCTTCTACGAGAATATCTCAATCCCCTGACGTCCGGTTTTTAATAATGGCATCCGATATTATCGTCAGAAGAGCAGCGACAGGCAGGTAAGGCCACCGTCCATTTTCCTGAACTCTGACATATCAAGCTCGATAATGTTGTAACCGAGGTCCAGTATCATTTTCTTTGATTTCGGGAATCCTTTGGCTACCAGGAGGTAATCATTGACCCGCAGGCAGTTGGCCGCGTAGTATTCTTCAGGTTCCAGTATGATTGTGTTTGCCGGGTGAGCAATACGCGAAAACACAGGTGTGGAAATAAAATTCCCGTTTCCCAGGTAGGCGATGTCCGATTTCAGGTGAAGTCCTGCTTCCACCGGAACAACTGATGATGTAAAACCGTGCCTGGCAAGGATTGCCGACAGCTGACCGGCCCCCTCCTCATTTGTTCGTTCGGAGATACCGATGAAGTAATGATCCTCCGCCCGAAGCACGTCTCCCCCCTCCATTGTGCAGGGTGCGGTGATCGTTTCAACAGGTCCGTACCCTTCCAGAACCAGGGCGACAGCCTCCTCTTCTCCCCTTCTTGTTGCCGCTCCCGGTCTGGATATGACTTTCACCCTGCTGTTGACAACAGCCGTATCCTCCACGAAACAGCCGTCGGGGTATCTTTCATCGGCGTCCAGCACTGTCAGTTCCACATCGCACTTTATCAGTGCCTCGCAGTATGCAGCATGCTGTTCGAGGGCCTTTCTGAAATCGGGCTTCCCCAGGCCTGATGTGGTTATCCCGTTGGCATAGTTCCTGCCAGGCCTCCTTACAATTGCTCTTGTGTACACCTTATTACAGAATTGGAATATCCTAAGTTTCGTCTACCTCAAGTATAGGTAAATTCCGCTTCAAATCAAACTTGGCGCAGGACACATTGGCAGACCCTCTCGTGCCGGAGCCCCAGGCCCATGCAGACTGCAGACTCCCTTACTGCCTGTTGCCTATTGCCTATTGCCTTTCATCATACCTTTCCCCACACACCCCGGACTGCCCCTGTTTTGCCCCATACCATACCCCGTAACCCTTCACAATCATGATGTTGTCCAACACAAAAATCGAAAATTCAGCATAACCCTCAGTTTGAGTTAGTAAAATAAGTAATTTCACCGCGGAAATTATGAAGTGGCTGAAGAATAGCATATCACCCGTTGTAAGGGCACTCACCCTGACCCTCTTCCTTGGCTATTCAGCCAGCGTAATGCTCTTCTACCATACCCATGAGGTCAGGGGTGTACTCATAACCCACTCGCATCCCTATAAAAATCCCTGGAAAAGCGGATCCGAAAAGAACCACTCTCATTCCGACCAGCAGTACATCCTGCTCCATGCTCTCTTCCAGACTTCATTTACCGACTCGGTCATTCCCGATATACCTGACGGTGTATACGCCAACAGCAGTGATATACAAACCTCTTATACAGAGTCCTTTTCATTTACAATCACCCCCGCAGAGTCACCTCGCGCCCCTCCCTCCTTCCCTGTCGCTTAAAACAAAATGTCAGACCGCTAAGCCCTGGCCCGATCTGTCGCGGCTACACTTACCTGGCATTTTCCCGTAGATAACAATCATTACAGGTTTAATTTCTTATTCAATCATTCCATGCAAAAGTTTTTAATGGCTCTGGCTGCTGTAATCATAATGGCAGGCTGTGGCAACAAACGGGCAGCAAATGAACCTGCAGAGACAATCCTGACCGGTGACACAATCACAGTTAACGGCAACTCTCATGTTCTTGACCAGATAATCACTCAGAAGGCTCAGCTTACAGACTACGTTGGAGAGTTCCGTACCACCGGAACTGTCCGCCCTGTTACCGGTAAGCTTGCTGAAATTGCCCCTCCGCTGGCAGGCAGGATAATTAAATCACACGTCAGGCTCGGGCAGAAGGTAGGTGCCGGCACCCCCCTC
This sequence comes from Bacteroidales bacterium, assembly GCA_012514255.1. The sequence goes on along the minus strand of JAAZAP010000365.1, from coordinate 32,620 downwards.
TTTGACCTCGGATCCGCAGACTTCTTCGAGGCCGCAAAAACTTACTTTGCAGCACAGTCGGCCAGCGACCTTGCCCGGAGAACATATGAACGTCAGAAAGAGCTTGCAACCAAAGGCGTCACCGCACAGAGAGACCTGGAACTGGCGCAGAGCGAAGCTGAGATAGCCGGCCGCGAACTTGAACAGGCAAAAGCGAACCTGAGCATCTATAACATAGACCCGGCCACGATAGAGATGGGACAACCCCTGAGAGTTGTCTCCCCCATCGCCGGAGAAGTAGTGAAAACAGATATCACTATCGGAAGCTATGCCACCGATGATTCCGGGCCGCTTGTAATAGTCGCCGATCTCTCGCGTGTATGGGTAAAGGCTCTCGTTAACGAGAGATATGCAGGAGCTATTAGCAACGGCGATCGTGCGGAGGTCTCCTCAAACGCCGGCACCGGCACCCCGCATACCGGTACAATCCATTATGTTGGCGAACTGGTTGACGAGGAGACTCGCTCGCTCGAGGTGATAGTTGAGTGCGACAACGCTGACCGGTCACTGAAACCGGGCATGTTCTGCGAGGTTAATTTCTTCAGCTCCCCTGCAAGGGCAATCGTCCTGCCTTCAACAGCCATAATGAAAGAGCAGGAATATGATTATGTCTTTATTGAGATGGCAGAGGGCCGGTTTGTCCGGCGGAAGGTGGAGACTGAAACAGCCGGTAAAGAGAATGTAAAAATCACCAGGGGCATAAGTGAAGGTGAGAATGTGGTGACAGGCGGTGGTATCTATCTCAACTTTTAGTCTATGGAAAGATTCCTGAATACCCTCATCGAGCGCCGCTGGCTGATGCTCACAATATTCATTGCCATCACGGCGACTGGTATATACGCGTGGCAGCAGCTGGCCATCGACGCCTATCCTGATATCGCAGACATACACGTAGGTATTGCAACTCAGGTACCCGGACTGGCAGTAACCGAGATAGAGCAGCAGATAACCATCCCGCTTGAGCGGGAGCTCAACGGCATCCCCAGGATGAAGCAGATGCGCAGCAAGAACTTCTTCGGCATCTCCAAGATAACAATGATCTTTGAAGATGGAACCGATGATTTCTGGGCACGGCAACAGGTGCTTGAACGGATCAATGACATCGAACTTCCTTTTGACGCTCAGCCCGCCCTTGACCCCCTCACCTCTCCCACAGGTGAGATATACCGGTATGTTGTAACGGGAAACAAGACACTACGGGAGCTTACCGAGCTCAACCACTGGGTTATTATCCCCCGCCTCAGGCAGATAAACGGAATAGCCGATGTGTCAAACTTCGGCGGGCTCACCAGCCAGTTCCAGATAGAAATTGACCCTGCCAGGCTGTTGCAGTATAACCTTTCGCTCAGCGAAGTCACTGAAGCAATAGAGTCCGGCAATTATAATGCCGGTGGAAGCACCCTTATCCGCGGCGACATGAGTTACGTGATCCGTGGCGTGGGGCTGATCAGCGACCTCGAAGACCTTGGCAGTATAGTGGTTAAGAGCAGCGAAGGGGCCAGCGTATGCATCAGTGACCTGGGAGAACTGAAATACGGCAACCCTGAACGAAAAGGTATCTTTGGTTATCTCGATGACACAATCGATTACAAAGATGGAGTGCAGGGCATGGTGCAGCTGCTGCGCTATGAAAACCCTTCCAGGGTCCTTAAAGAAATTACCGCTACAGTACAGGATCTGAATGAGAACATCCTGCCCGAGGGGGTGGAAATACACACTTTCTATGACAGGACCGAGCTGGTAAATTCTACGCTTCATACAATATCTCATACGCTTCTGTTCGGTATCCTGCTGGTTATAGCGGTGCTGGTAATTTTCCTCGGAAGCCCGAAAGGAGCTCTTCTTGCCACAATCACAATCCCCATATCACTGCTGGTAGCCTTCATACTGATGTGGCTGACTGACATCCCGATGAACCTTCTCTCAATGGGTGCCATAGACTTCGGGATCATTGTAAACGGTACCATCGTGATGATGGAAACCATCCTCCGGAAACGTGAGGAAAACCCGGATGAACGCCTTGACAAGGCAACCATCGTAAAACGCATTGCCGAGGTGGCAAAGCCAGTCTTCTTCGCTACGCTGATAATCATTATCGCCTACCTTCCGCTGTTTGCATTCGACAGGGTCGAGCGTAAGCTCTTCACTCCATTGGCATTCACCCTCAGCTTCGCTCTGCTGGGAGCACTGGCAGCAGCACTGATACTGATCCCCGGACTCGCTTTTTCGCTCTACCGCAAACCCCAGAAGGTATACAATAACCGCTGGATTCATTGGTTGACAGAGAGATACAAGAGCCAGACCACAAGAATACTGGCTGCTCCCCGGAAGCTCATTGCACCACTCATAGCAATCACGGCCGGAGTCATCCTCCTCACAGCGATCGTGGGCAAAGATTATCTCCCGAACCTTGATGAAGGGAGCATCTGGATACAGGTACAACTGCCTCCCGGAATGTCACTCGAGAAGTCGGCCGAGATGGCAACCACACTCAGGGGCAGGCTTAAGGAATTTGATGAGGTCACCTATGTGATGACCCAGGCGGGAAGGGATGACGAAGGTATCTGCCCGTTCTCCTTCTCGCACATTGAGGTGATGGTGGGCCTCAAACCTTACAAAACATGGAAGAGAGGCTACAGGAAAGAAGACCTGGTGGCCGATATGGCATCCATGGTGGAGACAATGCCCGGATACAATGTAGGATTCACACAGCCCATAATAGATATGGTTATGGACCAGATTGCAGGCACACACAGCGACCTGGCCATAAAGATCTATGGCGAAGACCAGGCCCGCAGCCGTATGATAGCGGAGCAGGTAATGGCGATTGTCGGGAAAGTGCCCGGAGCTGAAGATCTGCAGATTGCGGAAGAACCTTTCCTGCCGGAACTTAAGATTGTGGCTGACAGGGAGAAGATTGCACGCTACGGCCTGAAAGGATCAGATGTGGCTGACGTGATAGAAGTTGCCATAGGGGGAAAACCTGTCTCACAGGTATTCGTCGGAAGCAGGGTCTATGATGTGACCTGCCGGTTCAGTGAGGAGTCGCGTGACACCCCTGAGAAAATAGGGTCGCTGATGCTTGCCTCCTCAGCGGGAACAATGATACCCCTCTCTGCCGTGACCGATATAACAACCACAACCGGCCCGAGCATGATCTCGCGCGAGATGAACCAGCGCTTTATCTCCGTAAGCCTTAACATCAGGGACCGTGACCTGACCTCCTTCGTCAGGGAGGCAAAGGAAAAGATCGATGAACAGATAGTCTATGATCATACGAAATTTCAGATCACATGGACCGGTCAGCTGGAGCACCAGAACAGGGCGTTCAAACGCCTGGCAGTGGTTATCCCCATCACCCTGCTTGTGATGTTCCTGCTCCTCTTCTTTAGCTTCGGCAAGTTCCGTCATGCAGCCCTGGTGATGACGATGCTTCCCCTGGCAGTGTTCGGGGGTATGATGGCACTGGTGGTTCGCGGAATGACCGTCAATGTCTCCTCGGCAGTGGGCTTTATCGCCCTGTTCGGGGTGACAATCCAGAACGGAGTGATCATGTTGTCACATATAAACGTCCTCAGGAAAAGGGGAAGAGAACTGAAACAGGCAGTGATTGATGGTGCGTCACACAGGCTGAGACCGATACTGATGATCGGCACCGTAGCCATGATCGGACTGCTGCCCGCCTCCCTTGCCACCGGAATCGGTTCCGATGTGCAGCGTCCGCTGGCAACAGTCATAGTCTACGGGTTACTCTTTGCCACCATACTTACCCTCTATATCCTCCCCCTGTTCTATTACGTGGTGGAGAGGTATTACGAAAGAAAAGAGGCACGGTCACCAAAGGAAAAAATATGATGCCGACAGAAGCTCTCATTAACCACGTGAATACCAACTACTATCAATCAAGTTTGTAAAATGCGAAACATAAGACTCATAATAACAGCCTGTATCTTCCTGGCGGCCCCGCATATCCTCAGGGCACAGCCGGCAGATGATCAGGTGCAGGTGCCATTATCACTGAATGATTTCCTCTCTGGGGTCACCAGGGGGAACCTCGGGTTCATCGCCAACAGTCTCAATGTGTCAATAGCCGAGGCTGAGCTCAGGGCTGCGAAGGTCTTCGCCGACCCGGAGGTAGCCGTTGAGTACTCGAACAGTGAGGACTGGTCGCTTCAGATGGGACAGAGTCTCTCCGCGGCTGTCAGTTACCCTGTCAGCCTGGGGAATAAGAGGGGCGCCTCAATAGGTGTTGCCAGGACAAGGATGGAACTGGAACAGTACCTCCTGGAGTCGTGGCTCCAGGATCTCAAGGCAGAGGCATCACTGGCTTACTATGCCTGCCTGCGCGATCTGCAGACCTATAGGCTGGAGGAGGACACCTACCTAAGGATGCAGGAGCTTGCCAGGGCTGACAGCCTGCGGTTCATCACCGGGGAGATACCTGAGATTGATGCTGTCCGCACACGCCTTGAAGCCCATGCCCGGCTCTATGAACTGAAACGGCTCAGGTCTGACCTTGACAACTCCCTCCTGAACCTGTCGCGACTCCAGGGGAGACTGCCGGGGGACACCCTTTTTGTCCCTTCGGGTGATTTTCCGGTGCTGGATGAACAGCTGATCCTCGGTGAGCTGACACAGAGGGCACTTGAGCACCGTGCCGACCTCAGTGCGGCAATCAAGTCGGGTGAGCTCTCCGCGAAGGAACTCAGGCTGTTGCGGGCCGAGAGAGCCCCGGAATTCAGCCTCGAGGCATCCTACTCACATAACTCGGTAGTGATGAATGAGATAGCCCCCGCTCCCGAGCACCGGTCGTATGCTGCAGGACTGGTCATACCGCTCAAGTTCTCGAGCCTCAACAGGGGGGCGGTGATGGCGGCGAGCCTGGCGGCGGAGCAGAGCGAGCTGACAAGGAAGGATGTCGAGAATCTCATTATCACCGAGGTCACGCAGGCATATAACGTGTATGTTGTGATTGACCGGCAGATTGAAAATTACAGTCGTGACCTGATTGAGAGTGCCGAAAGGATTCTTGATGGGCGGATGTTTCTCTACCGGAGAGGAGAGACAGGGCTGATAGATGTGCTTGAGGCGCAGAGGACCTATAATGAGATGAAGATGCAGTATTACCAGATCATGTATGATTATGCGGCTGCCATAACCGAGTTGAGGCGTGCGCAGGCAATAGAATAGTATGAATCCTGCCTATCCCGGTCAGGGTTTTAACTGTCGTATCCGGACTTCAAAAGGCAACAAAGTTACATCCGGCTTTGATTTATAAGCCATTCTGCATATTTCTGGATTCTTGTAGAGGTGTAATATGGCATATTGAGTAAAAGATATGGTGTCCCGGCTGGAGTTTTGGTCTTCTCCAGTGAGAACCGGTTGGCAAGCAACCGGATAGCGACCTTGTTTTCAGATCTCTCCACAAATTGGTGCAGGGATCTGAGACTCCCCTGTGCACCTGATTTTACTTCGACCGGAATGATGTGTTTTCCGGACTGGTACACCAGGTCCACTTCCGCATTACTGTTAACCTTTTCCCTTACCCAGAAAAGTGTTTTATACAAAGGAGAAGTGGTCTGCGCCTGAAACTGTTGTGCCGCAAGATGCTGTATAAGCCTTCCCTTGTAGATACTGTTGAGATCCATCAATCCCAGTAAATCCGACTGAATTCCAAGTGCATGGTTTAAGAGACCGGTATCAAGGAACTGTAACCGTGGTTTTCTTTTCAGATCAGGTATTACAGGTGGGGTCAGGTTTGTTGTGGGATATATGAGCTGAATGATTCTGGCAAGATCAAGTGCCCGAAGTGCCTCGCCAATCTCCCTTGACCGATATTGTGAGTTTCCGAAGCCAGCCATAGTTATCCGATCATTCTCGTATGGAGCTGTATCAATTATATGTCTCAGTATCCTGCGCTCTGTTTCATTAGAACCGTATTTCTCGATATCGTCCCGATAACTCTGCCATAAATTGGAGTAAATGGATCCGAGATTAATAAAATTCCTTTCATCTGAATATTGTTTGATTACTTCAGGCATGCCTCCTATGATAGCATAATCATGAAACAACCTGAGAACAGAATCATGGGCATAGTTGTTAAAGGGGATATTATCAAGCTCAGCCATAATATCCTTACGATCCATCGCAAGTAAGAACTCTTCGAAATCAAAAGGATGCAAAACCACCTGTTCAACCCGGCCAACAGGGAATGAAGGAATCCTTTTCAGTGCAAATTCCAGGAGAGAACCGGCTGCAATAAAGTACAGTTCCGGGTATTCTTCATGGAAGTATCTTAACTGAGTTACTGCCTCAGGCGACTCCTGTATTTCATCCAGGAAGATGAGGGTTGGTTGATCTGTGAGGGGTACACCGGCCCGCAGAAACAATGCATTTATTATGTCCCTTGTCTCGTGAAGGGTATCAAAAATCTGTTTGTCCTCTCTTTTCTCCAGGTTTACTGAGATAAAGAATCTGAACTCCCTGGCAAAGTCATTTACAAGTGTGGACTTGCCCACTTGCCGTGCACCCCTAATAATCAAAGGCTTGCGGTTCCTGTTGTTCTTCCATTCAAGAAGATGGGCATACATTTTTCTGTATAAAGGCATAGCTGATGTAACATTTACAGGGCAAATATATTGCTTTATTGTAACATATCATGAGCATTTTTCAACATTATTTGTACCAGATCCAGGGCATTTCTTGTTTTCTCATTGATCTTTTACACTATTTGAAGCCTGCTATTGCTCTATAATTTCTCCTTATCGACTGTATATTGATGGCTGCCGGCTTCTTCCACTATTGCCTATTGCCTTCCCCTCCATACCGGCTACTTTGCTTAAATTATCCGACAGTCGGCAGAGGCCCTGTAACCTCAGGCAACCGGCAGAACTGCAGGAGTGTCAGTCTATCCCCCTCCCCGGCGCTCTAATCACCCTCTTCAAGACTGAACAGGTCATTCACCGGTTTGTCAAAATACTTTGAGAGCCTGAGAGCCAACACGGTCGATGGCACGAACTTGCCAAGCTCAATCGAGTTTATAGCCTGCCTGGTAACCCCTATCTCCCTGGCCAGCTCCTCCTGGGTGATATTTTTGATTGCCCTCTCTACCTTCAGACTATTTTTCATGACTCAGCGATTTTTTAGCTCTGTGAAGTAAATACTGAAAACGGATTATAAATATGACCAGGATTGTGAACATGTTGAATATCATCACATAGAAGAATCCGAAATCATAAAAGAACAGAAAACAGAACAGCAGTATGCCATAATTGATGTATGTAGCCCACAATAATGATTCAAGCCTGATTCTGGCAATGAACTCATCTTCGGTCTTTTCCCTCGAGAATGCAACAAAGAAAGCACTGATAATGAAAAGTATGCCTGTAACAGTCAAGGTGAGATTCGTTTTTATGAATCCCATTGTGACGGATTCACCCAATAACTCATTTGAGTAGAACGTAAACACCCTGGCATCAAGAAAGTCAAACTCGAAATCGGAAAAGATAATGTAAAGTCCAAACAGGGTTGTGGGGATCAGCATGATCCAGCCGGGTGTTTTGAACTTGTTCGGTAAAAGCAGTTTCGTTTTCATAGCACTTTACGTTTTTATTCAATGTAAATGTAATACATACTTTACATTTATGCAACTATAAATTACATTTTGTAATGTTTAAGTGTCTTTTTTGTTCGTTTTATACAATGCAAAAAAAGACCGGAGCCAGGTGCCAGGCGGATGGCCGCAGTGAAATACATCGTACCAAGCCGGTAGAATTTACAGCATCCTATTTCCAGCCAATGAGTATAGACATCAGAGCGGGAAATAATTACCTTTAAATCAAAAAATGGGTAATTGGATCTATCAGCTCAGAATCACTTTAATTGAATCAAGGCCCAGGATCTGGCGCAGGATCTTGGTGGAGGAGGACATACTTCTCTCAGATCTTCACAAGATCATATAGACCACTATGGGTTGGACAAATTCGCATTTGCATCAGTTCATAAAGGACGAAACCTTCTATACTCAAAGAATGCCTGGTGATGATTTTTGGGAGGAGATGAATAATGTGGACTATAAAGGACTTAAAATAAATGAGTTATTGCGATTCGTCAAAAATACAATCATCTATGAATATGATTTTGGGGATGGCTGGATGCATGAAATACTGTTAGAGAAGTTTCTTAAACCGGATGCAAATGTTAATTACCCGGTCTGCACCGATGGCGCCATGAAATGTCCACCCGAAGATGTAGGCGGAATGGGAGGTTACATGCGAATGTTAAAAGTCCTGCGAAATCCCAATAACAGAGAATATGAAAGCTTCATTAACTGGCTTGGAGGGAATTTCGACCATCGGGAATTTGATATTTCAAAAATTAATAAACAATTGGCAAAGCGCAACTACGGACTCCCCCGGTACTAATGCAGACTCCCTCCAACGTAGATGAATTTGCATATATCCTTAATTGTCAGACCTGATCACCAAACCTCATCCGCAGGAATAAGAACTTATCCCTCTCCTCTCCGTATTGAAGCCTATTTTTAACATTTACTTTCCGTATCGTGAACAGGTATGCCAAAAACCGGAAAGTGACAATGTATATCGACATCAACTGTGATCTTGGCGAGACCGACCCCGCAACCGGGCCCGGCAACGATGAGGCAGTCATGCCCTTCATCTCCTCGGCCCGTATAGCAAATGTCATTGCTGCTGACCTCACCCTCATCGCCCAGATGCGACCGGGAGATATAATATGGTTCAAAGAGGCATGATTTACATAGCACAGGAAAAGTTCCTTGAAAGGTTCTGTTCCTTTTTTAATCTTTCTGAACCAGGGTAAACATTTGTTGTGCCTTGTGAACTACACATCATCTGCAATATTGAACAATATCAACATTCTTTAAAATAATCGTATATTTGTAATACGATTTCAGGTGCTCAGTCCGGGAAAGTTCCGGATTGGGTGAATAGGGAATCCCGTGACCCGTAAACCGAACGGTTAAAAGGAAACCGGGAGCTGTACCCGCAGCTGTAAATCCACATAAGTGTTCCGGCATCCCCAGCCACTGTTAAACGAATTGTGAAATGGGAAGGCAGCCGGAACAGGATGAGCCAGAAGACCTGCCTGTAAATTGACCTCGTAGCTTTCGGGTGAAAGGCAAAGAGCAGAAGCTGGTTTTTCTACCCTTGTCTCTCTAAGGTTACGAGTATTTGAATTGACATCATGGTTTTAAAGGCCATGACAAACAGGACTCTTCAAAATATTGTAACCGTGCAGAAGCTGACAGAGCTATTGAGGCGAACCGGAACCAGGCTGGCTCTGGTCACCGTTTTATCCTTCCCGGCGGTCACCGGCGCCCAATCAATGACAGACACACTGATACATATTCCTGATGTAGTTATAAATGCATCAAGGTATGATCACTTCAGGGATGACGTTAAGACCGAGGAATTCAGGGATACAGTAATTCGTCATTACGCCGGGGAATCTCTCGGCAGGCTCCTGAGCGGGCAGACAGCTTTGAATATAAGGGCATACGGAGTTGGCGGAGGATCAACATCCATCTCAATCCGTGGTTCCTCATCGAGCCATGTACAGGTAAACTGGAACGGATTCCCGGTCAATTCAGTGACACTCGGTTCCTCGGATATATCCATGATCCCTGCAGCCGGATTTGACCGGATCTCGGTTGCATACGGTGCATCGGGAGCCCTTTACGGAAGCGGTACATTCGGCGGAGCCGTCAGCCTCAGCAGTGAGCTGTCGCCTGAAAAAGGTCTTTCCGGCAGCGCTTTCATCGGAGCACAGTCATTACGTACACTTAACGGAGGCCTTTCATTCAAAGCAGGTACTGACAGACTGGCGTGGAAGGTTTTTACCTGGGGTACTGCGTCAGAAAATGAATTCAACTACTATGATTATATAAGGCAGGCAGAACAGAGACAAACCGACGGCGACTGGAATGACTTCGGCATGATCCACAACCTGGCATTCAGACTCTCATCTGCCTCGGTACTTGAAGCCGGATTATGGTACCAGGGGAAGGAATATAATATCCCTTCACGAATCGGATCCACAACCTATGAACACCAGTCAGACTCAACACTGAAACTGTACCTGGGCTACAGGTACATCGGCAACCGCTGGAGCCTCAAGGCAAGGGCGGCAAGGTTTGATGACCTCCAGAAATACTGGCAAAAGAGTACCCCTGACGCACCGGTAAACAGTATCGATTCAAGAATAGCTTCGCTCCAGTATTACGGTGACCTCAACTTCAGGTACTACATGCCCTCCGGCTTCTCATTTGATGCCGGGCTGACAGGCTCAATTGTCACTGCAGATGTATCTGCCTACGGCGAAGAGAAGCTTGAAAAAGGTATAGCCCTGTTCACGGGACTGAAATACACCCTTGACCGTCTGACCCTTCAGGCTGTCTTACGGAAAGAGTGGTTCAACACCTTCAGTTCAGGCCTGCTTCCGTCACTGGGATTCAGGTGGGATGTCATCCCGGATAAATGGGCTCTGCGTGCCAATTACTCGAAAAAATTCCGGAAACCGACATTCAATGACCTCTTCTGGATCCCGGGAGGCAATCGCGACCTGAGCCCGGAAAACGGGTACACACTTGAAGCCGGCGCTGAGAATACGTTCCGCATAAGCGGTACATCGACCATAGTCACAGATATCAGCCCTTATTATACCCACATCAATGATATGATTGTATGGCGGCCGGGAGGAGCATTCTGGTCACCCGTTAACTACCAGGAGGTCAGATCTGCCGGTTTAGACTTATCTGCCAGTTTTACCACGGAACATGAAAAAATCAGGTTTTCCTCCACCCTCAGGGCTGGCCTGAACCATTCGGTTGCAAACGTGGCAGCGGGCTCTGAAAGCCTGACCATGCTATACTCTCCCCTGCTTATCACATCATGGAAGAACAGCCTGGCTGCCGGGATATTTGAAATCGAAGTCACACACAGTTTCACCTCGGAACGCCATTTCAGCGATGACCGCCTTCTTGATCCCTATAGCCTGGTTGACATCAGGGCCGGCGCCAATATCCCGGCAGGAAAAGGAAAGATCGGGATACATATTTCATGTAACAATGCAACCAATACAATATATGAACTTATAAGGCTTTACCCGATGCCGGGAAGGTACTGGGCAGCCAAAATCGATTTTAACTACTGACACACCAATTAAAATGACAATCATGAAAACAAGTTTTCTGCAAAAAGTTATGCTTCTGCTCGCCGGAGCAGTTATTCCACTCTCCTCTTGCGAAAGAGACCCGGAGCCCGATATTACGGCTGACAACCTCAAAGGAATGTTTGTCGTCTGTGAAGGAGCTTACGGCAGCGCTGAAGGTGATATCACCTGGTACGACACCGAAGACGGCAGCTCGGTAAAGAGTCTTTATTACTCTGTAAACGGGGTAGAGCTGGGCGATATAGTTCAGTCATTTGCCATTGCAGATACACTTGGTTTTATTGCAGTCAACAACTCCCAGAAGGTAACCGTGGTTAATATGAAAACCTTCACCAGAGTAAAAACCCTTAACAATTTCTCCTACCCCCGCAGTATTGCACGTGCCAATGAAAATACGATGTATGTTACTAACGGTAACGGTTCAGGTGACAACTACATTTACAGTGTTGATCTGACAACCCTTAAGAAAACTGACTCGCTCGAGGTCAGCACCGGTCCTGAGACACTTCTCTCTGTCGGCGGCAAGGTTTACGCCACAATCTCGGGTGGCTGGAATAATAACGGCAGCACCGTTATTGAAATAAACCCTGCAACATTCACTATCACAAAAACATACACTGTCGGTTCATGCCCTGTTGACCTTGTTGCCGACAAGGACAAGAACATCTGGGTATATTGCAAGGGTGTTCCCGATTATTCAAACTATCCGGATATTACCTATACAGGTATGGGACTTAGCAAGATCAGCGCAACCACCGGCAACGTGACAACATACCCGTTTACAGCCATGACTTCACCCGGGATCTATAATATTACAGCATCGCCTGACGGCAGCACAATCTATTATCTGAACGGAGGGTTGTATGCTGTTTCTTCAACTGCCACAGCTTTACCGTCTTCACCACTTATAAACAGTTCATTCTATGGTATAGACGTTGATCCGGAGAACGGATTTCTGATCGGACTTGATGATGTCAACTCAAAAGCTGTAGTCTATAATACCAACGGTATCGAGCAGTTCAGCTTTGAGACCGGAGATTACCCCAACACGGTAATCTTCAGCTATTGACTTATTCAATTAATTTCTGTAAGGTTTATTAATCCCCGGGATGGGAACAACTGCAAGGCTTATTCAAAAGGCAGGGTTATTTCTGGTAACAGCAGTTTTTATTGTCTGCTTTTCCGGTTGCGGGGGTTCCGCCGGTCAGCCAGCCTCCCCCGCTGATGCTGGTATTTACTCAAAGGTAGTTTCTCTGACACCGTCAGTTACCCGTAGTATATACCAGCTTGGGGCGCAGGACATCCTTACCGGATGCTCAAGCTATTGTGAAGTCTCGGAACTTGACAGCATCACGGTGTCAGGGTCAGTCATAGGACCCGATATCGAAAAAATTGTAAGCCTGAAACCTGACCTGGTAATCCTTTCAGATTTTGTCTCTGAAAACGATGTGGAGACACTTGAAAAGTTCGGACTGAAAGTGGAGATATTCCGGTCACCTGGATCTTTCGAAGAACTGTGTTCAGAGTTTATCAGGTTGGGAAAGATGGTCGGCAGGGGTAAAGAGGCTGAACTAATTGTTGAAGAATCGAGGGAAGAAGTCCGTTTTTTACAGGAAAAAAGTAAAGAGGAAGACTCCAAACCGGGCATCTTCATGCAGATCGGGGCCTCACCTGTTTTCTCTGTGATACCGGGCACCTTTATGGATGATTACATCACATTCACCGGGGCGAAGAATATTGCAGCAGAACTCACAAACGGTATCGTCGGTCGTGAATATGTTGTCTCAAAGAACCCCGATTTCATTTTTATAGTTACAATGGGTGATTTCGGAGATTCAGAAAAGGTACAGTGGTCGAGATTCACCCGGATGAATGCCGCCAGGGAAAACAATATCCACATAATTGACGCCAGGATTGCCTGCGAACCCACTCCCGGGAATTTTATGAAAACCCTGAGAATTATGGCTGGTTATCTGGAAAACGGTAAAAAGGAATAGCCTCTCCGGGGTGAAGATGAGGAAGAAGGATGAGCAGCATTATGAGCAGTAAGGGAAGAGGACTGAAGTACGGTTTGATGTTGTTGTCATCGGTATTTCTGCTCCTTCTTTCTTTTCTGTGTTCACTGGCCATAGGAGAAGTGCCCTTCCGCCTGGTCGATGTCCCTTCAATCCTCAGTGACACTGCTTCAATGGAATACGGTATCCTGACACATATACGCATTCCCAGGACCGTGCTTGCATTGGCCATCGGAGGAAGTCTCAGCCTTTGCGGGGTCATCCTGCAGGGCATTTACCGCAACCCGCTGGTAGAACCATATACTCTTGGTATTTCCGGCGGTGCGGCTGTCGGCGTAACACTTGCCATCGTTACCGGACTGGCAATAAAGGGAATACCCCTCTCGATTTTCGGTTTTGCCGGAGCACTGGTAACTGTTTTTATTGTCTACGCCCTCAGCATCAGAAACAACAGGATGAGTACCGGAAAAATGGTCCTTATCGGGGTGATGATAAGTTTTATCTCCTCCTCCGTTGTGATGTTGTTAATGTCAATGACCAATGCAGAACAACTCCACGGTATTATTTACTGGACCATGGGGTCACTGAATGAGACAGACAATGCGGTAGTGCTTACCCTGCTGGGTGTTTCCCTGCTGATGCTTGCCTCGACTCTCCTTTTTATAGTTCCCCTGAATGCAATGCGACTGGGAGAGTCAAAGGCCAGGCACCTGGGCATCAATACCAATACCATCATCCGGATTCTTTTCGTCATAACATCGCTGATGACGGGCAGTTGCATCGCTGTGGCCGGTATCATAGGATTCGTGGGGCTGATAATACCGCATATTTCAAGAATGCTGACAGGCACGGATTACAGGGTCCTCTTGCCGGCAGCATTTCTGAACGGAGCCATATTCCTGATTTGGTGCGATATTCTAGCAAGGATTGTCATATCGCCGAATGAACTCCCCATCGGGGTGATTACAGGTATCTTCGGCGGTATTGCCTTCATATTCATCCTCAGCAGCCGGAGGTTAAAGTCGAGGTTGCTATGAGAGACAATTTCCTTGAAATAAAAGGCCTCTCATGCGGCTACCCCGGAGGCTTCTCATTGAAATCCCTGAACCTGACCCTGCCGAGAGGAGCTTTTGCAGGTATCATAGGGCGAAACGGCTCAGGGAAGAGCACACTTTTCAAAAGCATTACCGGAGATATCAGGCTTACCGGCGGGTCTGTGGTTCTTGACAGCGCCGCTCTTACCGGTCTGACCCTGAAGGAAAAGGCAAGGAGGATTGCAACAGTGACCCAGTTCGTGGAGACAGGACCGGTCACGGTCAGGGAATATGTTCTTATGGGAAGGATTCCTTGGCTTGACAGCTTCAGCTACTCGTACAGTGCTGCTGATACAGAAATCGCTGAAAAGTATATGGCTCTGACCGGACTGACCGAACTAAGTGAAAGCCTGGTCACCGGCATCAGCGGGGGTGAACTTCAGCTTACGGCCATTGCCTCGGCTCTGACCCAGGGGCCTTCACTCCTTCTGCTCGATGAACCCACCGCGCACCTCGACATTCATTACCAGGCAATGATCATGGACATGCTCTACCGGCTGAACAGGGAGGAAGGTCTGACCGTATTGATGATAATCCACGATCTGAATCTTGCAGGCGGGTATTGTGACCATCTTATTATGATGAACAACGGTGAAATAAGCGTTGAGGGAACTCCGGACGAAGTTCTTACTCCTGAGAACATACGTTCCGCCTTCGGGGCCGATGTTCTGATCATCAGTCACCCGATAACGGGTAAACCGGTTATAATAAGTAATTTACCAGGCGTATCAGGTAAGCAGGCAACCAATGATTCCAAACCGGACGCTGAATGACAACAAACCATGAATGCTGAAATAATTTTGATTACAGGCGGACAACGGTCCGGTAAAAGCAATTATGCCCGGCAACTGGCCCTGGGTTATTCGGACGAACCGGTTTACCTTGCTACTGCAAGGCGGTGGGACGAGGATTTTGAGAAGAGGATATCCAGGCACCAGGCTGACAGAGGTGATGCCTGGCGAACGGTGGAAGAGGAATTATATATCAGCAGGCCTGATTTTACCGGCAAAACCGTTGTCCTTGATTGCATCACACTCTGGCTGACAAATATCTTTTCCGATAACGGGTATGACCCTGACGTATCACTGGAGTGGGCCACCGGTGAGTGGAACAGGTTCATTGCACGGAACTTCAGGCTCATTGTTGTAACCAATGAGATTGGAATGGGTGTCCATGCCCAAACCGAGCCGGCGAGGCATTTCACCGATCTGCAGGGTTTGGTAAATCAGTATATTGCCCGGTCAGCCACGGAAGTATACCTGATGGTTTCCGGAATACCGGTGAAATTAAAGTGAGCCACAGATGAATAAAAATTGCCCCCTGGAAGCTGGTTGTTGAATTCTTGTAAGCTCCATTGGGAAAATATAACATTATATGATTAATCTGATGAAAAAATGGACCTCAGGAAGGAACTGACCAAGAGGATAAACACCCGCACCAAGCCTCCGGGGTCATTGGGTAAGCTGGAAAAAACCGCACTCAGGGCAGGGCTTGTACAGGGGACCCTTACCCCGGAACTACGCAACCCAACGATAATCGTTTTCGCGGCTGACCACGGGATAGCGGAAGCCGGAGTGAGCCCGTATCCTCCCGAAGTCACAAAACAAATGGTAATAAACATTCTCAACGGCGGAGCTGCCATAAACGTCTTTACCAGGCAGAACGGAATCGCCCTGAGAGTGGTTGACGCGGGAGTAGCCGGCATGACAGCCGGTATGCCCGGACTAATCGATGCACGGATTGGCGGGGGGACAGGAAACATGCTGAAGGAACCTGCCATGAGCCTGAGGGAGTGTCGTGAGGCCCTTGATGCCGGAAGGGAGATAGTCCGGATGGAAGCAACCGCAGGATGCAATATTATAGGTTTCGGCGAGATGGGTATAGGAAACAGCTCGTCGGCCTCTCTTCTTCATCACCGTTTCACCGGCCTTCCTCTTTCCCGATGCGTCGGACGTGGAGCAGGGATGAGTGACGAAGGATTACAGCGGAAAAAGAGGATCCTCAAAACCGTCAACGAAAAATATGATCCGGTGTCACCGGAGGAAATCCTGGCAACCTTCGGCGGATTTGAGATAGCAATGATATGCGGAGCCGTTCTCGAGGCAAAAAAACAAAACATGCTTATCATCGCTGACGGCTACATTGCCACATCTGCATTCCTCGCTGCACATGCTATGCAGTCTGATATACCGGACAATATCATCTTCAGCCATGTTTCTGACGAAACAGGCCATGCACCGATGATTGAATACCTTAAGGGAGACCCGCTTCTCAGACTCGGCATGAGACTCGGAGAAGGAACCGGAGCTGCAATAGCCTATCCGCTGATACATTCAGCCGTATTATTCCTGAATGAGATGGCGAGCTTTGAAAGCGCTTCAGTCTCAGAAGCTGTGAACTGACAGAGGCTATGAAGAAGGCACTTAAAAGAGAGCTGAACCTTTTCCTCAATGCACTGATGTTCTTTACACGGATTCCGTGTCCTCGCAACCTGGTGTATTCGGAAGAAATAATGTGCAAGGCGCTTAGGTACTATCCTCTTACC
Source organism: Bacteroidales bacterium (assembly GCA_012514255.1). The sequence continues at coordinate 15,716 of JAAZAP010000365.1, read as the reverse complement.
GGACTGATCGTTGCAGCAATTACGGCAGGCATACTGTGGTTGGCTCTGCTCGCAATGCCGGTACCGGTTGCCGTGATACTGGCCCTGGCGGCCTCTGTCCTGCTTACCGGCGCCTTTCATGAAGACGGACTTGCTGACTTTGTCGACGGATTCGGTGGCGGATATACCAGGGAAAGGATACTGGAGATAATGAGAGACAGCTGTATCGGTACTTTCGGAACAATTGCCCTTATTCTTCTCTTTGCCCTGAAAATCGCTGCCCTGATCACCATTCCTGAGGGTAAACTTCCCGCAGTGCTGATTTCAGCCGGTTGCTCAAGCAGGGTTTTCCTGGTCCTGATGGTCAAAACCTCTTCTTACGCACGTGAAAATGACGGCAAAGCCTTCTTTTCGAGACATGGCATCGGCCTGAAATCACTTGGTATAATAATAGTCAGCGGCTTTATTCCCCTGATAATGTTCAATTACAGATTCGTAATCCTTTATATAGCCCTGGCCCTGATTTTTCTTGCGGCGTTCCGTCATTACCTTCACAGAAGGATAGGAGGCTTCACTGGCGACACGCTTGGTGCAGTGCAGCAGATTACTGAACTTATTTTTTACATCTTATTAACCGCCGGCCCGCCGTCATGGATGAATTCCTCTGCCTGGTAAGGCATACACGGACTGCAATGTCTGAAGGAATCTGTTACGGGCAGACAGATACAGAAGTGGCGCCCGGCTTTGAAACAGAGTATCCGGCAATCGTCTCACAATTGAGCGGGCTGAATTTCGATCTTGTATACAGCAGCCCTCTGAGGCGGTGCATTCGCCTGGCCGGGCATTTCAGCAGCAAGGTATTGACTGACAGCAGGCTTATGGAGATGAATTTCGGCCACTGGGAAGGGGTCAGATGGGACGATATTTTTACTTCGCCGGAAGGGAAGAGGTGGTTTTCATCCTATACAACCCGGCGTTGCCCCGGGGGCGAATCATTCACAGACCTGCAGGAGCGTGCCGGGTCATTCCTGCAGGAAATTGAGGGCAGGGGAAAGAGAATCCTGGTTGTAACGCATGCCGGGCTGATGAGGGCTATGCTCGTTTGCCTGGGACTGGAAAAAGCCGATTCTGTGTTTGGCAGGAAAATCCCGTTCGGGGGAATTGTTATGCTTGAAAAAATGAACAGGGGTTATCTCCAACGGCCATTCCCTGACCAGACCTGATTTTCAGACTCCTGAAACCGGAATGAACAGGACGCTGTCAGGCAGGTAACAGGAACCAGGTAACCGGTAACACCCCGGGGGAAACCGTTCAGAGTGTAAGAAAAAGCAGCGTCTGTGCCAGTATGATCATTACTCTATATAGTGCTTTCACATCATATCCGTGAACGGACTCAGTACATAGTCCGGATTCATGACTTCAAATGCTTTATTCATAATCTTATGGTGAAATTAAGATACTTCCGACGTTTTCACCCTCTCTGAAAGGTAATTTCAGGTAAGACCCTGACCCAAATTCCATCTCAAGCCGGCTGAGAATTTCGTCTGTGTGAAAGCCGGGAATGACAGTGGTCCGGAACTGATACGCAGTACCCGATGATCTCAGCACCTCAACTGATTCCCTGATCAGTGACGTAATACCTTTACCTGGGCAACCCGTGATTTCCGAATACATGTGATCTTCAATAACAGTCTTGATATCCATTGCCACAAAATCTACAAGCCTGTTCCCTGTCAAGTACTTTAACATTGCAGGATTGGTTCCGTTGGTATCAAGCTTAATGAGCAGTCCCATTGCTTTAAGCCGGGCAAGGAAACCAGGCAGGTCAGCATGAATTGTCGGCTCCCCGCCGGTAACAACAACCCCGTCAATCCAGCCCTTCCGCTCATCAAGAGCCGTAAACACATCTTCCACGGATATCTCCCCCGTTTTGCGGATAAGATCCGGCAGTACCAGGGAAGGATTATGGCAGTAACCGCACCGGAAATTACACCCTTGCGTAAAAATCACTGAAACAACTTTCCCTTCCCAGTCTATCAGGCTGTCGTGTTCTACACCACCAATACGCATCGCTTTTGTTATTTTAACCCGGGGTCCTCCTCTGTTGTTGCAACCGGCACTGTATTTTCATCCTGACGGGGAAGCCTGTTTTTTTCATTCCCTGGATCAACCCGGAACAGTTTCCGGTCTCTGTACTCCTTTTTCTTTCCTTCATTCCACTGACTTACCGGCCTGAGATAACCGACAATCCTGCTGAAAACCTCGCATGTGCTTCCGCATTCCGGGCATTCAAAGTGTTCGCCATTGATATAGCCGTGTGACGGGCAGATGCTGAAGGTGGGTGAAAGAGTAAAATAGGGCAGCCTGAACCTCCCGGCAATCTTCTTAACGATACTCTTCACTGATGCTGCCGGAATGGCCTTCTCCCCGGTAAAGATATGCAATACGGTACCCCCGGTGTACAGAGTCTGCAATTCATCCTGGTGGGTGAGCACCCTGAAGATATCATCACTGTAGCTTACGGGAAGATGGGTTGAGTTTGTATAATAGGGCTGTGCTCCTTTCAGATAATCTTCCTGGTTGGCAGTGATCAGGTCCCCGTACTGCATTGTGTCTATCCTCGCAAAGCGATATGCTGTGCTTTCTGCCGGGGTGGCCTCGAGGTTGTAGATGTTGCAGGTCTCTTCCTGGAATTCCGCGAGAACATCCCTCATGTAATTCAGCACCCTTATTGCGAATTCCTTTCCTTCATTATCCGAAATACCCACACCGAGGAAGTTGAGGCAGCACTCGTTCATCCCTACAATTCCGATTGTTGAAAAGTGGTTCTTCCAGTAACAGTTATGCCTGCTGTGGATGTCACGCAGATAATACTTTGAATAAGGGTATAACCCTTTTTCAGTATATAGTTCTATTGTCTTGCGCTTTATCTCAAGGCTTGATTTTGCCAGTTCCATCAGGTTCCTCAACCGCTGCAGCAATTGCTCCTCTGACGAAGCCTCATAACCGAGTTTCGGCAGGTTGATTGTCACCACCCCCACAGAACCGGTCAGCGGGTTGGAGGCAAAAAGCCCTCCTCCCCTCCTGTTAAGCTCGCGCTTATCAAGACGCAACCGGCAGCACATGCTCCTCACATCATCAGGACTGAGGTCTGAATTCACAAAGTTTGAGAAATAGGGTATGCCGTACTTTGATGTCATATCCCATATCGGCTCATAATCAGGGTTGTCCCAGTCGAAATCCTTCGTGATGTTATATGTGGGTATAGGAAATGAGAAGGGTGTTCCCGTAGCGTCGCCCTCGCTCATCAATTCGGCAAATGCCTTATTGAACAGGTTGACTTCACGTTGGTAATGACCATAAACCGTCTCATGCAAGCCTCCACCGTATACCACCGGCTCATCTTTCAGAAAATCAGGCACAACAAGGTCAAGTGTCACGTTGGTAAAAGGAGTCTGGAATCCCACCCTCGTAGGTATATTCATATTATAAAGGAACTCCTGCAGCGACTGTTTTACCTGCGCATAACTGAGGTTATCAAACCTGATGAATGGCGCCAGCAGCGTATCGAAGTTGGAGAATGCCTGGGCGCCGGCGGCTTCGCCCTGCATAGTATAAAAGAAATTGACAATCTGTCCGAGGGCGGTCCTGAAATGTTTTGCAGGCCTGGTCTGGGTCTTTCCTGTGACGCCCCTGAAGCCGGAGACAAGCAGGTCACGCAGGTCCCATCCTACGCAATAGACACTCAGGAATCCGAGGTCATGAATATGGAAATATCCCTGGCGGTGCATCGATGCTATGTTTTCAGGGTACAGTTTATTCAGCCAGTACTGAGAGGTAATGACGGTTGAGATGTGCTGATTGAGTCCCTGCAGGGAGTATGATGAGTTGGCGCTCTCCTTCACACGCCAGTCTTTAAGTGAAAGGTAATCATCAACCACCTCGATGTTTGAGAATATGTCCTTTGTATTACGTACAAGTTCCCGTTGTTTGCGGTAAAGGATATAAGCCTTCAGCAGGTTGAAATCGCCTGAGTCAAACAGTTTTTTTTCCACGATGTCCTGCACCTGTTCAACGGATGGGTTTTCCCCTGCATCTGCTTCGAGCTGTTCGACTACTTCCGCAGATAATCCGGCTGCTTTCTTCCGGTCAGGGGCACCTACAGCCCGCATTGCCTTAAAGATTGCATGCTCAATTTTCTGAGGATTAAAATCAACGAGATCGCCGTTACGTTTGATGATCTGCCGGATTGCATTTTGTCTGCCATTCATATCAATATAGTTTAATTGTTGACAAAAATGGTAACCAGCGGGATTCTGAAATTGAAGGACTGCCAGGGGCAGAGAATCAATCGCCTTTCACCCGAAAGCTACGAAACTTTGCACCGGCAGGTCTTCTGGCTTGTCCCGTTTCAACCGCCTTCCCATTCAATAAAGAAAAGTGGCTGTATGATTGAACTCTGAAATAGGACTTACAGCTACGGGGATAGCTCCGGATTCACACCGGATTCCCTATTAATCTGTCAAGAACCGATAGCAGAACAAAACTAAGTATAATGTCACGGGAGTAACACATTTACTTATCAAGATATGCCCTGAGTTTTCAACAGTCAGTTCATGGACCAGGAACCAGGCATACAGCACATGACACCTGCCGCATCACTCCGTTCTGATGATCCGCAGGGTCATCAGGAAGCTGCTGGCGAGGCTCGAGGAGGAGAACATCCCGGGCGTCACCGACTTCATCCCTTCGTACAACGAACTGATGGTCTGTTATGACCCGGCAAGAATCGGCTACCGGCGCCTGCTGGAGACCCTCCGCGCCTGTGCCGCCGACCCCGCGGCCATCCTCCTGCCCGCCCCCACGGTCGTCCACGTCCCGGTCCTCTACGGCGGCGAGGCGGGTCCCGACCTGCAACATGTTGCCGAACATAACCGCCTCGCCGCCCGCGATGTGATCACCATCCACACCTCCGCCGACTGCCTCGTGTACATGCTAGGCTTCACCCCCGGCTTCTGTTACCTCGGGGGGATGGACAAACGTATTGCCACCCCGCGCCAGGAGACGCCCAGGCTGAAGATCCCTGCCGGCTCTGTGGGCATCGCCGGCGAGCAGACAGGCATCTACCCCATGGAGAGCCCGGGAGGATGGCAGCTGATAGGACGCACGCCGCTACGGCTGTTCAATCCCGACAGCAAGCCAGAATTCCTCTTCAAGGCCGGCGATTACATCCGGTTTTTCTCAGTAGATGAGGAAGAGTATGAGCGGATAGCCGCCGCGGTGGCTGAGGGCACTTACCAGGTCAGACGAACCCCGAAGGATTGACCATGGCGACGGTGATAATACATTCGGCAGGATTGCTTACCACTGTTCAGGACAGGGGGAGGTACGGGTACCAGAGGTTTGGTATGCCTGTTTCGGGGGCGATGGATGTTTTCTCCCTCGAGCTTGCCAACCTGCTTGTAGGCAATGAGCCCGGCGATGCATGCCTCGAGGCGACGATCTCCGGTCCGCAGCTTGAGTTCACCGGTGCAACCTGGATAGCCATCACCGGCGCCGACATGGACCCCCACCTCAACGGCCAGGGCATACCCATGAACACCGCGGTTGATGTCAGGCCCGGCGACAGGCTAGGGTTCAGAGGATTGAGGAGCGGCTGCAGGGCATATATCGCTTTTGCCGGCGGAATAGCCGTGCCACCCGTTATGGGCAGCCGGTCGACTTACATTAGGGCAGGGATAGGAGGATTTCAGGGCCGTGCTCTCATGCCCGGTGACGAGCTGCCACTGGGGGAATTTGATCCCCTCTCCCCTCCCGGCCGCTTGTCCACTGATTACGCCAAAGGAAAACCCAGGTTAAAAAAGATCCCAGAAGGCCTCATCCCAGAGTACAAGCATGAGCAGACAATCAGGATCATCTCTGGACCCGAGGCACATTATTTTGAAATAGCCGGTTTGCGCAGTTTCCTGTCAACTGAGTACACGGTCACTGCCCAGAGTGACCGCATGGGCTATCGGCTCTCCGGCGAGCCAATCAGGCATAAGGAAGGGATGACCAACATCATCTCGGCAGGCATCTCATTGGGCACGGTTCAAATCCCCGGCGACGGTCAGCCCATTATCCTCATGGCCGACCGTCAGACCTCCGGCGGCTATGCCCGTATAGCCAATGTCATCACCGCTGACCTAACCCTCCTCTCCCAGATGCGGCCGGGGGAAATAATACGTTTCAAAGAGACTACATTTGAAATAGCACAACAAATCTACATCTATAGGCAGCGTGTAACGTTGGACCCTCATTAAACAAAACAGAAAAAGATCGGGAGAATTTCTACCCTCTTTCTATCTTGAAGAGCGCTTGCCCTAAATAGTCTAATGTATAAAACCACACTTATAATTAACACTCATCTCAAATCGTTTTATTTAATTTTGGTACACTTTTCTGAGTCACTAGTGAGATTTGAAGGGATTGCGTCTAAGGACATAATTAGGTAGTGACCTTAAAATGGTTAAGTGTGACTTATGTGTTACTAAGAGGCAAAATATGAATATATTATGTAAAATATTTCAACAAATACTGTTTCTACCAAATTTTAAAATATATACAAAATGTCTACACATAAATGAGTTACCGCCAATTTATTAAAACCTGTATGGTTCTTACCAAAAATGACTTAATTTTGAACTATGAAAGCAATCTCGTTATATTCTGGTGCAGGTGGTCTGGATGTTGGTTTTGTCAAAGCCGGATTCGATATTTTATGGGCAAATGATTTTGACAAAATGGCTTGTGAGACCTATAAGAATAACATTGGTAACCATATTCATTGCGGTGATATCGAAAGCCTTAAAAGTCAATTATATAAATATAGGTCTGAAGTAGACATTGTTTTTGGAGGTCCTCCATGTCAGGGATTCTCTGTTGCTGGCAAGATGAATCCTTCCGATCCTAGGAGTAACCATATTTGGACATTTTCAGAAATTGTTGATCAAGTTCAACCTAGGGCATTCGTGATGGAAAATGTAAAAGCACTCGGTGAATTAAGTAAATGGAGTCTCCTAAGAAACGAACTACTCGAAAAATTCAAATCATCAGGTTATTCCGTGAACTACATTGTAGTAAATGCTTCAGATTTTGATGTACCACAATCTCGAGAAAGAGTGTTCTTTATTGGGTTTAATAACAACTCCTTCATAATACCAGACCTAAATAAAATGCTTCAGCCTTATAGAAAGAAAGGACCCACTGTAAGACAAGCATTAAACGTTCTAGACAGAGCTGGTCAAGGTAATAATAGAGGTCTTTGCAAGGCAAAAATAACTTTAACCCCAAATCCTGTTTTAAGAAAATCTCCTTATGCCGGAATGCTTTTTAATGGCCTTGGGAGACCAGTGAAGATTGAAGGGTATTGTGCAACTTTACCAGCATCAATGGGGGGGAATAAAACCCCAATAATTGATGAACTAGAATTGTACGAAAACAAACCGAGCTGGATTGAGAACTATCATTCTGATATTATGAAGGGTGGTTCCCCATCAGAATTTACCGAAGCTCCAAAACGGTTAAGGCGTTTAACTGTTGAAGAAGCATCAATCTTACAAACATTCCCACATAACTATAAATTCTCAGGATCACAATCTTCCATTTTCAAACAAATTGGGAATGCAGTTCCATGCAATCTTGGCTATTCGATTGGGAGAATGATGTTTGATTACTTAACAAATGAAAACCTAGACAAGGCTATTATAAAGCTCCCATATCAATTAGAAATAGCATGATTATAAACATTAAAAGAACAGATGCAGAACAAGTTTTGTTAAAAGCATATAGAGAAAGGTGTTTAAAATCAGATGATATTTGTCACAAGATAAAAGATGTCCTTTCTGGTACCCATAAGACTTACAAATACATTTTACTTACTGGGTTATTAGCAAAATCTACGAACAATAATGCAAACCCAATTGCTCTACAGGCAGGTGCTCCTTTAAATGGAGCATATGATGCAAGAAGTCTTTGCCATAATGTAATTGTTCCTTTTGAAAGGGACTTCTTAAATAGGGCCCTCGGTGGGTCTAATGAACCTTTCTTAAACAAACCTGCCCGTTTTACACATTTAAGTGATAAAAACGCGGTTAGAAAAGGTAATGATAAAGAGACCTTATTAACGCTCATTTACATTTTTGGCAAAATCAGAAATTCTCAAGAAGCTATTGAATACCTATCATGCGCTTTAGAGATGTTGCATGTAAGAATAACTGAACTTAAGAATCTTGATGATACCCATATTAAGTACAGTCCAACTTTAATTGAAATATTTGAGTTTATTATAAACTTCCTTGAGATGCCTTTCGAGGGAGAGACCTGTACGATAGTGGTTGGAACTCTGGAAAGACTCTATTACAAAAAACAAAATGAAACATACTCGGTTGCTGTTCATAAAGTAAATCAAAGCGGAGCTTCCTCTAAAGAAATAGGCGATATCGATATTTATAAAGGCAACAAATATCTTTATTCTATAGAAGTAAAAGATAAAACCTTTACTGAATATGATGTAGAGCATGCATTTAATAAAATAATAATAGAAAAAGGTAAAAAAGGTGAGTTTATTTATGGACCTAGGGCTAACTATGACTTTAAATCAGTCGAATCCAAATTAAAAGAGTTTGAAGAAAAAGGTTTTTATACGCTTCTACACGACATTTTTAGTTATACCAAGTATTGCCTTTTTAAAATTGACATTGATAATAAAAATGAATTCCTTAACGCTTTAATACAGGTTGCTACTGAAATTAATTGTAAGGAAGCAACAAAAAAATGGATCCAAGATTTACTCGTGAAACTTAAATGGAAATAAACTGGCGGTATCAGGTCGGTATATGCAATTGGCTTTTCCGTACCGCGAGAATTTTCTGGCTAAAGAGGAACATTTAGTGGTCGGCGGTACGGCCCGCCCCGGCTCCCGCCGGGGACTCCTTCCTGGTGTCACGGTTTTTGCCAACGCGAGAATAAACAAATAACATCATAAGCCTGCATCGCATCACGAGTGCAAAAACACGCGCCACCGTCCCGATGCAGCGGGACGCTAACTGCACATACCGCCGAACGTTATAGCTAATGCCGATCAATATCTACACGATATACAAGATGGCCAAAGCCCCACAAGCCAACTCTGCAACCAAAGCATTGTTAAAAGGTGAAATCTTGCCGACTCTTTTAGTATCTTTAACCTTTTTAATTTGACAAGTATGTTTAGAGTAGTATGGGACAAAGAGATTAATGGGGTTTTGCTAACAACAAACGGAAAAGGTGAGTCATTAAATGTTTCACCCCGACCTGTTTTCCATGAAGAATTATCCTTGCTTGGTCTTGATAGAAAATGGAAATATCCGGAATCGAATGATCCTTTGCTATGGGCTTTAGATAGAAGATATTATTATAAAGGGGAATTAGTTGCTGAAGTGAAAGGTGGGAATATTTTTGACGACCCGATAATCGAAATCACAGACGTTGGGAAAGGCTTAAAACTTAAGCCTATAAACATTCAAAAGGTAGTTGAAAAAAATCATAAATTACTTTTCTTGCTTGAACAGGAAGCCATTGAATTTATTGAACAAACCTATCGCACTTATAGCCTCAAGAAAATAAAGAGCAAAGCTAAAGTAAATGAAGAAATTGACTGGGCTTTGTTGGCTGAAATGCATGAAAAGAAGACAAAGATTAAGTATGCTGTTGTTAAACAAGATTGCGATAGTTTTGATATTATGCCACTTGACTTGACCAAGGTAAACAACAAAACAGTTTATCTTAACACAAGGATTGACCAGTTTATTGCTTCCTTCAGTGGCGGAAAAGATTCTCAGGTTACACTTGATCTTGTAAGCCGTGTGATACCGCCTGATGATTTTATAGTGATCTATTCAAACACAGGAATGGAAATCCCTCCATCACTTGAAATTTGGGAAAAAACAAAAAAATATTATACTGCGAATTATCCTAAGCTGAGGTTTCATTTATCTCAAAATCCACAAAAAGATACGGTTGCTCTCTGGGAAAAGTTTGGTTTGCCAAGCCGAATCCATAGGTGGTGCTGTACAGTAGTTAAAACAGCTCCTTTATATCGTGATTTAAAGCACATTAATGGGAATGGGAAGCAACCAAATGTCTTGGTTTTCGAAGGTGTAAGAGCTGAAGAAAGTAGCAAAAGAGAAGCCTATCGAAGAATTGGAAAACAAGTTAAACATAATAACGTTATTAACGCCCGTCCAATATTTTCTTGGAGTCTTACCGAGATTTTTCTTTATTTATTTTCTAGAAACTTGACTATAAACCAAGGTTACAGATATGGTCTTTCAAGGGTTGGATGTATTATCTGCCCATTTTCTTCTGATTGGAATGAAAGAATTGCACAGAAAGTTTATCCAGAAAAGATGGAACCTTTTTTAAATGTTATAAAGAAAGCAACTATCGAATCAGGAGTCATTGATGTTCAGGATTACATTAAAGAGGGTCGATGGAAAAGGAGATCTGGTTCAAAAAGCAATTATTCCGGTGTTTCAAGAATTGATATTATTGATCAAAGCAGAGACCTTAAAGTCTTATTAACAAAACCTAATGAAGATATATTAGAATGGCTCAAAGTATTAGGCCCTTTATTCTTTGATAAAAAAAATAATATTATTAAGGGTGAAATTAAATTTAAGGAAATAGTTTGTGCATTTACCATAGAAACACTTATTAATCATGATAATAAAATTATTTTAACTTTTGAAAATCTCAGCAGTTATCCAACATTACTTGGCAATGTAAAAAAAATAATTAGTAAAGCAACATATTGTAATCATTGCTTGGCATGTGAAGTTGAGTGCCCAACTGGAGCTTTAGTTGTAGAGCCAAAAGTTAAAATTGATTCCACAAAGTGCATTCACTGCAGAAAGTGTATTGATTTCATTGAAAAAGGGTGTATGATGGCAAAATCTTTAAACATTTTAGAAGGAGGGAAAAACATGACTACAAAAATTACGAGTATTGACAGATATAATAGATTTGGCTTAAGAGAGAAATGGCTTAATCAGTATTTTATGAATCCGGACAATTATTTTCATGGTGAAAATGACTTAGGTATAAAAATGGTTCCGGCATTCCTTAATTGGTTAAAAGATTCTGAAATATTAAATAATTCTGACAAAAGAATTAGTGAAATTGGAATGATGCTACAAAAGCAATATAAAAATAGAAATGATTTAGCATGGGAAATCATTTGGATTAATCTAGTTTATAATTCAACAATTGTGAAGTGGTATACTCGGGATATTGAATGGAACTCTGCTTTAAATAGAGAAGATTTAGAATCAATTTTAAAGAACTCTTTCCCAGACATAAAAGACAGTACAAAACTTAATGGGTTGGCATCATTAATTAACATGTTCGTAGAAAGTCCTTTGGGCTCAGAATTCAAATTTTGGGAAATTAAAAAAAGAAACTCTGAAACAATCATCAGAAAAGCTCCATTTGAAAATGTATCTTCAATTTCTGTTGCCTATTCCATCTATCGTTTCGCCAATAGCAAAAACCGATATAATTTGACTGTTTCCGAGTTATTTTCACCCGGACAGAAACAAGGGATTTACAAGGAGTTTGGGGTATCAAAAGAACGATTCCAAAACATATTAAGAACATTGCACGAAAATAAAAACGGAATTGTAAAAGTTGATTTGGTAATGGGTCTCGACAATATCTCACTACGCGAAGATTTAACATATACCGAAGTGCTTAAACTTTTACTTGAAAAATAGTGGCATCATGAAATATTCAGAAATCATTGGGTTGCAGGAGTATTTTCACCCTGTATTTAATATTGAGAACGAAACCTTTAATTATTGGAAACAGTTTATTCCAAACGACCAGTTTTATGAGGTGTTACGGAAAACACTTTCAGCTATTGATACGAGCGAACCGAGTTTAAGAAAATCAATTTGGATTCAGGGTACTTTTGGAACAGGGAAAAGTCATGCCGCTTCTGTAATTAAGCATTTGTTATTTGATGATTATGCAGAGGTTGAAAAGTATATAGATGAGAATATTGATGATTCCAGTTTGAAATCAAAACTAAAGAACTATCGAGGCAAACATAAATTATTGCCTATAGTATTAAAAGGATTGGGAAGCATTTCAAATAGCAGAACGTTTGCTTTGCAAATTGAAAAAGCTGTAAGAACCTCGCCTGGTTTTAAGGATTTAGGCATTGTGACAACCAGCGATTTCGATAGATTGATTGAAAAGGTAAGTAGCCCTTTAATAGATTGGCATTCACTTATAAAAAAACATGATGAACTTAGCATCTATGTTGCAACCAAAACTGACATTTTAAAGAAATTAAATGCTTATGATATTGATTTCTTTAATGTAATTGAAGGTACTCTAAATAAAGAGGGTGTTCACTTTTCACATTCAGATATTACGAAGTGGCTTGTTGAAGTCAATAATGAGGTAATAGCTCAAAAGAAAGCAGATGGAATTATTATCATTTGGGATGAGTTTACTTCTGTAATGGATTCTATTAATTCAGGAATTATTAACCAGCTACAAAACATTGCCGAATTAAGTGAGAAAAACAACATCTTTTTATACTTAATCAGTCATAGAACACCCCACCAACATTCTATACCAAAAGAGGATTTATCACGAATGAATGATAGGTTTCATATTATTCAGTATCGCATGGAACCTATTACAACCTACCATATTATTGCAGCAACCATTAAAAAATTAAATACTAATGAATGGCGCAGGCTGCAGGCAGAGATATTTGAGGACTCAACACAATGGGATGATTTAATTAATTTGCTGACCAATAACCACAGTGCTTCGGCAAAATCAAAAATAAAAGACCTTTTCCCCATTCACCCATATTCAGCCTATTTATCCACATTTATAGCCAGAAATTTAGGTTCTTCCAATAGAAGTATTTTTGGTTTCTTATATGATAAAGAATTTGGGTTTCTTAATTATTTAGACAAGGAGTTAAACGGTGAACACTTACTTACAGCGGATTATTTGTGGGATTTCTTTGCCAATGCATTTGAAAATGATCAGGAAGCAAGGTTTAATCAGGTGCTTGATAAATATCGTCTCAATATTCGAAGAGTTCAAGACCATGGAGAAAATTACACTAAGGTATTTAAAGGAATATTGCTTCTAAACGTATTATTTAAAGTAATTGAAGTAACAGGAGAAGAAGGAAGTCCGGTTACTCCTTCAACTGAAAACATTATCTCACTCTTTTATGGCTCTGGTTTTGAAATAGAAATTCCAAAAATACTAACCTTCATTGACGAAAAAGGGATAGTCACAAAGACCCCAGGAGGCGACTTTTTAATTGAGTTTTCATCTTTACCGATAAAAGAAATTGAGCAAGCAAAAGAAAGCGTCAGAAATCAATTTAAAGATATAATCAGTGTGCTAAAGTATGCTCAAGTCAATAAGGATTTAGAGAAAAGTATTTTCAAGGACAATATTTACAGAGAATCTGAAATTACTTTATTTTCAACAATTATAGAGAATGAACATATATTAAGGAATCGTTTAAACAAAGCTTTTCAGAAACCATACAGCCTTAAGTGTGCAGTTTTTTTATCAAATGGAGATTATGATCATTTAACAACCATTCCCAAAATTAAAGAATTATCACAGGACGAAGATTTTCAGGATAAAGTTTTTGTTATTGTTGAAGAACCATTCTCAGAAAGAAATTACGAAAAGTTTATAGATTATATCGCCAGGAAGCAGGTAAGCGACAATCATAGTTATGACGAACAATCGGCTAATTACGAAAACTACGCAAAAGAACAAGTAAAAGAGTGGTTTTCCAGAATAAAAAACAGATATATGCAAATCATTTTTAGGGACAAAGATGAAAAACATCTTGCCACTAAAATTGGTAATGTGATCAATCGTTCATACAGTCCAATAATTTTCTCAAAAGGTATCGATAACATTTCTGACCTATACAGGAACGCAAATGTTTGGAAGTTTCAAGCAGCAATAAAGGCAGCGGAGATTTTTATTTTTGCTGATGATCGCACTGAACTTGAAGAAAAAACCTCAGGTGGCCCAAATGTCTATCTTAAATATTTAGTTAAAGATAAGGAAGGCGAATATATCATTGCTGATAATTTAATATTAAAACCAGATAGCGACCCCAATCACACTTTAAATATTATTCAAGGAGAAATAGATTCAAAATTCTCCAAACTCAAACAGAGATCACTGTTCAATATTGGTGAAGAATTAAAATTTTTAACAGATTCACCTTTTGGCCTTTATACAAACATGCCTAATATGGCACTTATGGGTTTTGTACTTAGAAAATATATTGGAGAACTTTATGTATCTGATGTGGGAAGACCCATTGAAAAGGATGAAATGCGGGATCTAATCGGCTATATGTTTAGTTTCTGGCAGGACGGTAGAAATCAAAACAAATTGAATGTACGTTTTGGATCTAAAGAAGAAAGAGAGCTTAAGAAGATACTACTTGACCTGTTTGATTTAAAAGACTTTAATAGTATTACTGATACACGCTGGGCAATTGTAAATTACGTAAAAACAATTGCAAAATATCCTATTTGGTCATTAAAATATTGTACTGAAGGAAAAAACATTACGGCTGCAATTGATGAGTTATTAAAGCTTATCTATAATTCTACAAATGATATAGATGTTAAGCTAATTTCAGAAGTTTTAGGAAAAATAAAGGATTATCGTTATGAGATAAAATTGGCACTTAAGCATGAAAATTTTAGTGCAGGGTTTTTAACATTTTTGCAAAGGGTGGATGATGGAATTTCTATCACAAATGAGAACTTTAGCGAAGTTACAGACTATCTATTATCTAGTATGCAAGAAGAAATAGGTTTGTGGAAGGAAGACAATGTAAAGCTAAAAGTTTATCAATGGCATACACACAAAAATCAACCTACATCAAATCCAACTCAACCAAATAATCCAGACAATCCTCAAAATCCTGATACTCCCACACCCACGCCTGAAAGAGAAAAAATCATTTTCAAAGTCAGGAACTTTAATCAAGGTGAACAAGAACTTAAAAATAGAATTGTGAAAATGGTTGAAGAAAACCCACACTTTTCTCAACTCTTAAGTTTGATTGATAAATATTTCAATTAGGGGCAACCATGAAATTGGCTGAAAAAATAAAAGAATTTGAAAGTATCGAAGGATTGATTTCAGAAATTAATTCTGACAAGGTTACAAATGATATACTATCGAGACGATATCCTGTTAGACTAATTTTTTTACAAAGATTTGAAACTTTTAGGATGTTGATTGAAAGGCTATCTTCAATCGGGATTGAAAACTATCATCTTGAAAGGGACTTGCCTCATCAAGATGGGTGGATCACAAAAGATACATTAATCAGCATTGTTAAAAACCTATCAAAGGATACTGCAGTTGTGCCTTTTTCGGAAATTGTAAGATTTTATTCAAAAGAGGACTTTAAAAACTTCTTCAATCAGTTGCTGTTGATTGAAAATACTGAATTATCAAGACGGATTTATTTACCATTAATAGGAGTTGAAGAAAGATTTGGGAAAGAGTTTTTTCAGGATTTTACCAGGAAAGATGAGTCTGCACCCTACTGGAAAATATCAAGAGAAACTCCGAATTCAATAAAGGTATATCTGACTTCACAAAAAATTACTAAAAAGATTGACAATTAT
>JAAZAP010000364.1 GCA_012514255.1 Bacteroidales bacterium | reverse complement strand
CGGGGATCTGCTACAATTCTTTATCCCCTACGGGGATCTGCTACAATTCTTAATCCCCTACGGGGATCTGCTACAATTCTTTATCCCCTACGGGGATCTGCTACAATTCTTAATCCCCTACGGGGATCTGCTACAATTCTTTATCCCCTACGGGGATCTGCTACAATTCTTTATCCCCTACGGGGATCTGCTACAATTCTTAATCCCCTGCGGGGATTTCCACTATTGCCTCCTGCCTCTTGCCTATTGCCTGACCTGACTGCCAGTACCTTTCATTGACAGCTGTATTCTCTGTCTTGCCAGGTCAACATTCAGGACGCGGACAGTGACGTGCTGATGCAGTTTAACAACCTTGGCCGGGTCATCAACATAGCGGTCAGCCATCTGCGACACGTGCACCAGTCCGTCCTGCTTGACACCTATATCCACAAAAGCTCCGAACCTGGTGATGTTGGTTACAATTCCCGGCACCACCATTCCTTCCTTAACATCTTCAATTGAGTGGATATCGGCGAAGCTGAACTCCTTCAATGCGGACCTTGGGTCACGTCCCGGTCTGGCCAGTTCCTGCATGATATCCTTCAGGGTGGGCAATCCTGCCTCAGGAGTAACATATTTTTCAATACTTATTACTTTTCTTTTTGTCTCGTCGCTGATCAGGTCAGCAACGGTGCAGCCGGCATCCCTGGCCATCTTTTCCACTATATGATAGCTCTCGGGGTGTACTGCCGAGGCGTCGAGCGGGTTGGCGGCGCCGCGTATTCTTAGGAATCCGGCAGCCTGTTCAAAGGCTTTCTCGCCCATACGTTTAACCTTCATCAGTTCCGCGCGTGAGCGGAACGGTCCGTTCTCCGTACGGTGATCAACGATATTCTGTGCCATCCTGGGGCCTATGCCGGAGACATATGTGAGCAGGTGGGGGCTGGCCGTATTCACCTCCACACCCACGGCGTTGACGCATGACATCACCACCTCGTCAAGGCTGGCCTGCAGCCGGGTTTGGTCAACGTCATGCTGGTACTGGCCCACCCCTATGGATTTGGGATCAATCTTGACCAGTTCAGCCAGCGGGTCCATAAGGCGGCGACCGATGGATACCGCTCCACGGACAGTTACATCATGATCAGGAAATTCGTCGCGTGCCGTTTTGGAAGCTGAATATACGGAAGCGCCGGCCTCGCTTACCACGAACACTTTCACGCCGGAGTCCGGGGGAAGGTATGCACGCACGATCTGTTCGGTCTCCCGGCTTGCGGTTCCATTACCGATGGCGATAGCCTCTGTTTCATATTCTTCAATCAGTGTCAGCAGCCTGCTTACGCTGCGGGCAGTCTCATTCTGAGGCGGATGGGGGTATATCACGTCATCATGAAGCAGGGCTCCCTGCCTGTCGAGACAGACCACCTTGCAGCCTGTCCTGAAGCCGGGGTCAATGCCCAGAACGTTTTTTTCGCCGAGAGGCGGGGCAAGAAGCAGTTGCCTGAGGTTCCCGGCAAAAACGCGTATAGCCTCCTCATCAGCCTTCTCCTTGGATGATTTTCTGAATTCAGTCTCCATTGAGGGTGCCAGGAGCCTGTTCCAGCTGTCGGTCATGGCAGTACGTACCTGCTGTGCCGCCTCGTTGTTAGCCCTGACAAACTGTTTCTCAATCAGATCCAATGCCTCATCTTCCGGCGGCATGATTGTAAGCTTGAGGAATCCCTCCTCTTCGCCGCGGCGCATGGCCAGCAGCCTGTGTGAGGGGCAGCGCCGGAGCGGCTCGGACCAGTCGAAGTAGTCGCTGAACTTTGCTCCCTCCTGCTCCTTTCCTTTCACTCCGCGTGATGTGATTACCGCATCGCGTTCATACAGGCGTCTGAGTGATCCGCGTACCTGTTCGTTCTCGCTGACCATCTCGGCAATGATGTCTCGTGCGCCGGCCAGTGCAGCATCAACGCTCTCCACTTCGTTAGTGATGTGTTTCTCAGCCTCCATCTCCGGATCGCCGGATTTCTGGGCAAGCAGCCAGAAAGCAAGCGGTTCCAGTCCTTTCTCCCTGGCCACAGAAGCGCGTGTCTTGCGTTTGGGTCTGTAGGGCAGGTAGAGGTCTTCCAGTTGAGATATTGTCAGGGCTGCATTGATCTTTGCCAGCAGTTCAGGTGTCATCTTTTCCTGTTCTTCCACAGATTTGATGATAGCTTCGCGGCGTTTTTCGAGCTCTTTGAGTCTCTCATATTCGTCACGTATCTCCGCCAGTTGCACTTCATTGAGACTACCAGTCACCTCCTTGCGATAACGGCTTATAAATGGGATTGTGGCCCCGTCATCAAGGAGCCTGAGAGTGTTCTCAACCTGCCAGTCGTGCAGCTGAAGCTTACGTGCAATTGTTTTTATGTGTATCGAAGGATCCATGGTTTCTATTCAACATACAGTAATAGTCCTTTCAGGTATTCACTTTCAGGGTGATAGATACTGACCGGGTGATCAGGCGGCTGGCCTGTCTGGTGCAAAATCCGCACATCTCGTCGCGTATTGGCGGCCGCCACGAATACCGAGCGTCGGAAATCATCACGGCTCACCACCTGTGAGCAGGAGAAGGTAAACAGCAGTCCACCGGGTTTTATTTTTTTCAGGGCAAGGGCGTTCAGCCTCCTGTAGCCCTGCAGTGCCTGGTTCAGGGCGTTCTGATGTTTTGCGAAAGCGGGTGGATCATGCACTATCAGGTCATATTCGTTTTCCATTGAGGAGAGGAAACTGAAGGCATCGGTAGCGAAGGAGTGATGGCGCGGATCATTGCCGAAATTGAGACTCACGTTTTCATCTGCCATAGCGGTAGCTGTTGCGGAGCTGTCAACGGTATGTACCAGGGCGGCGTTACTCATGGCATAGACAGAGAATCCGCCGGTATATCCGAACATGTTCAAAACATTCCTTCCGCTGCTGTATTGCCGCAGCAGGCTCCGGCTGTCACGCTGATCAAGAAAGAATCCGGTCTTTTGACCTATTTCCCAGTCTACTCTGAAGCGGAAGCCGTTCTCCGTCACCACGTTACCTGTCTCACCGTTGCCGCCCAGGAGAAAACTGTTGGAAGGATTCAGCCGGGCCATATAGGGAAGGGTCTCTTCGCTTTTATCATATACTGAAGTCACCAGGCCGCCGGTCACCTCCGGGAGCATGCCGGCAATCATTTCACGTATATGCCAGAATCCTGCGGTGTGTGCCTGTAACACCGCAACGTTTCCATAGAGATCAACCACCAGTCCGGGCAGTCCGTCTCCCTCGCCATGCACCAGTCTCCAGGCATTGGTATCGCTCTTTCCGGCAACGCCCGCACTGATCCGGTATTTCATGGCATCCTCCAGTTTCTTCCTGAAGAACTCGCGGTCAGGAGTGCATCTGGAGAAAGAAAATATGCATACGGCTATTGATCCCGGTGCCCAGTGGCCTGTAGCAAGGTATGTGTTGCCAGAATCAAACACCTCCACCACATCGCCTTCCTCCGGTTTTCCGTCAACAGAAGCCACAGCGCCCGAGAAGATCCAGGGGTGGAACCGTTTTACCGACTGTTCCTTGCCTTTCCTGAGGGTAATGCGAACGGGGTGGGTGTCATTGGTCATGGAAGCCAGCTTTTTAGTCGTGGATCCTCAGGTCGGCGGGATTCACAACTGATGGTTATGATAAGCCTCTCTGCCATTCAGTGCGAGGTAAATACGCCGGCACACCCATGCGTCGGTAGCGGCATATAACTGCTGGCGTTCTGTCAGCACGGGGGCCTCCCAGTTTGACACCTGCTGCGATTTCGAGATTGAATATCCCAGGACAATGGCAGACAGTTTCTTCAGTCCCAGTTCCTTTATCCCGTGGTCAGCCACTAGGTTCTGCAGGTCAATGAATCCATGCGGTTCGAAATGGGCAAGTGATTTGAGTGCCTTAATATCATCGCGTATAGCCACTCCGGCTTTGATTATGTTTTTATCTGCCAGCAAGTGTGTAAGTTCAGGCGGCAGTCCTGTCATGTTCAGCCTGAATAGCCACGCATGGTCAGCATCGGCCAGTTGCAGGAGTGAAACGTTATATCTTCTGCCCTTCCTGAATGAGGGTCTTGTTTCCGTATCAAAGCCCAATATACCGGAACGGCCAATTTCATTTATCACCCTGTAGAATCTGTCCATTGTATCCACCAGGGTCACCCTGCCGTCAAACTGCAGGACCGGCAGTTTTCTCAGCTCCTCATCCGATATGCTCTCACTATATTGTTTTGTCATGGTCTTTCGTTTCATCATCGGTGTTCCCGTCAGCTTCGGAGTAGAGGACATCATGTAGCGCTGAGAGTACATTCAATAGTTTTTTTCCCCAGAACTCCTCGAAGTTCATCAGCACCTCCCAGACTGCATCATTCATCACCTCCTCTTTACCGCTCTTATAGCTGACAACAAAGTCCTTCAGATCCTGGTATATATCAGTAAGGTTTTCAGCAATGCTGCCGGTATATAGTCCGTCAGCCGGATCGCCCATGGAGACAATTACCGGGAATGGGTCATTATTGCCCATCTTTGACAGCAGATTGTCATGCATTCTTGTCCAGTCAAACTCAGTCACTGTCTTCTCATTGGGCTCCTCCAGCACCGGATCGAGCAGTGGCAGAAGCGAAGTCCTGAGATAGATGAAAGGGAGTAATCGCTGCATAACCTTAAGTATCTCTATGCCATTTATTTCCCCGGTACCCTCCAGGTACTTGCAGTACTCATTGGCAGAGGCAGCAAATTCAACCACCTGTCG
Organism: Bacteroidales bacterium; assembly: GCA_012514255.1. The sequence continues at coordinate 2,192 of JAAZAP010000364.1, read as the reverse complement.
TGAGTAGATCACCTTTTCCTCTTGTTCCATCATCACAAAATTACCCGACAAAAATATTCATTTCAGTCTGAAAACAGGGGAATTTTTGATAAAAGGAGGAGTGTCACCGTTTCCAGGTGAGTCTGTGTTCGTTATCATAGACCAGTTTCTCATGGTCAAGGAGCCAGCGGATCACCTTGACAGTCTTTTCACCCGGAAGGTCCATCTCTGCTTCCAGCTCTTCGGGTCTCATGGGGTTTTCGGCCACAAGCTTCTTTATTTTATCAATGATAATATCGAACTCATACTTGCTAAGCTCCAGTTCATTCCGCTCCTGGCAGGTGTCACAGAGTCCGCATCTGCCTGTTTCCTCTCCGAAGTAGGCGGTCAGGAAGGCTGGGCGGCACCTGGTCTTATTGTCAGCATATTCGGTTATCCTGTCTACTCTTTCTATATAGTTTTCCTTAACCTTCAGGTAGAGCTCGGGTGATATACGAAGGTGGCTGCGGTCAAGTCTCTCTTCGGTAAATATAACCATAGGGCTTTTCTTGCCGGGTATAAAGTGGATTATACCCTGTGAAGAGAGACGGAGGAGGAACTGGTAAATTACCTCGCGGGGGACTCCGGACCGGGCAGCAAGGGCCTCCTCATTGATTGGGATAAACTCGGAGAACATGCCGCTGTATGTACGCAGGAGGAGTTTTATGAACCTGTCATACTCCTCATTGGCGACCTGGAATTTGTACAGGTCATCGCGGCTGACCAGGAAGTGCACCCTTGAAGGGTTATTGATCTCATCAGTAAACTCAAGGTAACCCTCCTTCTGCAGGAAGTTGAGGCTGTTATATGTTTCCGTAACCGAGAACCGGAATGCAGTTACAAACTTCCAGAGGTCAAAGTCATGGACACTGTTTCTTCCTGCACCCACAGGAAGCTGGTAGAAGTTACCGATGGCTTCATAGACATCTTTTATCTTCTCTACCGGAGGAAATTTTATGCGGACCGAGTCAGCCAGCTTTCGTTTTTCATCCTGTGACCAGAGCAGGACTGCGAACGACGGTTTTCCGTCGCGGCCGGCGCGTCCCGATTCCTGGTAGTATGCTTCTATGGAATCCGGGCAGTCCCAGTGAATGACAAATCTTACGTCGGGTTTGTCTATTCCCATCCCGAAGGCGTTAGTAGCCACAATGATGCGGGTTTCGCCGGTGCTCCATGCGTTCTGTTTCCTGTCACGCATCTCCTGTGGCAGTCCGGCATGGTAGAAGTCGGCCCTGATGCTGTTTGCCACCAGCAGTTCAGCCACCTCCTTCGATCTCTTCCTGCTGTTGACATAGATGATGCCACATCCTTTTTCTTTTTTCAGGCTGCGCAGCACATAGGCGCTTTTGTCCTCCACCTCCCTGACGAAGTAGGTTATATTTGGTCTCCTGAAGCTCGTTTTCAACACCAACGGATTCTTCATCCTGAGCCTGGAGATGATATCCTCCACCACGCGTGGGGTGGCAGTGGCCGTCAGTGCCAGGAACGGTACCTCCTCGCTGATCATTTCCCTTATCTCGGCAATCTGGAGGTATGAAGGCCTGAAGTCATATCCCCACTGTGATATACAGTGTGCCTCGTCAACCGCCACCAGGGTGAAGTTAAACCGTGGCAGCCGTGCCCTGAAAAGGGGTGTACTGAGGCGCTCCGGGCTCACATAGAGCAGCCGGTAGTCGCCATAAAGAACATTGTCAAGCGCTATCTCCACCTCTTCCCTTGCCATACCACTGTGTACCGCCATGGCCCTGATATTCATCTTCTTCAGCTTTGACACCTGGTCTTTCATAAGGGCTATAAGTGGGGTAATGACAAGGCACAGGCCTTCGGTAGCCAGGGGAGGCACCTGGTATGTCACCGACTTCCCTCCCCCGGTAGGAAGAAGGCCTATCACATCCTTTCCGGAGATCACAGACTCAATGATCTCCTCCTGCAATGGTCTGAAGGAAGTGAATCCCCAGTATCGTGCAAGAGTCTCCCTGTAGATGTCCGGCAGCATGGTTTATAAGGCTGTTTAATACAAATTTAATAACTCAATCCAACTTTTAACCTTTTATTGACATTTAAGATATGCCGGTGCGTATCATTTTTTTGTAATTTTCGCCCCAATAAAGAAACCTTGCCCGATGTCATTCTCTGAAGATAAACTGCTATTTGAAGGACTGACCTTCGATGAT
>JAAZAP010000363.1 GCA_012514255.1 Bacteroidales bacterium | reverse complement strand
GACGACTCGCTGTTCCTGAGATCCGTTGAAGACCAAATCATTATGTTGCGTAATCACCCCTCCCTTTACCTTATCTGCGGGGGAAATGAGTTCCCGCTGCCGGAGGGGATCGACACGCTCATACAGAAGCGCCTGGAGGAGATTGACGGTACGAGGATATGGCTTGATGAGTCCACCTCGGAGGATCTGCTGCGCAACACAATCGGCGGCACGGCTGACGGCCCGTATAGCATCAGGGAACCGCTCTGGTTCTTTACGGATAAGTGGCACCCCTTCAATCCCGAGATCGGGTCAGTGGGTCTGCCAAATCTGGAAGGACTGAAAAAGATGATGGAGGAGAAGGATCTTGTGGTTCCTGCCGGCAAAGAGGTGAATGAGGTATGGCGGTATCATAAATATATGGGTTACGGCGGGATGATCGAACAACTGGGTGAACCGGCTGACCTGGCCGATTTCGTCAGGAAGGCGCAGTTGCTCAATTACGAGCAGTACCGCTCCATGGCAGAGGGTTACACCTCGCACATGTGGGACTGGTATACCGGTTTCCTGGTATGGAAGAGTCAGAATCCATGGCCGGCACTGAAGGGGCAGTTTTACGACTGGTACCTCGATCAGAATGCCGGCTTTTACGGATTCAGGCATGGCGCCGCACCGGTGCATCTGATGTTCAATACTGCCGACTCGGCAATATACGTTGTAAATACAATGCCAAAGGAGCGCAAAGGTCTGAGGATGGTGGCTGTGCTGACAGATGAGTACGGGCAGGAAATATGGAAAAAGGCTGAGGAGATGACCGCGGACGGTTACAGCATCACCCGTCTGTGGGAGCCTGACCTGACCAGCTCCACGGCTGCAGTGCAGTTTTTGAAGCTCTGTATAACCTATGTCTCCACAGGTCTGACTGTTGATGAGAACACATACTGGTTCCCTGCCGGTGGTGACAGGCAGAAGCTGACAGGATTACCCGCGGCGAAGGTGGTAGGGCAGATGATGAAGAGCAAGGATGGCAAGGTCAGTGTTGATCTGGCCAACAGTGGAGAGGTAGCTGCCTTCTTCGTCCGCATGAAGGTTGTGCGTACCTCTGACGGGGAGATGGTGGCCCCGGTCTTTCTTGACGATAATTATATTGTGTTACTGCCCGGAGAAAGAAAGAGCATCGAGGTTGATCTCACCGCTCTGAGCCAGGAAGATCGGAACACACCGTTGCTGCTGCGCCTTGAGGGATTCAACCTGCAGCCGGCGGTGGTGAGGCTGTGACTTGGCGCAATTTAGAAATTTCATTGGTTAGGAGGGCATTGACGGGGTTTTACCTGTCGAGGCCCTCTCTTGCTTTCTCGTAGTCGGGGGCCGCCAGCAGATCGTGGAATCGTGCCGAAGGCTTCAATCTGCCGAATGAATCGAGATAAGCCCCTCTGGTCATCGAATCCCAGTGGATGGCACCGTTGTAATACTGTATGTTCTGGATGGCGCCCAGTGAAGCCAGCAGGATAAGGGCTGTGAGGATCGAAGACCTCAACCACCTTCTCCGGGCGGTCATCGCATGCGAAAGGAGCGATGCGGCAGCCACAGCCATGAGAACATAGCTGTCTATGAATGCCCTCTGGCCGAATCCTCCGCCATACCACCAGCACCACCATGAAAAGATGATATAGATATTCAGCGGCACAAACAGGGTCACAGCAAGAGCGTGCGGGGAGCGGCGTATCCAGAGCGATATGATTCCCGCAAAGGCGAAGATCATCAGTGGGGTATATAGAAAGAGTCCCTTGCGCCAGCTGAAGAGTCCCTTAATTATTGCTGGGTCGCCGAAGAAAAAGCGCTCATCACTGCCGTACGAGAAATATAACCACTGTCCTGTCATCTCCTTCCAGTAGAGCATCTGGGGAACCCATACGATCAGTGCTGCCAGTGCCATTAGTGCCAGGTGCCGGTAACCAGCGGCCAGTTCCCTGGTTCTGCTGCGCAGGCTTTTGCCGGAGGTGACACCATAGAGTATAAAAAAGAGGGCGATGATTATGTTTGTCGGCCTGATGAGTGTTATCAAACCCAGCAGCAGTCCGGTTCTTATGGCCGGCCATAGCATCCTGGTGCTGGTATTCTGAAGGCCGGAAGAGGTTGTTGGTACGGTGTCTGGTAACCCTGGCTCTTTGCCATCAGCTCCGTGTGCCATGCCCCATGATGCTTTCACTGCGCCGGTTAGCCCATGCCATTTCATTGAATACCAGACTAATGCGTTTATCAGAGCAAATGAGTAGAGGTGTGACATCGTCCCCTGGTAGAGAGTGTACCAGAAGAGGTTGGTGCCGATTACGAATGCCGCAAGGACTAAAGCGCTGACAGTGTCTGATGCGTGTGCAAGCAATATTTTTCTCAGATAGATCAGCCCGATCGTAAGAAAAAAGAGTGCCGAAACAAGCAGGAAAAACTTGTATGGCGGCGAGTAGCCTCCGGTGTCGGCTCGTGAGAGGTGTGCAATACCGTGTCCGGCAAGGAAGAATGGTGTCCAGAGCATTGAGAGGCCCATGGTGGTTTTTATCACGTATCTGCCCTGCGGGCCGCGATCCGGCCAGACGAGCAATTTATTCTTTCCCTGGTAGTTGTCGGCGAAGCTGAGAGAAAGATCGTGATAGATGAAAGCTGCAGGCAGGTATGCATAGTAGGAGATAGCATCCCATTCAATTACCCGTTGCTCGTCGTTCCAGTGCTTCTCTGACAGCATTGTGGCGGTCATGAGGGTGATGATGAGGATCAGTGTCAGTGCTGAAATCCAATTTTTCCCGGCCAGGCCGTATCTCAGCACTTTTGCTGTAATGCCGAGGCCGTCGGCGATGCCTATCTTTTTGCCCTCTTTCTTTTTTCTGGGGGAGTAGCTTACCGGTTCCTCGGCGAATTTTGTCTGGCTGTTGTTCAGCGCCCTGTACATCAATTCGGTCTCAAAGCCGAATCCGCTTTCACGGAGCTTCAGTTTCTGAAACAGCTCTTTTGTGATCAGTTTGTAACCACAGGTCAGGTCAGTTATTCTTCTTCCGGTCATTCGTGCAGCGAAGGAGGAGAGGAGCCTGTTGAGCACGACTGCTGCCATGGCGTGGCCGGGGTGTTTTTTTCTGTCTGCGAAGCGGGTGCCGCTTACCAGGTCAAGATTCTGGCCGTGCATTCTGCTGAGCAGCGCGGGTATGTCTGCCGGATCAAGCTCCAGGTCGGCATCCTGGATGATGATAGTGTCACCTTTTGCCTCTTGCACACCGGCAGCAATGGCTGCACCTTTACCGCCATTGACAGGGAGGTTCAGCACCCTGGCGACGGGGAATCCTTTTATTGCATCCTCTGCTATGGTGGCCGAGTTGTCAGTTGAGCAGTCGTTGACGATAATCACCTCCAACTGGCTGACAAAATCGGGCAACAGGGTATCACGTAGCCTCTGCAGTGTCACGGCAATGGTGCCGGCTTCGTTGTACATGGGGATGATGATGGTGAGGTGCAAGGTGGCTTCAGGTTAAGCGATAAAGTTACTGTTTTTCACAGGCAATTGGCAGTAGCGTTGACAATGAAAGCTCGTAGGCAACAGGTACCATGCAACCGGCAATAGTGTTGACAATGAAAGCTCGTAGGCAATAGGTACCATGCAACCGGCAATAGTGTTGACAATGAAAGCTCGTAGGCAATAGGTACCATGCAACCGGCAATAGCGTTGACAATGAAAGCTCGTAGAGCTTTAAGAATTGTAGGACAGTGGAACAAGAAAAAGACATAACCCTCGTAGAGGGTAAAGAATTGTAAGTCACGCAATAGTGTTGACAATGATATGCGGGAAAGAAGAAAGAGACCCCTGAGGATCTCTTTTTCTGTGTGCTGTGGGGGGAGGAGTGACGTTTATTTCTTCGCAGCTGTTGTCTGCAGGTTATCGCACACACCGTCATTGTTAGCGTCAACGAATGCCGGGCCTCTACCGTTAAAACGTCCTCTGCCGGGAGCTGTCCCCTGTGCGCGACCCATGCCTCTGCCTGCAGCTACAGCCTGGCCACGGCCCTGTCCGTTCCTGGCGCCCCGGGCCAGTCCCTGGCCTTTGCCTGGTCCGCGATTGGTTGCAGTCTGATTTGCTCCGGCGGAGTAGGCTCTCCGACCCGGCCTTGTGCCATTGGTGTAGTTATCACATACGCCGTCTTTGTCGGCGTCAACATATACATTTCCTGCCGCGCGGCCTCTTCCGATCTGTTCGGGATTCTGCTGGACCGTCTGTGCTGAGGCAATGGCTGCTATTGCCATGAATGCCACCGCTGATAAGAATAGTCTTGTTTTCATGAGTAATTGTTTTTGTTATTGTTTATTCTTTTTTGTTTTCTGCTTACAATTACTCAGATGCAGAGATGGCGCAAAGGTTTAATCGCGCCGGGGAGAAAATTATTGAATCTATTGTTCAAAGCTTTACGTTTCTGAGTCTCAATGCATTCCATACTACTGACACTGAGCTGAAGCTCATTGCTGCAGCCGCGATCATCGGATTGAGAAGCGGGCCGCCGAAGAGGTGCAGCAGGCCCATGGCCACCGGTATGCCAAGTATATTGTAGAAGAATGCCCAGAAGAGGTTCTGTTTTATATTGCGGATGGTGCTGTTGCTGAGCCGGAGGGTGCGCACCACATCGTACAGATCGTTTTTAATCAGTACAACGTCAGCAGCCTCAATGGCTACATCGGTGCCTGAGCCGATGGCTATGCCCACATCGGCCGTCGCCAGCGCGGGGGCGTCATTGATGCCATCGCCCACCATGATCACGCTACTGCCGCTGCTTTGGACCTTTCTGACCTCTTCGGCCTTGTCGCCGGGCAGCACACCTGCTATTACGGTGTCTATACCTGCCTGTCCTGCTATATGGCGCGCAGTATGTGGACTATCGCCTGTAATCATCATCACTTCAACGCCCATCTCCTTCATTGCGTGTACGGCGCCGGCCGATTCCGGCCTGATGGTATCTGCCACGGCTATCACTCCGAGGCAAATGCCATTGGCGGCAATGTACATCACCGTCTTGCCTTCTTCCGAGAGCTTTTCGGCTGTCATATCTGCAGTGATGGTGTCTACTTTCCGTTCGGTCATCAGGCGTCTGTTACCTGCCAGTATGTGGGTGCCGTTGACTGCTGCCTCCACACCGTAGCCGGGAAGGGCTGTAAACCTGTCCGGAGAGGGGAATGAGAGATCTATCTCAGCGGCATGACTTACAACTGCCCTGGCCACCGGATGTTCCGAGCGGCCTTCAGCTGTCGCGGCGGTTGACATCAGGAGATCCTTAGTGACATCGCCGGCCGGCGCAATATCTGTCACCACCGGTATCCCTGTAGTGACCGTACCTGTCTTGTCGAGAACAATCACCTTCGCCTTGTGTGCTGTCTCGAGGGCCTCTCCGCCTTTGATGAGTATTCCCTGCTGTGCTCCCCTGCCTGTACCTACCATCACTGCCACCGGTGTTGCGAGGCCCAGTGCGCATGGGCAGGCAATTATCAGAACGGAGATCAGCACCGTGAATGCCAGTTTAAAATCGCCTGTTCCTATGAGCCATGCCGTTCCCGCCAGCATGGCCAGGGCTATGACTACCGGCACGAATATGCCTGAGATCTTATCAGCCAGCCTGGCAATAGGGGCTTTTGATCCCTGTGCCTCCTCCATGAGTTTTACTATCCGTGCCAGGGTGGTGGCGCTGCCTACGCGTGTCGAGCGGCAGACGACAGAACCGTTGAGGTTGATGCTGCCGCCGGTGACCTCTGCTCCTTCATCCTTCTCCACGGGTGTGCTCTCGCCGGTGAGCATTGACTCATCTGCCGATGTAATCCCTTCGTTGACAATCCCGTCAACAGGGAATCTCTCGCCTGGCCTGACTATAACAAGCTCATCGACCTTGACTTTGGATGCAGGTACTGTTTTCTCCTTGCCGTCGCGAAGGACGGTGGCAAGAGGAGGGGCAAGGTTAAGAAGACTGCGGATGGTGTTTCCTGCTTTTGACTTTGATCTGGCCTCAAGGTACCGGCCGGTTGTTATCAGGGTTATGATTGTTGCTGCTGATTCATAATAGAGGTTGTGTACGTAGTGGCTGGCTCCGCCGGCAACACGTACTGTGGCATAGATGCCGTAGAGGTATGCAGCCGCGGTGCCCATGGCTACGAGGGTATCCATGCCGGGATTGCCTCTGAGAAGTGTCTTTGTGCCGGTGATATAGAAGCTGCGGCCGGTGATCACTACCGGGGTGGTGAGCATCAGTTGCAGCAGGGCGAAGTTCAGGGGGCTGGTTTCCGGCGAGATGAATGCCGGCAGCCTGGTTCCGGCCATGACAGACATAGTAAGTATAAGCAGCGGGACCGTAAACAGCAGTGACCAGAGGAGTCTTCTCTTCAGTCGCTCTGTCTCCGGGCGGGCTGCGAGTCTTTCCTTCTCGTCGTCGATGGCTTTGTATCCGGCTTTGCCTACCGCTTCCTGGAGCTTGCTGAAATCAGCCTTACGCTCATCATATGATACAGTAAGCCTCTCTGTGGCCAGGTTGACACTGGCAAAGGTTATGCCCTCAACCTTTGCTGCGGCTTTCTCCACATGAGCTGCGCATGATGCGCAGTTCATCCCCTCTATGGCAAACGATTTCTCGGTCATTGTAATAACATCGTATAATTAAAACAATGAGCCGGGGAGAAAGTTGAAGTTTGGCAAATGCAGGCTGGCAACAGATATTGTTAATGATATGTTTTTAATTCCTTACGTCTGTTTTTCAGTTATTTTGCACTTCGGCGAAAAGGATCATGTAATTATGCCCGAATTTTTTGGCACATTTCGGACAGTAGGCGTAGTGGACATAATAGTCTTTCGCCTTTTTACCGGTTTCTGACAGGTATTG
>JAAZAP010000362.1 GCA_012514255.1 Bacteroidales bacterium | reverse complement strand
CATCTGCAGCCTCGATGGCCACGTCGGTGCCTGATCCGATAGCTATGCCCACATCGGCTGTCGCCAGCGCGGGGGCATCATTGATGCCATCGCCCACCATGATCACGCTTCTGCCGCTGCTGCGGATCTTTCTGACCTCTTCGGCCTTGTCGCCGGGCAGCACACCTGCTACCACGGTGTCTATACCAGCCTGTGCGGCGATATTGCGCGCAGTCTGTGGACTGTCGCCTGTAATCATCATCACCTCAATACCCATCTTCTTCATCGCGTGTACGGCGCCGGCCGATTCAGGCCTGATGGTGTCTGCCACTGCTATTATGCCGAGGCATGTGCCGTTGGCAGCAACATACATAACCGTTTTCCCTTCTTCAGAGAGTTTTTCAGCTATCCTGTCAGCCGTGGTGGTGTCTACTTTCCGTTCGGTCATCAGTCGTCTGTTGCCTGCCAGTATGTGGGTACCGTTGACTGCTGCCTCCACGCCGTAGCCGGGAAGGGCTGTGAACCGGTCCGGGGAGGGGAATGAGATATCTTCCTCAGCAGCACGACTTACAACTGCCCTGGCCACCGGATGTTCTGAGCGGCCTTCGGCTGTCGCGGCGGTTGACAGCAGTTGATCCTTACTGACATCGTTGACCGGCACGATATCCGTCACCACCGGCACTCCTGTAGTGACCGTGCCTGTCTTGTCGAGAACGATCACCTTCGCCTTGCGTGCCGTCTCAAGGGCTTCACCGCCTTTGATCAGTATACCTTGCTGTGCTCCCCTGCCCGTACCTACCATAACTGCCACCGGTGTTGCGAGGCCCAGTGCGCACGGGCAGGCAATTATCAGAACGGAAATCAGCACCGTGAATGCCAGCCTGAAGTCGCCTGTGCCGATGAACCACGCTGTTCCGGCCAGCAAGGCCAGGGTAATCACCACCGGCACGAAGATACCTGATATCTTATCTGCCAGCCTGGCAATAGGGGCTTTTGATCCCTGCGCCTCCTCCATGAGCTTTACTATCTGTGCCAGTGTAGTCTCGCTGCCTACACGTGTGGCGCGACAAGTGACAGAACCATTGAGGTTGATGCTTCCTCCGGTGACTACTGAGCCTTCATCTTTCTCTACCGGTATGCTCTCGCCGGTGAGCATTGACTCATCTGCCGAGGTAATCCCTTCGGTGATAATACCGTCAACAGGGAACCTCTCGCCTGGTCTGACTATCACCAGCTCGTCGACCTTGACTTTGGATGCAGGTACTGTCTTCTCCTTGCCATCGCGCAGCACCGTGGCCAGAGGAGGGGCGAGGTTAAGAAGACTGCGTATGGCGTTTCCGGCTTTTGCCTTTGATCTGGCCTCAAGGAAGCGGCCTGTTGTTATCAGGGTGATGATTGTTGCTGCCGACTCGTAATAGAGGTTATGCACGTAGTGGCTGTCTCCGCCGGCAACACGTACTGTGGCATAGATGCCGTAGAGGTATGCAGCTGCGGTACCCATGGCTACAAGGGTATCCATACCGGGATTACCTCTGAGAAGTGTCTTTGTTCCGGTGATATAGAAACTGCGACCGGTGATCACTACCGGGGTGGTGAGCAGCAGTTGCAGCAGGGCGAAATTCAGGGGGCTGGCTTCCGGCGAGATGATTGCCGGCAGCCTGGCTCCGGCCATGACAGACATTGTAAGTATAAGCAGTGGGACCGTAAACAGCAGAGACCACAGGAGCCTTCTCTTCAGTCGATCTGTCTCCGGGCGCGCCGCGAGTCGTTCCTTCTCGTCGTCGACGGCTTTGTATCCGGCTTTGTCTACCGCTTCCAGCAGCTTACTGAAATCAGCCTTGCGCTCATCATAGGATATGGTCAGTCGTTCCGTGGCCAGGTTGACACTGGCAAAGGTTATGCCCTCCACCTTTGCTGCGGCTTTCTCCACATGTGCTGCGCATGATGCGCAGTTCATCCCCTCTATGGCAAATGATTTTTCGGTCATTGTAATAACATAATAATATTAAAACAATGAGCCGGGGAGAAAGTTGAATTTTGGCAATTGGAGGCCAGTAAAAGATATTGCAAATGATAAGTCTTTAAATCCTTATGCCGGCTGTTCAGTTATTTTGCACTTCGGCGAAAAGGATCATGTAATTATGCCCGAATTTTTTGGCACATTTCGGACAGTAGGCGTAGTGGACATAATAGTCTTTCGCCTTTTTACCGGTTTCTGACAGGTATTG
>JAAZAP010000361.1 GCA_012514255.1 Bacteroidales bacterium | reverse complement strand
GTTACTACGAGTGCGGATACAACTGAAATAATTTTTTTCATGAGCTTCTGTTTTAATTACACATTCTTGAGTTTATTGTGCATTGCATTAATAAAAGTTGTCATATTTAAACCTCTGGTAAAAGATATGATACGTTTTAATTGATGCTTGTTTCAGAACGCTTTCAGCTTGTTTTAGTTTAAAAGCGGCGTAAAAGTATGAAAAAAAATGAAATATGAAAATTCCGGGGTAATAAAAGAGCTTCCGGCTCAGTGTGGGTAACGTTCCATCACCTCGCCTAAGGGGGTCAGGCTCTGCTGATGTACCCACGCATCAAATCCGGCAAGCATATGAAAAAGAGGCGCTCAAACATGATGAACGCCCCTTTTATTGAAACTAATCCCAAAATTCTAAGGAAGAACGATTTCTACCTTTATGTCATCAAGGAAGATCCGGTTCTTGTTGATTGTCACGACAGTCGGCCGAAGATCATAGTCGTTCCCCAGGAATTTTATCTGGGTTTCGGCTGTGGCTCCCGTAATGGTGAATGTGCGGGTAGCCTCGGGTGCGCTCCACATGCCGATGCAGTAGTCAGTATGGGTGCCTTCATCTTCAGGATATACCGGCCAGTTGTCAATGATAAACTGTTCCTGGCTTACTGTTCCCGGTCCGATGACGCTTACCTTAAGGACGTTATCATCCATTGTTCCGGCTTTGGTCATGTATGGAATGGCCTTGAATGTCACCGTTACTGTCTGTGTGCCTTCAAGCTTTGAAAGTGCAGGCGAGATCAGGTCGCCGCCGTAGCTGGTCTTGCCCAGTTTCACGAAACCCGTACGGGCATAGAGCATAGCGGTGCTTCCGCTGCCATCCACAGTATTGATAGTGCTGGTCCATCCCATGTCAAGCTGCTCCGGTGTCCACTTGTCAATCCGGGTCTCACCGCCAGTGGTGTAAAAGACAGCGCTGCCGTATGCCAGCCAGCTGAAGTCTTCCTCAAGTACCACGGTGCCGGGCGACTGTGACAGGGTGACTGTCTCAACAACGGTAGGATAGTTGGTGGCCGTAACCGTCAGAGTCACCTCGCGCGGGTCGATGCTCTCATTCTCTTCGGCGTTGAAGGTTATTTTCTGCGATGTGACAGATACCTCAGACAGCCATGTTTCGTCACTGAGTGAGTAGGTCCAGGCCACGTTTGAAACAACATCAACGAAGAACTCTCCGCCGGCAGCCGGGATGGATACAGCGTCAGGCAACGTGATATAAGGCAAGTTGCCGGCCTGCTCAACACGGAACAGCACGGGCTGCTCCTCACCATCAACCACAAACGCAAAGTTGGAGATACGGGGATCAAATGTTTCGTTTGCATCAACTATTATTTTGAAGATACCATCATCCTCACCTTTATCGGGAAAGGCTTTAACCCAGTCGGCTCCTTCCTTGTTGACTATCTGCCATGGTCTGTTTGAGCGGACTACATAGACCTCTGTCTTTGAGGCCTTGTCAACAGTCAGTCCGGTCGGGTCTCCCTCAATGGAGAAGTAAGGGTCTTCCACCAGTGGCTCTTCCTTGCAGGAAGAGAGGAGGAAGAGTGAGAGGAGGAACAGCGGAAGGATGATCAGCGCCGTTCGCTTCAATGATGTTCTGTTTTTATTTTTCATCTCTTAACTGTTTTTGCTGGTTATTTGCCGCCGGTGATTGCCTGTTTGCTCCACCATACGGGAGTCTTCATGTCATTCGGGCCTCCCATCTCGTCCAGTGCAGCGTTGGCATTGGTGTTGTTGGTCGACATAGTCACATTGGGAAATCCGAACCGTGTGGGAAGGACATTGTCATTGTAAATGGTCCCTTCCCCGATGGTAAGTACCGGGTATCCGGTCCTGCGGTATTCATGATATGCTTCCATACCCACCCAGAACAGTGCAAGCCATTTCTGGTTTCCAAGGAATTCTTCCTTGTTGGCGGCCAGGTCCCATGAGCCGAGAGGTGATGCAAGAAAGTCGTCTATCTCGGCTGATGTGATTGTTACGGCAGGATCAGAGAATGCTCCCTGTTCCGACCATTTCTCCATTGATGCTCTGACGCCTGCCTCGTAGTAGTTCTTTGCAGCAGCCGGCCCGCCGGAGATCCACCCCTTGAGTGAAGCTTCGGCAAGGATAAACTGCACCTCGGCATAATCCATATATGTTGCCGGGGCGTCTCTTCTGCAGAAGACCTTGTAGTTCAGCCATGAGGTGCCTCTGTCTGCTTCACTTCGCTCTAACTCCGTACAACCTGACACTGTACCTTTCCAGATGTTGTCAGGATTGACCTCGGTGATGGGATTCTTCTTGCCGATTATCGGAAGCCGGGGGTCAACAAAGACCTGATTACCATGGATATCAGTCTGCACGGTGAGGTCTATCAGCTGCCTTGTAAGCTTCCTGCCACTGGAAGTGAAATCGCTCTCGGTGGTGGTGCCGAAATTGCTGATGTATGGATCATTTCCCGAGAATGTTACCATGGCATTGTCATCATTGGAGGTGAAGACCGGGTATTTGTCCTGGTTGTTGATTATCTCGGTCATTTTGGCACCGACATTCATCTCTGCACGTCCGCTTACCCTGCAGAGGAGCCTGAGATACAGGGAGTTGTTGAACTTTCTCCAGGATCCCATGTCACCGCCGTACATCCCGTCCATTGCGGGATTAAGGAAGATGGGGCTGGTGGCATAGATGTCATTGGCTTTCTCCAGGTCTTCAAACAGAAACTCATACACCTCTTTCTGGGTGTTGAATTTGGGTGTCAGTGTCCCGCCTACCTTGCGCCCTGTGAAGGCCTCTTCGTAAGGAATGCTTCCAAACATGTCAGTCATGTTTGCAAAGAAGAGTGCCTTGAAGGTAAGGGCAATGGCCTCGAGTGAAGGGTCACCCTCTTCCTGAGCCAGTTCATACATATGGTCTATGTTCTTGCCGTACACCGCATAGTGGTTCCAGAAGCCGTACCAGTCCCTCGAGTCCTCAAGGAAATAGAGGTGCTCCCTGCGTGTTACGCCACCGGTGTGGGCGGTGAACTGTATCAGCTCATTGTTATAGTACCACGTACGGTTAAGCCATTGGTTGGCTGAGTTATAGAGAATGGGTTCAAACATGCCCGAGGGCTGTATCATGCCTACAAGGGTTGTGTTCGGGTTCGTATTGATCTCTTCAAAGTCCTTTGTGCAGGAGTAGAGTGATCCGAGTACAACCAGGCAGATTGCGATTATTTTAAGTTTTTTCATCTCTTTTCGCTTTAAGGATTAGAATGAGAGTCTCAGGTTCACACCAAGAGTGCGTGTCATCGGGAACGCTCCTGCCTCAATGCCGCTGAAGAGATTGGTGCCGGTCATGATACCTCCTTCAGGATCAAACTGAGGCCACTTGTCCCAGCAGAAGATGTTGGTTGCAAAGAGTGCAATGCTGGCACCCTGAAGCACTCTTGTCTTTTGTGCAAGGGCTGTGGGAAGAGCATATTCAAGCCTTGCCTCCTTGAACTTGAGGAAGGAGGTCTCGAATGTATGTGTTTCACCGTTGTAACGGTCAAGCACCCTGGCCTGATAATAGGTATAGATGCTGTTTGTGACCGTGTTGTTGACCTGGCAGACTGCTGAGCCATCCTCATTGGTGGAAAGAACATTGACTCCCTCGGCAACAATACCGTCATAACGTCCTTCAAGCGAGTTGGCGAGTTTGCCCTGGTAGGAGAGGATTCCATTGGTTACCGAGTATCGGTGGCCTCCCATCTGATATGAGAAGACGCCGCTCAATGTCAGATTCCTGTACCTGAGTGAGGTGCTGAAACCGCCCCTCCAGTCAGGATTGACCTTGCCGAGGAAGTGGTCAGCCGTATTTTCCACCGAAGGTAATCCGCTGTTGGCATCAAGGATAACCTGTCCGGAGCAGTCAACCTGGTTACCGCTATTATCAATATAGTAGGAGCCTTCCGGTGCACGCTGGAGGGCAAAACCGTATATCTGGTGCATCTCCTGTCCCACATAGGAATAGACATGCAGCCTTCCTCCGATAGTTGTTCCCATATCTGTCTCAAAAGGCTGCTCAGGATCCCATCCCTCCTGCAGGCTGACCAGGGTATTCTTGTTCTTGGCCCAGTTGAGGTTGATATCCCAGGTGAAGTCCCTGGTCTTGACCGGTGTTGCATAGAATGCGACCTCGATACCCTTGTTATTGATCTCACCGGCATTGATCTTCATCCCGGAAGCACCCACTATCG
>JAAZAP010000360.1 GCA_012514255.1 Bacteroidales bacterium | reverse complement strand
ACATTTATTTTATATTGCAGGCCTTTGAACAGTTCTACTGAGGCTTCAACATTGCCAAGTACCCGGTTAGTTTTTCTGAAGTCCGTGTACATATCCAACAGCATTACGGGATTCAGACCGTCCGGAAACTGGTATATTGATCCGTCGGGATTATGGGTGGGATAAGTCGGATTGGCGTTCAGGGTATTTGTAAACAGTTCTCCGTTAGCATTGCCACCATCACCTGATGGAGGTGAGTCATTCCAGACATGACTTGCTGTAAGATTGAACTTAATATTAATTCTGTCATTGACCAATTTTTGTTCGGCACTTATTTTCCCGGTATATCTCTTCATCTCCGATTTCTCGACAACACCTTCCTGATCCAGGTAGCTTATCGATGCATAGTATTTTGACTTTTCCGAACCGCCGCCAAATGATATATTGTGATTTTGTGTAAATGCAGTCCGGTAAATCTGATCAAACCAGTCAGTATCTGAATCTTTCAGGATGGAAGGATCACCCAATTGTGTGGTATAATCAATGAACTCATCCCTAGACATTACCTTAAGTTTGGAGGCAACCTGTGAGATTGACAGACTTGTACTGTAATTGAACTGCTCAGTCGCAGATCCTTTCTTTGTCGTTATCATTATAACACCATTTGCCCCTCTGGAACCATATATTGCAGTTGAAGATGCATCCTTCAGGACATCAATTGATGCAATGTCAGCCGGATTCAGGAAGATAAGTGGGTTCGAAGCTCCCGCTGTGCCTAGGGCTGATCCGACCGATGGAGTAGTTGAAGCGTTGTCTATCGGGACTCCATCAATGACATATAAAGGACCACCTGATCTGACTGTTCCGGGTCCTCTGATAACTATCGTCTGCTCTTCCCCGGGTTCGCCACTTCGCGATGTAATATTTACTCCTGAAACTTTTCCCTGCATCAACTGTTCGGGAGATAATATAACACCCTTGTTAAAGCTATCTTCTTTAACAGAGCCAACCGCCCCGGTTACTTCCTGTCTCCTTTGAGTTCCGTACCCGATAACGACTACTTCATCAAGATTTAACGTCGATTCACTAAGAGTGACATTTATCTCAGTCTGGTCACCAACCGGTATTTCCTTGGTAGCCATTCCAATGAATGATACGACGAGAATTGAATTAGGTGGCACATCACTAATCTGGTATGCCCCCGATACATCTGTAATGGTGCCAATTGTTGTGCCTTTCAGCTGAACAGTAACTCCTGGCATGGGTTGTTTGTTGGTATCCGTAATAATACCCCTTACTGTCTTTTCCTGAGCTAGTGTTTGAAGAACAGTCACATCATTATCACCATCTCCGGATTCCGGATTTGTGATTTCTGGTGTACCCATTGCAACAAGACCCATAGAGACAACAAGAAATAGTAATAAGGATACTTTCCTTAAAAGTACCCTTCGTTCTCTCAAGGCTCTTTGTAAGGATTCTGGCAGATCTTTACCTCTTTTTTTCATGATTCTAGGTAGCTTAAGTTTAATAACTATTGGTATTTATGATTAAGGTTACTGTTTTCCTGTAATGCATTTACCTTCAGTTTTAACAATTTACTGGAAAGCTTCAAGTGTTTTAATCATGCTCTTCACAATTCGTATCCAAAGTGTAGCAAGAGTATCTGTTATTATGGCATTTAATTAATCATGCGAAAAATCAGGTTAAATTCACGG
Organism: Bacteroidales bacterium; assembly: GCA_012514255.1. The sequence goes on along the minus strand of JAAZAP010000360.1, from coordinate 18,810 downwards.
CATCATGCATCACTTTGCCCTTTTGATAGTATTGTGGAAGTAATTTTATGACTTTTTACACTTTTGGTATTTAACCTCTCCAAAGGTAGAGTGTCAATACTGTCATTTGTTAGTCGATCTTATCCAAACCTGATGCTAAATTAGCAATAGCAGATTTAAATAATTGGTGAAATACCAAAATACATTTAGTATTGTATTAATCGGAAAATAAAAGTGACAGTAAACAGCTCATCCTCCTGATCAAAATAGAAAAGTGGGAGTTACGTGTAAAGATAATTCCGGATCATCTGTAGATAAAACCTTAAGTGATTAGTTATCATTAATATAATAAGGATATGATGCTGCGGGTCGATATGCTTTTCTTGAGCTGGATGAACAAAGAATTGTAATCTTTTGCTCCTTCTTTGCCAGCACAATGCAGAGCAGGACTTACAGATTGATTTTGCTTTAATATATTTCGGGCTCCAGGTCTCCCGGAGAATATTGAAATATTGACTGTAATTACGATGCAATTGATGAAGGTTCTGAAATAGCTTTACAGAAAGCGAATTATCATATATTTACATTGAAAAATGCAACCTTATCATGCTGAAATATAAAATGATCATTTTATGCTTGGCAATGAGTTCGCTTTTAATTACCGCCCAGCCCAGGCATATCACTGTAGCCGCTGACGGCACCGGAGAATTCACCTCTGTGCAGGAGGCGGTAAATTCCATAAGAGCTTATATGTCTGATACTACCTATATGCATGTCAAGGCAGGTGTTTACAGGGAAAAGGTTGTAATTCCGTCGTGGGTTACAAACCTTTTCATGAAGGGAGAAAGTGCCGAGAAGACTGTCATCACCTGGGATGATTATGCAGGGCTTCGCAACATGGGTACCTTCAGGACCTATACAATATGGGTTATCGGGTCCGGATTCACTGCCGAGGATATCACCTTTGAGAACAGCGCCGGCCCGGTGGGGCAGGGTGTGGCAGTTCATGCTGACGGGGACAGGGCTGTGTTCCGCCGGTGCAGGCTGCTGGGCAACCAGGACACTCTGCTCACTGCCAACCAGGAGAGCAGGCAGTACTACGAGGAGTGCTACATCGAGGGCACCACCGACTTTATCTTCGGCCCTGCCACCGCCTGGTTTGAAAGATGTCATATTCACAGCAAGAAAAATTCATATGTTACTGCCGCATCCACGGTTGAGGACCATGAGTTTGGCTATATTTTCAACCGGTGCAGGCTCACCGCTGCCGACGGCATTGAGAGGGTATACCTTGGCAGGCCGTGGCGACCGTTTGCCGCAACTCTCTTCATCCGGTGCGAGCTCGGAACCCATATACTGCCCGAAGGGTGGCACAACTGGGATAATCCGGCCAATGAAAAGAGCGCCCGTTATGCAGAATACAGGAACACCGGCCCCGGGGCAAATCCCGGAACCCGCGTAGCATGGAGCCGTCAGCTCAGCCGCAGGGAGGCAAAAAGCTATACCATTGAGAATGTCTTCGACCGCCATGACGGCTGGAGCCCTGTGAGATAACACGTCAGCTCCTTGTCTTTTTACCGTTGACAGATACGTTCCGCAGCCTGACACGTTCAGCGCCGGTGATCTGGTTACCTCCCTCCACACCGTTGAAGGTGCAATTCCTGACTGTTGACTCTTCATTCTTTGCAGCCGACTGCCTATTTCTTATTGCTTTTCCCGGGGATCATTTCGTATTCAAGACTTGCCAGGATGAACGGCCCGACGCCTTTGGGATCATTGTCACGGATCAACTCGCCGATATAATATTCATATGAGCCGTCGCGGTAAGGATCGCCTCCCAGGCCGGCCACCCCGCAGATATTCTTCATGCTTACAGTGCCATCCGGGTTTGTGACGATAAAATTGTCGAGAAGACCCTGGTACGCCTTTCCCGCAACGGCAAGGTATTTCTTGTCAAGGTAGCCCATCCTGACTCCCTTGAAGATTGAATAGGCGAACATGGCAGTACACGATGTTTCAATGTAGTTTCCTTCAGCGCCGGACTGGTCAGGCACCTGGTACCATCCGCCAGTGGCAGGGTCCTGGATTTCTGACAGCTTCTGCACCATGCCCTGCAGTATCCCGGTCAGTTCATTCCTTCCGGGCTGATCCACAGGCAGGAAATCGAGTACATCGACTATTGCCATTGAGAACCACCCCATGGCTCTTCCCCAGGCGTGAGGAGCCTGGCCGGTAATGCTGTCGGCCCAGGCCATCTTCTTCGATGCGTCAAAGGCATGCCTGTAAAGGCCTGTGACAGGATCATATGTGCGGGAAGCAATAATCAGGAACTGATTCACCGCATCACGGAAATCATCAGGATGGTTATACCTTAAAGCGTATTCAGCATAAAACGGTGCACCCATGTAAAGACCGTCAAGCCACATCTGGTCAGGGTATATCTTCTTGTGCCAGAACCCGCCTTCATCTGTCCGCGGCTGGTTCTGCAACTGGCGGTAAAGGGTTTGAATCACCTTCTCATATCTCGGATCGCCGGTCTTGTCGTACAGGATGAACATCATCTTGCCGGGATTGACCTGGTCAAGGTTGTAGTTATCCATCCTGTACTTATAGATTATTCCATCGGCGTCAATCAGGGAATCGGCGTAACCTTTTGCGTAATCAAAATACCGTTTGTCATCAGTGACATCATAGAGCTTCAGGAAGGCAAGGCCCATCAGCCCCTGGGTGTAGTTCCACTTTTTTTCTGTCACGAAATCGGCCATCCAGAGCGAGGGGTTCCGGATCATCTCGGACTCGGCCATCCGTACTGACCAAAGCGGCGAGTCAAGCCCGCTGTTTCTGCTGCTTCCGCAGGAGAGGAACAGGGTCATGGCAAGCAGGCAGCAAATGAGTGATTGGACTTTTTTCATGAAGATGGTAAGATTTTGCCGGGCTCAGCCCTGCTTCTGTTTCACGTGTTTGTCCCTGTATTCCGTAGGGGTCATCCCGAAGCGTTGTTTGAAGATGCGCGAGAAATACCGGGGATCATTGCAGCCAACCATGTAGGTGACCTGGGAGATAGTGTATTCGCCTGATTCTATGAGCTGAGCGGCCCTTTTGACCCTCACTTCCCTGATAAACTCAACCGGGGCCAGGCCTGTGAGGCTCTTCAGCTTTTTGAAGAAGACAGACCTGCCGATGCCCATTTTCGACACAAGCTCATCAACGGTGAGCGCCGAGTTGTCAATATTCTCCTCCATTACCTCCATCAGATTTTTCATGAGCCTGTCATCATACGATTCTATTACCGGTTCCGACGGAGTGATATCAACAGGTTTATCGTTTTTCGGCCGGTGATAGTCATCAAGTGAGGAGAGGAACAGCTCCTGCAGTTTTTTTCGCTGCCGGAGTATGTTTTCGATCCTGGCCCTTAGGTAGGTGGAGCTGAAGGGCTTGGTGATGAAATCGTCAGCTCCCCGTTTCAGGGCTTCGACCTGCGTGTCAAGGTCTGACTTGGCTGTAAGGACAACAACCGGGATATGTGAAGTGGTGACCTCTTCCTTTATCCGCCGTGCCAGTTCAAGCCCGTCCATCTCGGGCATCATCAGGTCTGTGATGATGATATCAGGGAGCTGGCTGCGGGCTATCTCGAGCCCCTCGATGCCGTTACCGGCCTCGATGACATGGAAGCCGTCAGAGAGTATGATCTTTATGAAGCTCCGGAGCTCTTCGTTGTCCTCGACGAACAACAGCACCGGTTCGTCGTCATCATTGCCTTCGTTATCTGCGTCTTCAACCTCTTCCGTCATCTCCTGTGGCGGGTTGCTCGAACTGAGGGAGTTCTGACCGTCAGCCAGCACAAATTCCGTATCATTGCCGAAGTGGGAGAAACCGAGTCTGAATATGACCCTGAAGGTAGCGCCGCGGCCCTCTTCGCTCTCGGCGGTCAGTTCGGCGCAGTGCAGCTCTGCCAGTTCCCTGCTCAGGGAGAGGCCTATTCCTGTACCCGGCTGCATTGTCATTACCTCCTTCTCCTCACTGTCAAACCGCATGAACAGTTTTTTCATCTTTTCCCGTGAGAGCCCGGTTCCCTGGTCGGCTACGATCAGCTCCAGCGAATCGATGTTCTTCTTTACGGTCACATTCACCCGTTTGCCCCGCGGCGTGAATTTGAGTGCATTGGTGACCAGGTTAAATACTATCTTTTCGACTTTGTCAGGGTCAGCCCATACCTTTTCGCCTCCTGAAAGATCTTCGACCAACAGTCTTATCCCCTTGTCCTCGGCCACCTTCCGGAAGTCAGTGCAGATCCCCGCAATAAACGGTCCGAGCGGGAATTCCTCTATCTTGAGCTTCATCTTACGGTTCTGCACCTTCCTGAAATCCAGGATCTGGTTTACGAGACGCAGCATACGCTGCGTATTGCTTTGTACAAGGGTCAGCTGGTCGCGGACCTCCGGGTCAAGGCTGTTGTTCTGAAGGATGTTCGTTACCGGGGATGAGATGAGTGTCAGAGGTGTGCGCAGTTCATGGGATATATCGGTAAAGAACTTGAGTTTCAGGTTGGTGATCAGCTGTTCCACCTCCACCTTATGCCGGAGCTTGTACATTGTGAAGATGACATAGATGGCGAGGGTAATCAGTCCGAGGCTGACGGCAACAATCAGGATCCTGGCGATCAGGGTTTGCCAGAATGATGGTTCTACAACCACCCTCACGCTGCGGGTGTTGTCGACCCAGATACCGTCAGAATTCGTGGATCTGACTCTGAACAGGTATTCACCCGGGTCCAGGTTGGTGTAAGAGGCAATGCGCTGACCCCGTTCAATTATCCAGTCAGGATCAATACCTTCCAGCCGGTGGGCATACTGAATATTCTTCGGGTTTCTGTAATCGAGTGCGGCGAATTCGATTGCCAGGCTCTTCTGGTCGTGTCGCAGTTCAAGTGATGCTATGCCGGTATCACTGCCTGGCAACGCGGGTGATCCGCCACCGGTGTGCATGTCGGTGCCGGCAACGGTAAGCCGTGTGAACAGAAGAGGAGGGACGTAGTTGACTTTTCTCACCTGTGCCGGGTTAAAGCAGCAGATGCCGTTATCAAACCCGAACATGATCTCGCTGTCGGCGGTCCTGAGGCCCGTGGCCTCCGAGAAATAGCGTCTCTCAACCCCGCTCTGTTCGCTGTAGATCTCGAATGATTCGCTTTGCACATTGAACTTCAGGATACCTCTTTCGCTGCTCAGCCAGAGATTGCCGCTGAGGTCATCAACGATACTCAGGATCACATCGTCAGGTGCGCCTGTCCTTACCGTGTAGGATTTGAATCCGGGTTTTTCGCTGTCGCCCGTTACCCTGTTGAGGCCTCCCCCGAAGGTGGCGACGAAGATCTCCCCGTCAGGAGCGCAATAGATATAGTGCACATCGTTGTTGGCGAGGCTTGTCTCGACCTGCGGATCGAAGAAGCAGGTTGTGAATTCAGCCGATTCCGGTTCTTTGAAACCGCGGTTGAATATTACCAGCCCGCTGGTGGTTCCCACCCATATCCTGCCCTGGTTGTCGGATGTGATGTATCTTACCCTTTTGTGATTTGAATAGGGGTAGTTTTTCAGGCGGTTCAGTGAATTGATGAAGAGAGTCCGGCCGTCCTTTTCTGCAATATAGTTGAGTCCGCCGTTGAATGTACCTACCCAGATCCTGCCGTCAGGGTCTTCATGCACCGAATATACGTTGTCATGGCTGAGGCTGAAGGGGTCTTCATCATCATGCCTGTAGCCGGTGATGCGGTAGCAGCAGGGAGAGCTGTTGCCGGTCGGTTCGAGCTTAAAGAGGCCCCGTCCCTTGGATCCCATCCAGATGTTGCCCTCGCTGTCCTGTGTGATCACATACACCAGGGCGCTGAACGGTTCGCCGGATCCGAAGGTGCCGTTATCCCTCAGGTAACCCACCATCCGCCGTGCCGGATCGAACAGATATACGCGGCCGTCACGGGTAGCTGCCCACAGGTGGCGGTTATTGTCCTCGAAGACGGCCCGGACCTCGTTCTCGGAGTGTGACGCTGCAACAGGCTTGGGGCTAATCACCCTGAAGAGGCTGGGGAAGAATGAGACCTTCTCAATGCCGCGGGTGATGGTACACATCCAGAGGTTTCCCTGTCTGTCGGAAATGGCTGAATGGATGAGGTTTGGAAAGCGCCTGTCGCTGCTTCCCGGTTCGTTGTGGAAGTACTCGAGATTCCTTTCCGCCCTGTTGTAGCGCGAGAAGCCGCCTCCGCGGGGGTAAACCCATAATATATCGTTGACATCCTCGAATATGACGAAGCTTGGCAGCAGAACATTGGGATTCGTTTTATCGACCGCAGGGCGAAAGTGCCTGAGGGTGCCGCTGAACGGATCGTAGTGAGTCACCCCGTCGGCCTGCGATTCTATCCAGGCCTCACCGTAACGGTCGACATAGACCGAAGCCATTTTATTGGTTGGCAGTACGGGATAACGAGATCTGTCATACTGTTTTTTCTCACCTGTTACTGGGGAGTAGATGAAGAAGCCGTCGCCGGATGTAAGTATGATAAGCTCCCGCTGGTTCAGGGGCCTGATGCTGATAATGTCAGAGCTTATTCCCAGCCGTATTTCTTCGGTAAGTTCAGCTGCATGCCCTGTAACCAGGATAGTGCCGCCGGAGGTTCCGAACCAGAGCCGTTCGCCGGCCTCATGAAGGCAGAAGAATGCCCTGCCGGTTCTGTTGCGTTCCGTTGTGCCCGGCATGAGGCGCGGTACTGTGTCATTACCGCTTACGGAGAACAGTCCTGAGTCGGTGAGGATCCAGACAGTCCCTTCGGTGTCCCTGGAAATAAGGTTTATTGAAGTGACCGGGGCGCTGCCGGTGCTGCAACTGAAGCGCTGAAGTGAACAGGCTGAGGATGATTCCTGCGAGATCACACGGATACATGTGCCGGCCTCGGTAGGGAGCCATGTCTCACCTCCGCTGAAACAGTAGATCTGGTTGACGGGGGAATAGTTTCCGGTACCTGATGAGCTGATCTCATTGAAGTTTATGAACTCCTCGGTGCGGGAATTCATGCGGTAGACCTCGCCGTCATTGTTCATTATCCAGAGGTAGCCCAGGTCATCCTCGGTGATCCGGTCCACCCTGTTGTTTGTCAGGCCGTAGCTTGAGTTGAAGCCTGACTTGTATACCTTGAAGTTATAACCGTCAAAACGGTTGAGGCCGTCGAAGGTGCCGAACCACATCAATCCCTCGCGGTCCTGGTGCATTGTCAGGACGACCCCTTCAGAGAGACCGTCTTCTACCGAATAATGGGTAAATGCGCTCTTGAACTGGCCGGAGAGTGACAGCGGCAGCAGTGTCAGCAGCAGGATGAAGATCTTTTTCCCGGCAATGAGGCGCATATTCAGGTTATTCAGTCTTGACTGTCAGCGGGGTCTGGATTCGCTGTGCGAAGGCGTCAATATAGGCAGTCCAGGCATCATCGGATTCGAAGCCCCATTTGCTCCAGCCGCCGCCTGTATAATATGTAAGAGGAGTCCCGGGTTTGTATCCGGTGACGATCAGCAGGTGACCGTCGGTCTCCTTAATCTCTGTTGCGGGGGTTGTGAGTACTGTTCCTATATAGGTGATCCCGCCCTCGCCGCCGTCGAGGCGGTAGGCGATGGCATTCCTTCCGGCCTCAAGGGGCAGGGATGACCCTTCCTCCCTTGTGACAATGCCTGCTGCCACCGGGAACGCATTATCAGCGCCGGTGTATTCCTCGATGACTCTTGTCAGCTGGCTGCCGGCATCGAGGGAGATGGTACGTGTTTCAGTCAGCATCGCATCACCGGCGGGGAAGGGGGGATAGGTCAGCCTGAACGAGGTGCGCAGGGGGCCGTTGTCCAGTCTTTCCCATGAAACAAAGTTGATTGCCAGCCAGAGGGAGTCGTTGATCCATGGCGCCATGGCGCCTGCACCGAGGGTGCGGCCTACCTTGTAACAGTCGCATCCTTCACCGTTGTCATCATGATAGGTGTTCTTCCCGGCAAGGTAATCTGCATACCATCTGTCTATCACCAGTTTGTCAGTTCTCTTGATCCATACATCCAGTCCGTTGCTGGGGCCGTCCTTCTCTATCAGGGCAGGTCCGTATATCCGGAAAGCGATACGGTCATTCTCCCAGGCATAGTCGTCATACCTCTCCGGAACGAAACGGCCGTAGGTTGCGGCCTCATACACGCCGGGCGTTCCCGGTTCTATATAATAAACGGCAGTGGCTCCGGCCCTGACGTCAGCCTGGAAGATAAGTGACAGCGGAGAAGCCTGCCCGGCATAAATCAGCTGAGAGGGCACCTCGGCTCCCCTGCTGTCGGTCACGATGAAAGCTGCAGGATCGGCTGCGTCAAGTTTGCCGGTTATGTCGGCCAACGGTATTTCAACTGTTTCTGCCGTCCTGTCCATGTCCAGGGTATTTTCTACCGTCACCTTCACCCTGTCGTCGGCGCAGCCGGAAAGGAGAAGGAGGGAAATAAGGAAGAGGGAGCTTTTTTTCATTTTATCTGTTGATCATTTGGGTTGTTTACCGATATATGCCAGGATGCCGCCGTCAACGTAGAGGATGTGTCCGTTGATAAAATCGGATGCCTGTGAGGCGAGGAAAACGACGGGTCCCTGGAGGTCTTCAGGGGTTCCCCAGCGTGCTGCCGGTGTGCGTCCGATGATGAATGAGTTGAAGGGGTGGCCCTCAGTGCGAAGAGGAGCGGTCTGAGGGGTGGCTATGTAACCCGGTCCGATACCGTTGACCTGGATGTTGTGCTCAGCCCATTCACAGGCAAGATTCCGGGTGAGCATCTTCAGACCTCCCTTGGCGGAGGCATAGGCCGAGACGGTCTCACGGCCCAGCTCGCTCATCATGGAGCAGATGTTGATGATCTTTCCGCCTCCTTTCCTTATCATGCCCGGGGCAACGGCTTTTGACATAATGAATGGACCGGTAAGGTCTGTGTCAATGACCTCGCGGAACTCTGATGCTTCCATTTCAAGTGCAGGTATGCGTTTTATGATACCAGCGTTGTTGACCAGGATGTCAATCACCCCGACCTCAGTGGTTATCAGATCAATATGCTCACTGACAGCATTCTCATCGGTGACATCGAAGAGGTACCCCTTTGCATCGATACCGCAGCGACGGTACTCTGAGAGCGCCTCTTCCACCTTCTCCGGCTTCCGGTCATTGAAGACGATTGTTGCGCCTGCCTCCGCCAGCGCCTTTGCCATTGCCATCCCTATTCCGTATGAGGCGCCGGTTACAAGCGCAACCTTGCCGTCGAGTCTGAAAATGCCGTTGTCCATTGAAAACTGTTTTATGTCTGTTTGCGGGCTGCTATCTCAGGTCAGTCTGTTTCAGGAAATCCTGGTCGCCGTAATCGAGGTTTTCGCCGCCCATACCCCATATGAATGTATAGCTTGCGGTGGCGGTGGCTGCATGGATTGACCACTGGGGGGATATCACCGCCTCGTTGTTCTGCATCCAGATGTGTCTTGTTTCTGTTGGCTGCCCCATGAAGTGGCATACCACGCTCCCTTCCGGAAGGCCGAAATAGAAATATACCTCCATGCGTCGGCCGTGGGTGTGGGGAGGCATCGTATTCCAGACACTTCCGGGTTTCAGTTCGGTCATCCCCATCTGAAGCTGGCATGTTTCCAGTACCTCCCTCACTATCATCTTGTTGATAACCCTGTGGTTGGCGGCTTCGGCCGAGCCCATTTCAGCTCTGATGCAGTCATTCTTTGTCACCTTCCGGTCAGGGCAGCTGCGATGCGCCGGGGTGGAGTTGAAATAAAAGAGAGCCGGGTCGGCGGCATCATGACTCCCGAAGATTATCTCCCGGTCACCGCTCCCGAGGTACAGCGCTTCCTTGCATTCCAGGTCGTAGGACACCTCGCCGGCTGTCACCCTGCCCGGTCCCCCGACATTGAATATTCCCAGTTCACGCCGGTGCATGAAGAAGGATTCTTTAACCTCATCAACAGCTTCCAGTCTCAGGGCTTCGCCTGACGGCATGGCGCCACCGGCAACCATGCGGTCATAGAGGGAGTAAACCATTGTCACGGTGTTGTCACGGAAGAGTGACCCGACAAGGTGTTCCTTCCGCAATCGCTCAGTATCCCAATGCTTTACGTCATCAGGATGAGCAGCATATCTGAGCTCAATATTCGTCTTCATTCTCTGATTGTTAGCATTTACAAAGTTGGCTTAATATACAAAATTATGGTGGACGAATCGGGCAAAATGGGTATATAAATTGACTCCGGCAGGTATGCTCACGGCCACATCACAGGGCCTGTTGTAAAGTTATTTTTCAGAAAACATGACATAAGTAAGGTTTTTTACAGTTTTATTGTTATTAAATTCACAGCTGGAATCTGAGACAATTTGAAGTCACATTAATAACTAAATTAAAACAGAAATGTACAACACCGGTAACATGGTGAAGGATCTGGCAGACAAATACGGGCGTAAGAGAGAGAGCCTTATGCCGATCCTTCAGGACATTGTAAAGAAGCATAACTACCTGACCGATGAGGCGATGGTAGAGGTTGCCACCGAGCTTGATATCTCGGCTGCAGAGGTTTACGGAACTGCTTCTTTCTATACTTTTCTCGATACGGAGGAGAGGGGTAAGAATGTGATCAGGGTCTGCAAGACCATTACATGCTCCATGAAGGGAAAGAATGACATTATCAGTACCATTGAAGAGATACTCAAGATAAAGGTAGGTCAGACCACACCCGACAAGATGTTCACGCTGTTGGAGACCAACTGCATCGGGTGGTGTCACAAGGCTCCGGCCATTCTTATCAATGATATGCCGTACACGGACCTGACACCCGAGACGGTGATTGACGTTATCAAAGGTTACATGCGCAAATAAGAGGGAGGCATCATCATGAAAAGCAAAGGACTTACCAAAGTTGATCTTATATTTGAAACCATAGAGCCCAGGGAGGTGTTGATAAAAGCCTTCTCGATGAGCCCTGCTGAAATCATAAACCAGGTTCTGGAATCAGGTCTGAAGGGGAGGGGCGGAGCAGGCTTCCCCACCGGCATGAAGTGGAAGTTCACGGCAGCCGAGAAGGACCCTGAGAAGTACATAGTCTGCAACGCCGATGAGGGCGAGCCCGGCACATTCAAGGACCGGGAGATTCTTGACCGTGCAGTATATAAGGTATACGGCGGGATGGCAATAGCCGGCAGGGCCATGGGAGCAAAGAAGGGCTTCATCTACCTGCGCGGTGAATACAGGTTCCTGCTGCCGCAGCTCTACCTTGAGCTGCACAAGTTCCATAAGATGATTGCCGAGATAGGCTATGATTTCAATATCGAGTACCGTATGGGAAGCGGTGCATACATCTGCGGTGAGGAGAGCGCCCTCTTTGAATCAATCGAGGGATTCCGCGGCGAGCCGCGAAACAAGCCTCCCTATCCGACTACTGCCGGACTCTTTTCCAAGCCCACCTCTATAAATAACGTCGAGACCCTGGTAACAGCGATGATGATCATCGCGAAGGGCCCGGAGGAGTACGTCAAGCTTGGAACGAAGGACTCACGGGGATCAAAAGTGTTTTCAATATCGGGAGACACTCCCATCCCGGGTATCTTCGAGCTTGAGCTCGGGATGACTGTGCAGGAGTTTGTCAATGAGTTCGGTGACGGTGACACAAAGGCCGTGCAGGTCGGCGGTGCTTCCGGATTCTGTGTCCCGCGGAAGAAGTTTGAAGATACGATCATTGGTTTCGAGGGAGTGCCTACCGGCGGTTCAATGAAACTCTTCAACAGTTCACGTTCGATGTATAATGTGCTTCATAACTATCTCGATTTCTTCGCCGAGGAGTCGTGCGGCCAGTGCACACCGTGCCGAGTTGGCTGTCAGCAGCTTCTCAAGGGTGTTGAAAAGGTCAAGAAGGGTGAAGCCAAGTCAACCTATCTGAACGAACTGGTCAAGCTGGCAGACACCATGAAGGTGGCTTCGAAGTGTGGTCTCGGCCAGTCAGTAGGGAATGCCTTCAAATCAATCGTCGAGAATTTCAGGGAGGAGATAATTTACTAACACAAGCAAAGAACGCAATGATAACTCTAAAGATAAACGATCAGGAAGTACAGGTAGCCGAAGGAACGACAGTCCTCGATGCTGCCAAAAAACTGGGTGTAATCATTCCCACTCTCTGTAACCATCCGGATCTCTGTGTTGCCGGCAACTGCCGTGTCTGCGTGGTTGAGCAGAAGGGAGCCCGCACGCTCGTGGCAGCCTGTGCAATGCCGGCCTCCGAGGGGATGGACATACACACCAACTCGCTGAAAGTAAGGAATGCCCGCAAGCATATTGTGGAGCTGCTCCTTTCGGAACACAGGGCTGACTGCACAAAGTGCTACAAGAACCAGAAGTGTGAGCTTCAGGCCCTGGCAAACGAATACTCCTTCGGGGAGCATCTTTTCCTTGACCTGGTGGAGGATCACTCCTACTCTATCGACAGATCTTCTCCATCCTTCCTCAAGGATGACAGCAAATGCATCAGGTGTCAGAGGTGCGTCCGCACCTGCGCACAGCTGCAGCATGTGTCAGCCATAGCCGTGGCACACAAGGGAGCACACATGAAGATCTCATCGTTCCATGACCGGCCGATGAGCCACGTAGTCTGCACCAACTGCGGACAGTGCGTGAACCGCTGCCCGACGGGAGCGCTGACCGAGAAGACCTATATTGACCAGGTATGGGATGCAATCTATGATCCTGACAAGCATGTTGTAGTACAGACAGCGCCGGCAGTTAGAGTTGCCCTGGGCGAGGATCTGGGTTATGATCCGGGCGAGAGGGTTACCGGCAAGATGGTGACAGCCCTGCGTCAGCTTGGGTTCGATTCAGTGCTTGACACCGACTTCACTGCTGACCTGACAATCATCGAGGAGGGGACCGAGCTTCTTACAAGGCTGAAGAAAACGCTTGTGGAGAATGATCACAGCATGGCCCTTCCGATGTTCACCTCATGTTCACCGGGATGGATCAAGTTCATTGAGCACAAGTACCCGCAGATGCTCCCGAATCTCTCTACATGCAAATCACCGCAGCAGATGTTCGGTGCCCTGGCCAAGACATTCTATGCCCAGAAACGGCAGCTGGATCCCTCAAAAATCGTGTCAGTATCCATTATGCCCTGTACGGCGAAGAAGTACGAGGCTGACAGGCCGGAGATGAGATCGAGCGGTTACAAGGACATTGACTATGTGCTTACCACCCGTGAGCTGGCAGTGATGATCAAGCAGGCAGGGATTGACTTCCGCAAGCTGGAACCGGATCATTATGATTCAATTATGGGTACGTCCACCGGCGCCGGGGTAATCTTTGGTGCCACGGGAGGTGTCATGGAAGCAGCGCTGCGTACCGCCTGGGAAATTGTGACCGGAAAACCTGTTCCGTTCAAGAACCTTGAAATCATGCCTGTCCGCGGTATGGAGGGTGTGAAGGAGGCAACGATAAAGATCGAAGGTACAACCGAAGATTGGAGGTTCCTTGAAGGGGCAGAACTCAAGGTTGCAATCGCCCACGGTCTCGTCAATGCCAACAAGGTGGCTAAAGCAGTCAGCACCGGCAAGGCTTCCTATCATTTCATCGAGATCATGGCCTGCCCGGGAGGATGCCTCGGCGGCGGAGGCCAGCCGATACCGACTAACGCAGCCGTCAGGCAGAAGAGGATGGAGGCAATCTATGCCGAAGATGTACATATGGACCTGAGAAAATCACATGAAAATCCCGAGGTAATTGCCATATACAATGAGTTCCTCGAGAAACCCAACGGCCATAAGTCACACGAGCTCCTGCATACCCATTACATAGCAAGGGAGGCTTACTAGTCAGACATATTTTTTTAAGATAAGGGAGGAGACACTGTCAGCAGCGTCTCCTTCTCTTTCTTAATGGATTGCCGGCACCGGGTGATATCCCGGGAGGTACATGTTTTTGCTGTTTTTCAACAGAAAAGTTGTCAGCATGGGAGTTTTTTACCATTTTTAGAAAGTCGGGCAGAGTAAAGGTAAAACTGAACAATAAATATGAGCGGATTTGACTTTTCAAAGAGGGATTCCTTTGGAAGCAGGATGGGAGTGATAATGGCTGCGGCAGGATCGGCAGTCGGGCTGGGAAATATCTGGAGATTTCCATATATCCTCGGGGAAAACGGAGGAGGTGCTTTTCTCATAGTTTATCTTGTGATCATCTTTGCCATCGGCATACCTGTGATGATGTCGGAGCTGGTGATAGGGCGGAGGTCCGGGCGCAATCCGGTCGGAGCCTTCCGGATGCTCTCCTCACGCCGTCCCTGGTACCTGGTAGGGATGATGGGTATAGTGGCTGCATTCATGATCCTGGCTTTTTACACGGCAGTGGCCGGGTGGACCCTGGAGTACATTTACCAGATCCTTACAGGTGGTATCAAGGGTAAATCCTCTGCTGAACTCACAGTGATGTTTGACGCATTCAGGTCAGAGTCATTCAGACCTGCACTCTGGTTCTCGGTCTTTCTCCTGGCAACTGCCGGGATTGTTCTCGGAGGGGTACGTAAAGGGATCGAGAAGTCTACAAAGCTGCTGATGCCGCTCCTCTTTATCCTGCTTGTATTCATGTGCATCAAGGCTCTGACTCTTCCCGGTGCAGTAAAAGGGGTGGAGTTTCTTTTCAGACCTGATTTCTCCAAGATCACCGGAACAACGGTTCTGATGGCCCTGGGACAGGCATTCTTCTCACTGAGCATAGGGATGGGGACGCTCATTACGTACGGCTCCTATATCCCGAAGGACAACAAGCTGGCAAGCACGGCAGTGCAGGTATCCATGGTCGACCTGCTGGTTGCCGTCCTGGCGGGCCTGGCGATTTTCCCGGCTGTCTTTGCCTTCGGCATATCACCTTCATCAGGCGAAGCCCTGACCTTCATCGTTCTGCCCGGAATATTTCAGCAGATGACAGGCGGGATGATCTTTGCCTTCTCATTCTTCTTCCTGCTGGCTATTGCCGCACTGACCTCCACCATCTCGGTAATGGAAGTGATAGTGGCATATTTCTCGGAGCAGCTGAACCTCAGTCGCCGGACAGCAGTAATCATCGCCACAGCCTCAATGTTCATTCTCGGGACGTCGGCTTCGCTCTCGTGGGGTATAATGAGAGATGTGAAGCTTTTTAACCTGAATATCTTTGATCTTTTCAATTATACGACTGCAAATATCCTGCTGCCTGTCGGAGGGCTGCTAATAGTGGCTTTCCTCGGGTGGTTCTTCCCGGGCAGTTCGGTCAGGGACGAGCTCTCAAACGAGGGAACGCTGAAGGTGAGATACTATTCTCTTTACCGCTTCATAATAAGGTTTGTTGCTCCGGTGGCAATTGCACTGGTCTTTCTTAACGGACTCGGATTGCTTAAATTCTAACTCACACATGATCTGATATGCACGGTGTAAACGATTTCCTGGTAAAGCTTGACGGATACCTCGGTGGTCATCCGTGGTTCATGGTATTGCTGATCGGTACCGGACTCTTCTTCACGATCTACCTTGGATTTCCCCAGCTGAAGTATTTTCGCCATGCAATCAG
Organism: Bacteroidales bacterium; assembly: GCA_012514255.1. The sequence goes on along the minus strand of JAAZAP010000360.1, from coordinate 3,226 downwards.
GATAACCCGCGGCAAGTATGATCACTCACATGATGTGGGCGATACATCACACTTTCAGTCGTTGGCTACCGCTCTTTCAGGAACGGTTGGAACAGGCAACATTGCAGGGGTGGCGCTGGCCATTCACCTTGGAGGTCCGGCAGCGCTCTTCTGGATGCTTGTAACCGCAGCCATAGGGATGTGCACAAAGATGGTGGAGGTTTCCATCTCACACAAGTACAGGGATATCCTTCCCGACGGATCGGTGTCCGGGGGTCCTATGTATTACATGAAGAAGCGGCTGAATATCAAGACCCGCAGCGGCAGGGTGATCAGGACGGGAGTCGTGCTCGGCGCTTTTTTTGCCGGTGCAACGATATTGAGTTCATTCGGTACGGGGAGCCTGCCGCAGGTAAACAGCATCTCCAACTCGGTCTTTGCCTCATTCGGTATCAGGCACATCATAACTGGTGCAATACTGGCCGTACTGCTGGGCCTGGTGATCATAGGAGGCATTAAACGTATTGCGAAGGTCACCTCGGTACTGGTTCCCTTTATGGCGATGCTGTACATCACCGGCGCCCTGCTGGTAATATTTTCACATCCCGAGAACATTATCCCGTCGTTTGTTTCGGTCTTTGCCGACGCTTTCACAGGGTCAGCTGCTGCCGGCGGTTTCCTGGGGGCCTCCTTCGCCTTTGCGATGAACAGGGGTGTGAACAGGGGGCTCTTCTCCAACGAGTCAGGGCAGGGCTCAGCGCCCATAGCACACTCCGCTGCCAGAGCCCCGGAGCCTGTCTCGGAGGGAATGGTTGCACTGCTGGAGCCCTTCATTGACACTATATGCATTTGCACACTGACCGGACTGGTACTGCTGGCCTCCGGGGCATGGAATACGAAGACCGGGAACCAGTTCCAGCCGACTGACGTCCAGGTGCTTGCCGGAATATATGATGACTCCGTCAGTGGGGATGTTGAAAAACTGGGCAAACACCTCAGCGGAGATGAATTTATTGACCTCTACAACGGAAAGTTAAAGATTGAGAACGGCACCATAGCCACCGCCGGGATCTCCGTGATCCATGCCAGGTCACTGGCCGAGAATGTCACTTTCATGTCCGGAAAGGATCCCTTCAACGGTGAACTTGAGGTGATTGCAGGCAAACTGGCGCCCATGTCAACCCTGACCGTTAGAGGGGAATCGCTGATCCACAGCGCCCCGCTGACAACCTATGCTTTCAGCCGGAGTGTGCTCAAGGGCTTCGGCTCCTATATAGTCACTTTCTCGCTGTTGCTCTTTGCATTTTCAACGGCCATTTCATGGTCATATTACGGCGACAGGGCAACGACGTACCTTTTCGGGCAGAAGTATGTGCTGATTTACAGGCTTGTGTATGTGGCCGCCTTCTTTGTTGCATCGTTCACTGACACAACAATAATCTGGTCACTCTCATACGTTGCCATTGTGCTGATGGCAGTGCCAAACCTGGTGGGAATATTCCTGCTCAGGAAGGAGGTTAAGGAATCTGTACGGGATTACTGGCTTACCTTCTCGGAACAGTACCCTGATGAGAAGATATCGAAAAAGATGGCCAGACGGTTCGGAAAGGATAAGTAGTCAGACATTCAGTCAGTTGGCATTTCAAATATTTTTTTTGCAGCTCATGAACAAGGGATTGAGTTTTTATTCAACTTTGATTTCTTGATTTCAACAAGTGATCATTGTCTGATTTATGAGCGGTTTCGACTTTTCAAGGAGAGATTCATTTGGCAGCAGGCTGGGGGTAGTTGCTGCAGCAGCGGGTTCGGCGGTGGGTCTCGGAAACATCTGGAGATTTCCCTATATCCTGGGTGAGAACGGCGGGGGCGCCTTCCTGATAATCTATTTGGTAATAATGTTTGCCATCGGGATCCCGGTGATGATGTCGGAGCTGGTCATCGGACGTCGCTCACAGAGAAATCCTGTCGGGGCCTTCAGGATGCTGGCGCCCGGCAAGCCATGGTACACGGTCGGGATGATGGGGATCATCTCGGCCTTCATGATACTTGCTTTCTACACTGCCGTGGCGGGGTGGACCCTTGAGTACCTTTACCAGACCGTGATCGGTGGTTTCAGCGGGAAAAGTTCGGCGGAGCTGACCACTATGTTTGACTCATTCCGCGGTGATTCCCTCCGTCCCGCACTCTGGTTCTCAATCTTTATGCTTGCCACTTCGGGAATAGTGCTCGGCGGTGTCAGGAAAGGCATTGAGAAATCGACGAAGATAATGATGCCGCTGCTGTTTGTGCTGCTCCTTGTCATGTGCATCAAGTCGCTCACACTCCCGGGCGCCGGCAAGGGGATGGAGTTCCTGTTCAGGCCTGACTTCAGTAAAGTGACCGGGACTGTGGTTCTGATGGCTCTGGGACAGGTTTTCTTTTCGCTCAGCATCGGGATGGGAACGATCATAACATACGGTTCCTACATACAGAAAGACAATAACCTGGCAAACACTTCGGTGCAGGTATCCCTGATTGACACCACGGTGGCTGTGCTGGCCGGGGTTGCCATATTTCCCGCCGTGTTTGCCTTCGGCATCTCTCCTGCTTCAGGCGAGGCCCTTACATTCATAGTGCTTCCCGGGATTTTTCAGCAGATGCCCGGCGGGATGGTCTTTGCATTCATGTTTTTCCTGCTGCTGGCCCTGGCTGCCCTGACATCGACTATATCGGTACTTGAAGTTATTGTTGCCTATTTCTCCGAGCAGCTGGGTATGACCAGGAAGAAGGCCATAGTCCTGGCAACAATTTCAATGTTCATCCTTGGAATTACAGCTTCCCTCTCCCTGGGGCTGACCAGCGGAATCAGACTGTTCGGACTGAATACATTCGACCTGTTCAATACAACCACTGCCAATATACTTCTGCCTCTCGGCGGACTGCTCATAGTGATTTTTCTCGGCTGGTTCTTCCCCGGAAAGGATGTCAGGGATGAACTGTCAAACGGCGGTACTCTGAAGGCGGGGTATTTCTCCCTGTACAGGTTCATTATCAGGTTTGTTGCGCCCATTGCTATTACGATAGTGTTCCTGAACGGGATAGGACTCCTGAAAATCTAACCCAACTCCTGCTGTAAAATGCACAAGTTAAACGACTTCCTGGTAATGCTCGACGGGTACCTGGGCGGGCATGTCTGGTTCATGGTGCTTCTCATCGGCACGGGGCTCTTCTTTACTATCTACCTGGGTTTCCCGCAGATAAGGTATTT
>JAAZAP010000359.1 GCA_012514255.1 Bacteroidales bacterium | reverse complement strand
CCCATGGATGTCTTCACTGTCTTCGACACTGCCAGGTATGAGCACATACCCAGGAAGTATGCGAAGATCATGTTGTCGATAAAGATCGACTTAACGAATATGTTGAGTAGATTTTCCATGACCCTGATGTTACTTTGTTTCTACAAGTGACTTGTTCCGACTCCGCTGGACCCATATGATCAGGCCCACGGTGATGAGTGCCATCGGAGGCAGGATCATCATCCCGTTATCCTCATACCCGAAGTTATAAACTCCCAGCTTCTCCATCAGGGGGAAGCCCATGATGGTGCCGCTGCCCAGGAACTCGCGGAAGAACGAGACAGCAATGAGAATCCATCCGTAGCCCCATGCGTTGCCCAGTCCGTCAAGGAAGGCGGGCCATGGTTTATTGGCCATGGCGAAAGCCTCAAGCCGGCCCATGATGATACAGTTGGTTATTATCAGTCCCACGAAGACTGAGAGCTGCTTGCTCACATCGAAGGCGAAGGCCTTAAGGAACTGGTCAACCAGGATGACCATTGTGGCTATCACCACCAGCTGCACTATGATTCTTATCCGGCCGGGAATCATCTTCCTCAGCGCGGCAATCGCCACGTTTGATACTGCCAGCACCACCATCACGGATATGGCCATGACAATGGCAGGCTGCATCTTCACCGTCACTGCCAGCGCCGAGCATATACCCAGCACCTGTACGGTTATCGGGTTATCCTGCCCCAGCGGATTTGTTAACAGTTTCCTGTTCTTAGCCGACCACAGCGGCTCCTTTTCAACTTTTTCCATATCTACTTCCTGTTTTGGCTGAGGTATTTTTCATATTTAACAAGCCCGTCATGCACCATTGCCTCCAGTCCCTTGCTGGTGATGGTACCGCCCGAGATGGCATCCACCTCGTGAGGATTGCCCGGCCTGGCGCCCCCCTTGACCACCTTCACCGAGACGAACCGGCCATTCTCAAACAAACTCTTATCGTGAAACTGGCTCTCAAAGGGAGTAGTATTGATCTCCGCCCCCAGTCCCGGGGTCTCACTTTTATGGTCAAAGGTCACTCCTGCAATGGTTGAGAGATCCTCCTTAAGTGAGACGTATCCCCATATCGGGCCCCACAGACCCTTGCCCTCCAGAGGCAGTATATGCAGCGTGTCTCCGTTATCGGCCACAGCTATGAAGACAGGCAGGCTCTGCTCACCCAGCGGCTTCTTCTGCTCGGAACGAAGGGTGACGGTAAAGGCATCAACACCTTCTGTCAGGTTTCCTTCGGTGTTTATCACGAAGCTCTCCCTGATGTACTTATCATAGAGCCTGACAGCATCCGACTTGTCTGATTCAACGTTGATGGATGAGAGGATCTGAATCTTCTTTTCCACCTCCACGTTCTTCTCCTGCCTTGGCTGCAACAGCAGTGCGGTGAGTGACAGGAGGACGGCGACGGAGACAACCATCACCACCGAGAATATCATTATATACCTGTTGCTGAAATCTTTCATCTCGTGTACAGTTAAGCAGTGGTTACTCTTTTCAACCTTCTCCTGATGTTTGCATTAACCACATAATGGTCTATCAGCGGAGCCATCACGTTCATCAGCAGTATAGCCAGCATTGTTCCCTCAGGATAGGCCGGGTTAAAGACCCTTATAATCACCACCAGTATACCCGTCAGGGCACCATATATATATTTGCCGGTGTTGGTCTGTGCCGCGGTCACCGGGTCGGTAGCCATGAAGACCGTTCCGAACGCGAAGCCGCCCATGATAAGGTGATAGTATGCTGGTATCTGTGTATATTCATTGCCTCCGGTGGCGTTGAGCAGCAGCCCCATTCCCAGTGCCCCGAGGGTCATGCTGAGCATGATGCGCCAGCTGCCCACTCCCGTCAACAGCAGGATGAAGGCTCCTATCAGTATTGCCACCACAGAGGTCTCACCCACTGACCCCGGTATGGTGCCGATAAACATTTCCATCGCCGAAGGCATATTGGCCATTCCTTCCAGCTTGGCCACCGCCAGCGGTGTGGCTCCGGAGAAGCCGTCAAGACCTCCTCCTTTGACCAGCCCTTCTATCCAGACGGCATCGCCCGTCATCCAGCCGGGGTAGCTGAAGAAGAGGAAGGCCCGTGCCGTCAGTGCCGGGTTCAGTATGTTCATCCCGGTGCCGCCAAAGATCTCCTTGCCTATGATCACGGCAAAAGCCACCGAGACGGCTACCATCCAGAGAGGCACATCTATCGGCATGATCAGGGGTATGAGCATCCCCGTGACGAGGTAACCCTCATTGATCTCATGACCGCGTATCTGCGCTGCCACGAACTCAATACCCAGGCCCACCAGGTAACTGACAATGATCATGGGGAGCAGCTTCAGGAACCCGAACCAGAACATCTGCATCAGCGTCCAGTCATTGATGCCGAAAGCCCTGGTATGCTGAAGGCCTATGTTGTAACAGCCGAACAACAGGGCAGGCATCAGCGCCAGTACAACGATAATCATGGTGCGCTTCATGTCCATGTAATCCCGTATATGCGCTCCGCGCGATGTGACCTTGTCCGGCACAAAAAGGAAGGTGGCAAAGCCGTCATAGACGGAATGCAGCTTCTCAAACCGGCCTCCCTTCTTGAAGAGAGGCTCTATATTCTTCATTTGTTTCAGCAGGAAATTCATAGCAAGCTCATTCCTTTATTAATTCATCTCTTTTATCATCAGGTTGATCCCGCTGCGGATGATCTCCTGTATCTCTGTCTTGGAAGGATCAATGTACTCACACAGGGCGAAGTCCTCCTCTGCCACCTCGTATATACCCAGGTTCTCCATCAGCTCTATATCTCCGGCCATGATTGCCTTTATCAGATGGATGGGGTAGATATCCATTGGCAGCACATTCTCATAGTGGCCTGTGACAACGAAGGCCCTGTTGCCGCCATGCAGGTTGGTATCCATCTCATACTCCCTCCCCGGGATCAGTTTTGAGAGGTATGTCCTCCAGTAACTGAACTTCTTCAGTCCCGGTGAAGCCCAGCCGAATAACTCGTGGTAATTGCCCTCGGGAATGACAGTCACCATATTGTCGTAGAAGCCAAAGGAGCCTTCAGGTGATATAGTCTTGCCTGTCAGCACATTGCCGCTGATGACCCTGTAATTACCCTCTGTCAGGTTACCCTTAAGGATGCCGTCCACCGTGGCGCCGGGTCTGATACGGTGATATTTGCGGTGCTGTACACCCGGGCCTGCCAGCGCGATGATGCGCTCGCGGTCATGCAGGCCCGTGTTAAAGAGCCTGCCAATGGCTACCACATCCTGCAGATCAAGGGTCCATACCACCTCTCCCTTTGATATGGGCGCAATATGATGTATCTGCACACCCACGTTGCCTGCCGGATGGGGCCCCTTAAAGCGATGAAACTCCACGTTCAGGAGGCTCTTCATCTCGGCAGCCCGTGAACCCTCAGCCTCCTGGGATATGTGTATCTTACCGTCTGTGAGCCTTGTGAGAGCATTGATCCCCGCCTGCAGGTGACCACCATGAGTGTTTGACATGATAAAGTCGATGTCTGGGGCCAGCGGTGCAGTGTCAAAGGCAGTGATGAAGATATCCCTCGGCACATCGCCAGGCCTTGCCACGATGTGATACGGACGCTGCCTGAGCACCGGCCAGATGCCAGAGTTCAACAGTTTATCCTTCACCTCTTCGCGACTGAGAGAAAGAGGATCGGCAACGCTGAAATCAATCTTTTCGGTGCCCTGCTGATCTATGACGATCTCCCGGAGAATCCTCTTCTCACCGCGGATGATCTCCCTGACCACGCCGCTCACCGGCGAGACATACTTTATCTCCGGACAGGCCTTGTCATGAAACAGTGCACTGCCGGCCATGACCCTGTCACCTTCCTGGACATCAAGACGTGCAACAAGACCCGGAAAGTCGGCAAACCTGACCCCGAAACGGGTCACCTCCACCTCCGGAAGGAGTATCTTCTCCGCCTTGCCGGCAAGTTTGATATTCAATCCTTTGCGTAATTTGATCAGTGTTGACATATTTTAACTGGAACTTTATTCCTTTTAGATGCTAGTTTAATAGTTTGTTAATACATTCACAGAAAAGATCACATTTATCACATAACCCTTTTTTAATATGAGGCACTCAGAGTGCGGCAGGATATTTGTATTTTAGTCCTAAAATATCTGAGATGTGCAAAATATTCTCGCGGATAAAATTATTAAGTTTATCGATATTCCTGCTACCCGTGCAGCTCTTTTCTCATCCTTCACCGGAATTTTCACCGGTTGAATATGCGGCTGAGAATGTAAAAACCATTGTGTTCGGGAAAGAGGACCGGATGCTGGCATATCCTGTCCTGCAGTCGGGCACGGACGATGCTCTTATCCTCAGTTTCGATGTCATTGATGGCGAAGGGGGAACGCTGTGGTACAACATCGTACACTGTGATCGCGACTGGAACCGGAGCGACCTGTTCACCAGTGACTTTCTTGAAGGGTACGAGGAGAACCAGATAACTGATTTCCTTCCCTCGTTCAACACCAGGGTCAGTTATACGCACTATCGTCTGTCACTACCCAATGATGACATCCGTTTCCTGATCTCCGGCAACTATGTGATCACTGTATGGGAACCGGGTGACACTGACACGCCACTGCTTGTCAGGCGTTTCTTTATCAGTGAGGGCAGCTCCTCCGCAGCAGTGGTCTTCCGTCGTCCGATGAAGCCCGGCACCACTGAGACGCACCAGCAGGCAGAGATAACTGTAAGCACCGGAAGCCTTACCGTAACTGATCCTTACCGGCAGATCACCCTCACAATCATGCAGAACGGACGCAGTGACAGGATGAGAGCAGGCATCACACCCGACTTCGTGGGAAGCGGCAGGCTGGAGTACAACACCCTCTCAGACAAGACACTGATGCCGGGAGGGAATGAGTTCAGGTACTTTGATATCAAGACCATACGGCAGACAAGGCAGAATGTCAGGACAATAGACTTCGTCAACGGGATCTACCACGCCCTCCTCCTTCCCTCCGAAGACAGGGAGTTCAAACCATATTTCTTCAATGAGGACTTCAACGGCAGGTATGTAGTAGCCATGGAGGAGAGCAATGATCCGGACAGGGAAGCCGATTATGTATGGGTCTGGTTTACCCTTCCCGCATACAGTGAACTCAGGGGCGGATCTGTTTATGTGGCAGGTGACTTCTGCGGATGGCATCATGGACCTGACAACAGGATGACATGGAACGCCGCCAGGGGATGTTACGAGGCTTCACTCCTGCTCAAGCAGGGATGGTACAACTATGAGTATCTCGTTATCCCGGCAGGAGGTACTGAGCCGGAGGGCTTCGCCTTTGAAGGGAGTCACTGGGAGACCGAGAATGATTATCTTATCCTGACCTACTTCCGTGATCCCACCGAGCGCTATGACCGGCTGACAGGCATTGCCATAGCAAATACCAGGGCAGGCATTAGGCATTAGGTCCCGATCCAGACATGTCTGGATCGAGGATCCTCGATCCGATAAATCGGATCGGGACATTAGGCAGTAGGCAGTTGGCAATCGGCAATTGGCAGACATTAAATCATTGATTTACTGCTGACTGCTGACTGCTGATTGCCTACTTGTGGTTATCCATCCCGTAAAGCATATAGAAAGTATGTTCCATGGTTTTGACAATCTCCGCCATGTACTCATGTACGGCCTTGACTGACCCCGGCAGGGTGTAGACAAGAGTGTTGCCGATGGCGCCGGCAACGCCCCTGCTGAGCAGGGCCTTCGGGTTCTTCGTGCCATACTTTACCCTTATCTGTTCCATGATGCCTGGTATCTCTTTGGTGAGCATAGGCCTGACCACCTCAGGGGTGATATCTCGCGGCCCGATGCCCGTGCCGCCCGTGGTGATTATCAGATCAACCTCCGTCGCCTCTGTCAACGCAGCACGCAGAGCTACGGCATCATCAGGAAGGATAATCTTTTTTATCTCACACTTCCATCCGGCAGCTTTCATTGCATACCTCACATACTTGACCACAGCCGGGCCGCTGAGATCAGGGTAACTACCGCTGTGAGCCCTGTCGCTGAGGGTGATTACCAGAACCTTGAATTTTTCAGGCAATGTCATTTTTCTCTTTTTTTATCAGTTTGACATCAGTAATGGTCATTGTCTTGTCCACTGCCTTGCACATATCATAAACTGTCAGCAGGGCCACACTCACTGCCGTCAGCGCCTCCATCTCCACACCGGTTCTGCCGGTGCACCTGACAGTGGCAGTGGCGCTTAAACCCTTTTCGTCAGCCTCCAGTGACACCCTCACCTGGTCAAGTGCAATATTATGACAGAGTGGTATGAGAGTGCTGCACTGTTTGGCTGCCTGAATGCCGGCTATCTCTGCCACGGTGATAACATCGCCTTTCTTCATCATATTATCCTCCACCAGCCTGAGTGTCTCAGGCTTCATCTCTATCCTCCCTGATGCCGTGGCTGTACGGCGCTGTTCCGGCTTTTCCCCGGTGTATACCATATGTGCTCTCCCGCTCTCATCAGTGTGTGTCAGCTTATTCATCTCTTATCCTCCGATATTATAAAAGCCATTATAATGGTTTACGGTTCCCTTTTCCGGTTTGGCAGCCACTGCCCGGCGCAGAGCCTCCTCCGCACCCAGCTCCCGTATGCTGAATCCGATGTCGCTGAAGAGGCAGGGACGGAGCATCCCTTCAGGTGTCAGTCTCAGTCTGTTGCATTTGGCGCAGTGGCCGCCGCTTCCGCCATGGACCACGGAGAAGGTCCCCGTCTCAAGGTCCATCTGCCTGATGAATCTCACCTCCAGCCCCTCCTTCATGCAGTATTCAGCCACAGACCTGGCCTCCTCCTCGCCGGGAGAATTCTTGATGACACAGTTGATCTTCACCGGTCGCAATCCGGCGCGCTGTGCCGCATCTATGCCTCTCAGCACGGCATTCACATCACCACCGCGGGTGACATACCTGTACTTCTCCGGGTCAAGTGTGTCAAGGCTCACATTAACCCTCATCAGCCCGGCCTCCGCTAGCTCCTCAGCATAGTCTGCCAGCAAGATGCCGTTGGTGGTCATTGAGAGATCAGTGATCCCCTCTATCTCTGAAATCATCCGCACCAGTGCGGTCACACCCTTTCGGACCAGAGGCTCGCCACCGGTGATACGTACCTTGTTAATGCCGGCAGCAACTGCCACCCGGGTAAAAGCGGTTATCTCATCATAGGTGAGTATATCCTCATGCCTGATGAGCTTCACTCCCTCCTCAGGCATGCAGTAGCAGCACCGCAGGTTACACCTGTCAGTGACTGAGATCCGCAGGTATGTAATATTTCTGTTAAATCTGTCTAACACTTACCATCTCTCCTTTCTGTATCCAGCTCTGCCCCCGTGGTATGGTTATCACTCCCCATGCGCCCGTAAGTGCAGAGATATGTGCCGAGCCATGGTACTCTACCGGCATCACCTCGCCAGCAGCGGTGATTGTGCAAGGCACCCATGACAGCCTCTCTGCCCTCTTGCGCGAGTAGTCTGCTGCCAGTGGCAGCTGCAACACTGTAGCTGCCTCGGTCACTCCAACCATCCTGTTGATGAAAGCTCTCACCATCACCTCGAACTGCACCAGGGTGGAGACGGGGTTTCCCGGCAGGCCGAAGACGGCCTTGCGTTCAGCGGTGCAGAAGGTCAGGGGCTTGCCGGGCTGCATGGCCACCTGGTCAAAATGGATGGTCAGGCCGAGTGATCGCATCACAGCGGGCACAAGGTCGAAATCACCGAACGATACACCGCCGGAGATGAGTACCACATCATTCTCTTCCAGTGCCTTTTTCATCAGTGAGAAGATAGCTTTCTCCTCATCGCGGGCTATACCGTAATATTTGCCAATGGCACCTGCATGTGCCACCTGTGCCATGAGCTGCAGGGCGTTGCTGTTGCGTATCTGCGCCCCGGCCGGCACACGATCGGGTTCCACCAGCTCATTGCCGGTACTGATGATCCCCACCGTGGGCCTGACACTTACCGTCACCTCAGTGACACCCACTGAAGCCATGACAGCTATATCCTGTGGCCTGATGTAATGGCCGTGGCGCAGGACCGTCTGACCGTTCATGATATCCTCTCCCGCCCTGGCAATATTGTCATTACCCGCTCTGCCGGTGAACCTTACCTGTCCGCCCGGCAGCTCCTCGCTATCCTCGAGCATGAAGACATAATCAGCGCCTGCGGGCACCGCTGCGCCGGTCATTATGCGGGAACAGGAGCCTGGCGTAACCTCCTTTACAGGCATTGCGCCGGCAGCCACCGTCTCAATCACCCTGAGGTCATGTCCAAGCTCCTCATGACGGCATGCATAACCGTCAACGGCGCTTTTGTTCCACGGCGGCATATCCATGTCGCTTCTCACCGGCTCCGCCAGGGCACGCCCTGCAGCATCAGCCACTGCCACTTTCTCTTTCCCGGTACGGAAATAGTTTTCCGTCACTATCTTCAATGCTTCTTCAAATGTTATCATCATCTCTCAAATTCCATTTTTTCTTCTCCGTTCCCTACAAGCCTGAGCGACTCCGGGCGGAATGATACAATGACCGGCTCACCTGTAACAAACTTCCGGGCTTCCATCTCACGGTGGGAGATGTCTGCATAGAAATGGTCACCGCAGTTGACGGTTATCTCATACCCCGACGGTGACGGCACAATGTCTTCAATGACGCCATGTATATTGTTTATCTGCACACCTGCTGCACCCTGCCTGGTGACCAGCACCTCCCCGGCAGCCAGTATCATCAGCCCGGATGAGGGATAGTCGCCCTTAGTCAGCCTGAACCTGGTCCTGTTGTCAGTGATGCCTGACCAGCTGTTATATGATTTAACAAAGGTCACCCGGAAGAAGTTCTTTATCCCGGCATAGCGTGCCACGAACCTGTTCACCGGGTGATTGAAGACCTCCGCAGGGGTTCCGTCCTGTATGATACGGCCGTTGTGCATTACCCCTACCCGGCTTGCCAGGCTGACTGCCTCACCAAAGTCATGAGTTACATGCACTATGGTCTGGCCGTTGCGGTTAAGGCGGCGAAGCAGGCGTCTTATGCTGTCCTTGAGGCTGGCATCAACAGAAGCCATCGGCTCATCAAGAAGCAGTATCTTCGGATCAGTCACCAGCGTACGGGCCAGTGCCACTCTCTGTTTCTCTCCACCGGACAGGTTGACGGGCTTACGCAGAAGGAGATCGGTAATATTCATCTCCTCCGCTGCATGCTGTACCCTGTTAATCCTCTCACTGAGTGACATATTCCTGAGTTTCAGGGGATACAATATGTTGTCCTTTACCGTATAATGCGGGAACAGCGCAAGATCCTGGAAGACAAGTCCTATACCACGGTCCTGAACCCTCTTGCGGGTAATATCTTCGCCATCGAGGAATATGCTGCCCTTATCCGGATGCGTCAGACCACATATGAGCTCCAGGAGCTGAGTCTTGCCTGCCCCGGAGCGGCCCAGCAAAACATAGTATTCGCCACGTGCCACCTCCAGGGATATCTCCCTGAGACAGAAGGAGTCAAATCTCTTGCACAGTTGTTCAGCCCGTAACATCATCCTCCCTCCTGAATAATTCCCGCCGTTCTGTTGCCAGAACCCTGAAAAGTACGAAAAAGAAGAGTGCGACGAGGATAAATATTATCGATGCCGGCCTGGCAGCGCTGAGGCCATAGGTATTGAACCTGTCATAGATCAGCACGGGGGCAATCATCGGGTGGTATGCAATGATGACCACCGCCCCGAACTCGCTCATGCCGCGGGCAAACATCATGATGAAACCCGAGACCACCGATCGCCATGCCTGAGGCAATGAGACTGTAAAGAAGATCCTCGATGGTGAGGCGCCGAGCATCAGCGCCGCTTTCTCGGTACGTTCGGGTACGGCAGCAAAGCCGTCACGTGCAGCGTTGATGAGGAAGGGAAGGCTAACAAAGGCCATCGCCATGGCTATCCCTGCGCCATTGTTGACAAGTAGTATACCTGCCTTCTGGGCTGCGCCGCCCAGAAGGCCGTCACGCGACAGGAAGCCGAGCAATGCAATGCCTGCAGCCGTGTGTGGCAGCACCACGGGCAAATCAATTATTCCCTGGACCACATTCTTTAACGGGAACTTTCTGCGTGCCATGATCCATGCCAGAGGCACAGCGCCTATGGCGAAGAGAAAGGTTGCCGTAAAAGCTATGGCAAGAGTATACCAGACACTGCGTCTTACAGCGGGATCAGCGGCAGTGCTCCTCATCTCACCCACGGAGGTGTCGATGAGCATCCCTGCCAGCGGTGCAATTATAAAGAGCAGCACCAGCGATGCCAGGATGGCGAAGATCCAGTTGAAGAGTGAATGTCCTCTCATGACGCAGCCATCATTCGGAGCCGGCTGCAAGGTATCTGCGCAATGCGGCCGGCACGGGGCCAGGATCATCGGCAACAGCAGGAGTAAGCGGCTCCTGGCCACACTCCCTGAATATCTTCTTACCCTCCTCGCTTAGCATGAACTCAAAAAAACTGATTGCCAGCTCTTTCTGCGGCGCCCGGTCAAGGACGGTGCCAGAATAGCTGATATAGTCGCCCCGCACCTCTGTGCGTAGCCCGGGAGCATCACCGGGGATCATGTATGAGACGGAAGCATAATGCCCTGTAAAGGCCGGAGATGAGAGATTGATCTCGTCAGGCAACTCAAGGTAACTGAACCCATGCTGTACCGCAACCGATCTGTACTGAAACATATAGTCTATCACTCCTGAAGAAACAAGAGCCACCAGGTCAACCTCCTTGGGCCTGATATATTCCCTGTCCTTGCCCAGCAGCGAATCGGCCAACCCGGGCTTGCCATACAGCTTTTCAGCCAGGTTAGCTACAAAAACAGTCCGGTAACCGCATGGATCAGCATCAGGATCTGCACGGCCCATGATGACGTCATCCTTAAGAAGTATGTCTGCCCAGTTATCCTCACGGAAGATGGAAGAGTATGCTGATTCAGGCCGGTAGGCAATGACGATCTCGTTAGTAGCATACCGGATATTCCATGAAGCGTAGTCAGGAACAAGCATGCTGCTGACCACGAAATGATCAGCTGACAGCATTATGTCACACTCCTTTCCCAGGTCAGTGATCTTACGGGCTGTATGGAGACTTCCGGCAGCCTCACTGAGTACCCGGACCCCGGGATTATCATCCATGAAGGCCTGAGCCAGCTCCCTGACAGGCACTGAGAGGCTGCCGGCGTGGAAGATGACAAGATTCTTTTCGCTCTTACCGCCTCCGCATCCTGTCAGGGTAATGATCAGGATCATCAATAATGCCAGAGTGTTTCTCATTTCATGCCGTTTATCTCGTTGATACGGTTAAAGAAGACCTTGGCTATGCTTTTCATGGCTATATCCGTCTCATGGCGGAGGCTGTTATAAGCCCGTACCAGTTGCACTCCCTTTTCGGACAACACAGTCCTTCCGCCGGCAGCACCGCCGCGACGCTTCTCCGTCAGCCTGAATCCCAGGTGTCTCTCCACATCATTGAGCATACCCCACGCCTTGCGGTAGCTCATGCCGAGATTACGTGCCGAGGCTGTCAGTGAGCCGGTCTGATCAAGATCGAGCAGCAGATCGAAGCCCTCTCCATCAAGGATGGGCTCCTTCCCGATGGTCTCAAGCCACATCTCGTACCTGAGGAAAATATCGTAGTAAGGCTCTCCCTTATGTCCTGCCATCAGTCTGTCGCATTACTTGTAGATACACCTGTAGGCTGACGGCTTTGCCAGGTTCACCCTGAAACGTTGATTGGCGGGCACAACGAAAGTCTGGAAGGGTTCATAGCTCTTCCAGGTGGTCTCATCGAGAAGAAGAACCGTCATGGATCCGGATATTACCGTCATATATTCTACCGTACTGGTGCCGAACTCATACTCACCGGCATCCATTACGCCTACGGTGACCTTGCCATCCTCGTTCTCCAACGCCAATGATTTGACGTTTCCGTCGAAATACTCATTTACCTGTATCATCTCCTGATTCTTTTGATGTCCGGCAAATTTACATTTTTTGCATAACGCTGGCAAACCCGGGGAGATTTGGGATTGTCGATTGTCGATTGCCGATTTTCGGTTTTCGATTGGTGATTGTCGATTGCCGATTGGCGATTGGCGATTGCTATGTGGGATGTGACCGGGATCCATACCGGCGGCTAAAAAGTTGCGACAATATTTTTAGTATATATTTGCAACATTTACACTTCAGCCATGAAATACAACAAACCCCTCAGGAGATTACTCAGACTGATCAATCTTGAAAGCGATCTTGATGAATATGAAAACATCCATGAGACCATTGAGAAGGAACTGGTCTTCAAGGGCACCAACCTTTGGATCCTGGTCTTTGCCATCCTGGTGGCCTCGGTGGGATTGAACATGAATTCCACCGCGGTGATCATCGGCGCGATGCTCATCTCGCCACTGATGGGACCCATCAACGGGATCGGCTACAGTATAGCCACATATGACTCTGCACTCTTCAGGCAAGCGCTCAAGAATTTCAGCTTTGCCGTCGGTGCCGGCCTGGTAGCCTCCACAACCTATTTTGCCATCACCCCCATCTCAACGGCACACTCAGAGTTGCTGGCCAGGACAAGTCCAACCATCTACGACGTGCTGATAGCATTTTTCGGCGGCATGGCAGGCATAGTTGCCATCACCAGCAAAAAGAAAGGTAATGTGATCCCCGGCGTGGCAATTGCCACTGCCCTCATGCCGCCGTTGTGCACTGCCGGATACGGACTTGCCACAGGGCAGTTCCCATACTTCTTCGGTGCACTCTATCTTTTCACCATCAACAGTGTTTTCATAGCCATCTCTGCACTTCTCATATCCCAGATCCTCAAGCTCCCGATAAGAGGGACCATAGATGAGATACAGAAGAAAAGGATCAATCGTATGATCTCACTGGTCATGGCATTGGTACTGATCCCAAGTATTTATTTCGGTTACAGGCTGGTGCAGAAAGAGAATTTCACGGAGCATGCAAAAAGATATGTTGAAAATATAAGCGTGGTTGAAGGCAACTATCTTCTCAAGCATGAGATCGATGCCAAGACACGTACTATACAGCTCGTCTATGGTGGCACCTCACTCACCGATACCCAGAAAGAGGAGATCATTGCCCGGGCTGATGATTTCTCTCTCAGGGATGTGACCATTAACTTCAGGCAGGGGTTTTCCTATGCTGACATAGCACTGAAAAACAGCGAGGTGGAAACCCTCAAAGCCGAGATCAACCGCCTGAACCTGTTGGTCAGGGAACGTAATACAGCTCTTCAGGGTATTATCGCCACACAGCAGAAGGGAAAAGAGCTGCTCTCTGAGTTGGAGGTACTCTACACGCAGATATCAGAGGTATCCTATTCGCAGACTCTTAACTACGCCAGAAGCAGGGAAGCTCCTGACACCATGGCCCTGGTGATGGTGACAACCACCGGAAAGGATCTCTCTGCCAAAGAGAAAGAGCAGGCGGAGAGATGGCTCTCCACCAGGCTCAAGTCTCAAAAGATAAAGGTCTATTTCGCCAACCGGGTCGAAAACTTGATACCTCAGTATTAATTCCTATTTTTACATGAGATGATCAAAAGCAAAAAATCATGAAGATATCAGACCACCCCACATTCAACACTGAATGGGACAAGAAAGAGATAAAGAAGAAGACAAAAAAAATGCTGAAGGAGATCGGTGAACTGCAGCATAAGATGTATGCCCAGGGCAAATACAGCATCATTGTGGTGCTGCAGGGAACAGACGCCTCAGGTAAGGACGGGATAACAAAGGGACTGCTGAAATACTGCAACCCGGTAGGTATAGAGGTACACAGCTTTAAGAAACCCACTGACCTGGAGTATTCGCACGACTTTCTCTGGAGGATTCATAATGTATGCCCTGCCAACGGGGTGATGCAGGTCTTTATCAGATCACACTACGAGGATATTCTTGTGCCCTCAGTTGAGAAATATATTCCGGCTGATATCATTGAAAAGAGGTATGAGACAATTAATACCTTCGAAAAGATGCTTGAGGATCACGGCACGAAGGTGCTCAAGTTCTTTCTCAATGTATCAAAGGAAACCCAGAAGGAGCGCCTCATGGAGCGGATTGAGATGGAGGAGAAGCACTGGAAGCACAAGGACGGTGACTGGGATACCCGGGAAAAGTTTGATCAATATCTGAAGGTTTACCAAAAGATACTCACCCGTTGCAATGATGTGCCATGGCACATAGCCCCCGCCGACAAGAACTGGCAGAAACTCTATGCCGTTGCCGTGGTAGTTCTGAAGACACTTAAGGAACTGGATCTGCAGTGGCCGGCCCTTGTGACGGAGAGATTCAATGAGAAAGAGGCAATAGGCAGTAGGCAGTAGGTCCCGATCCAGACATGTCTGGATCGAGGATCCTCGATCCGATAAATCGGATCGGGACAGTAGGCAGTAGGCTGATTTTCTGCATGATATACAAAACATGCATGGATTGCCAACACTCTTGCCTATTACCTCTTGCCTCCTGCCTCCCTACTTCAATGCCACGGTTTTGCTTACGGTACCAGCCTTTCTTGATTCGTATTTAATCTCAATGTCTCCCCTGCCGCTGACGAGGAACTGGTACTCCACCTTGCTGAGCCCGGGCACCTGGCACATCTGTACCTCAGGCCGGTGCTCCTTGTAATCAACCAGGTTCATCCATGGGTCAGTAAGCACTCCGCCTCCGACCACTTTAATGCTCCGACCCGTAACACTCAGCTTATCAATGGGATACCATTTATTCTTTATCGTGGCATAGGTGACTGATGGCATGGCGCCAATGTTCACCAGTCGTACCCTGACGCTCCACAGGTCACTTCCCAGCTTTTTCACCTCAAACACATCAACCGTTATCTTGGGTGTATGCTTAGCGGCAAAGATAACCGAGGAGGCATTGCGGTGCACCAGGTCCTGAAGCATGAAAGGATGAGGCAGACGGGTACTCATCTTCGTCCATCCGCCAATCTCAATATCGCCGTAGAGCGGATGTTTATATGGCTTCCACTCTTTGAACAACTCACCCTGGTTCACGTTATCGTCAAAAAGGAGCCTCTGCCGCTCACCCTCGGAGGCCTCACCGAAGCGGGACCGCTCCTCGCTCTTCCTGGCGGTTGTGCCGTCAAAGGTCTCAGTATTCACCTGGAAGAGCTCACCGACGAACGAGTATGCCCCCACAAGGTTGTCGGTGAAATCGGTAAAGTCGCCATAGGTCGAATAGAGGTCCTTCCAGCTTATCAGGTATTTGTACCCGGGAACGATCTTTTCGATATTTTTCCCCAGGTAGTCATATACCGAAATATCGCCCTGCGGGAGCTCGCCGGCACCCTTGAACGACGGGCCCCTGAGATACATGCCGCCGGAGTTGTGGAAAGCGAAGACCAGGATGATATTTGGTCTTGCCAGCATCCACTCGGCAATGGCTTTTATGCCTGTCCCCTCGAACGGATAGTTACCTGCGCCCCTCTGGACGTATGGCGGGTTCCAGTTGAAGCCCCAGTTACGGTTGCCATCAACATATCCCTCACTATCCTCGTTCACCTGGCCGTCACCGTCATTATCTATCCCCTCCTGTCCCAGGCGTGTCCATTCGCCCTTCTCTCCCGGCTTGACTGAAATCATCAGCCGTGGATCTGACGGGTCAGTCCTGAACCTGCCAAGGGTGTCCCTGATCCTCATTGTTGTTATGCTGCCATCGCCGTCAATATCATCCGGGCCATCCTCATCAAACAGTCCGTCGCGGTCATCATCCACCGGTATTCGCAGTCCCCTGTTTGAACTGGGGGTGTTCGCATCCTCGAAGAAGTGAGCCCTGCCATCCACATTGACCACCGGGATGATAT
>JAAZAP010000038.1 GCA_012514255.1 Bacteroidales bacterium | reverse complement strand
TGCAGCTTTCCAGGGAGGCAGGATTGTCTATCATGATGATATAGGTGATTACAGCACCAATGAGCCTACCCTTGACGGCACAGCCAGCCTCAGTTATTATCTCTCCACCCTTGAGAAGGAAGGGAGAGCTGCCGGGGCAGGGGCAGATAAGGATATACGTGACGCTCACGGGGCAGTGATAAGAAGGGGCGCCGGATCAAAGAGCATCTACCTGGTCTTCTCGGCCGATGAGCATGGCGAAGGGTTTGATCATATTCTCAATGTACTTAGTGACAAGGAGATAAAAGCTTCCTTTTTTCTCACGGGTAATTTCCTGCGCAACCGGAGCTTCGCGCCGGTGATGAAAAGGATCATTGCCGAAGGGCATTATGCCGGGCCGCATTCTGACGGGCACCTGCTGTATGTGCCATGGGCCAACCGTGATACCCTGCTCGTGACGAAGGAACAGTTCAATGATGACCTGAAGAAGAACATTACCGCTCTCAGGCAAGCCGGCCTGAAGAAGCAGAAGCCCCGATGGTTCCTTGCCCCGTATGAATGGTACAACAGCGCCATCAGCCGCTGGAGCGAAGAGATGGGGATGACACTTGTCAATTTCACACCTGGTACCGGTACCAATGCCGATTATACCACTCCCGGAATGGGCAACTACCGGTCATCGGATGAGCTTATCCGCAGGCTGGAGGCGTTTGAGGAGAGTGCTCCAGGCGGCCTTGACGGTGCCATAATCCTTATCCACCCGGGAACGGCTCAGGAGCGGACTGACAAGCTCTGGCTCAGGCTGGGCGGGATCATTGACTATTACACAGATAAAGGATACAACTTCAGGAGATTGTAAATCAGCATGGCAGCATCAGAAAAAAAACGTTCGCCCTGGGCGTGGATACCCACACTCTATCTGGCAGAGGGTCTGCCTTATGTGGCGGTTAACATCGTTTCAGTCATCATGTACAAGCGCATGGGCATTTCAAATGCCGACATTGCGCTGTATACCAGCATGCTGTACCTGCCGTGGGTCATCAAGCCGATATGGAGCCCGCTGGTTGACATGCTGAAGACAAAGAGGTGGTGGATAATCATTACGCAGCTTGTTCTGGCTATCGGTTTTGCCAGCATCGCACTGACAATACCTGCCTCACTCTTTTTCAGGATTACGCTGGCATTCTTCTGGTTGCTGGCATTCGGATCGGCAACGCATGATATTGCTGCAGACGGTTTCTACATGCTCGGCCTGACCACCAACCAACAGGCCAAATACGTGGGTATACGCAGTACCTTCTACCGTGTGGCCACTATCACCGGACAGGGACTCCTGGTGATCCTTGCTGGTTTCCTGGAGAGCTCGTCAGGCAGGGAGCCGGTTTCGATCTATCTGGAGGCATCTCCGGATTACTCCAGGACCGTACTGGAGATGCCACATGTCGCATATACGCCTGAGAACAGGGATGATCTCTATTTTTTCATCGGGGAGGACTCGCTGAAGATAAGCACACAGACCGTTGACATTGACAGCCTGGCTCTTCTCCTGGAGTCAGTCAAGGCTGCAAATCTGAGCAATGGTTTCTATACCCTGGATGATAAGGAGGCAAAGGAGAGAGGGTGGTGGGCTCAGAATGTGGCAGATCCCCTGGGTGCCTGGATAAGGGATAATTTCGGGGAGGAGAGAGGCACCGTGGCCGAGGTGACAGGAAGTGTTGCGGTGGTGCCGGTCAGGATATCCGGCAGACCTGAACACGGCAGGGAGGTGGTTCTCAATACAGCCCTGAAGAAGGGAGACAAGAGCATCGCAATCATCCAGGGAGAACACCTGGTCTTCAGTGAGGATAACTGGGACAAGCCCGCATACATGGTCTTCCAGGCTGATGCCAAGCTGACGGGTTATACATCCGTGACCTATGAGGGCCTGTCAGGCAACATCCCCATGGCCTGGGCTGTCACTTTCTTTGTGCTCGCGGGGCTATTTCTTGTCCTGAGCTTCTATCACAAATTTGTCCTGCCTAAACCCGATACCGACAGACCACATGAGAACCTGAAAGCGTCAGATGTGCTGAGAGAGTTTGGCGAGACATTCGTTTCCTTCTTCAGGAAGCCGCAGGTAGGAGTCGCCCTCTTCTTCATGCTTACCTTCCGTTTTGCGGAGGCTCAGTTGCTGAAGCTGATCAATCCGTTCCTCCTTGATCCCATTGACAAGGGAGGCCTGGGGCTGACAACCGGTGAGGTAGGGTTTGTCTATGGAACGGTAGGTATTATCGGCCTTACCCTGGGAGGTATCATTGGCGGTGTTGTTGCAGCCTGGGGCGGGTTGAAGAAATGGCTGTGGCCGATGACCCTCAGCATGCTGCTGACAGCTGCCACCTTCCTGTACCTTAGCTACACACAGACGGATAACCTGCTGGTAATCAATATCTGCGTGTTCGTGGAACAGTTTGGTTACGGCTTCGGCTTTACTGCCTATATGCTGTATATGATATATTTCTCCGAGGGGAAATACAAAACTGCGCATTATGCCATATGTACAGGGTTCATGGCTCTTGGCATGATGTTGCCGGGCATGTTCGCCGGCTGGCTGCAGGAGCAGCTGGGATACAACCATTTTTTCCTGTGGGTCATGATCTGCAGTGTGGTCCCGCTGATAGCGGTGGCACTCCTTAAGATTGATCCTCATTTTGGCAAGAAGACCGCGAATCAGTAAAGTTAATGATCCATAACCATGAAAAAGGATCCCCTGTTTGACACTCTGCGCAAGGAACTTAAGGGTGATCTCTATACCGACCATATACAGAGAATCCTTTATGCCACCGATGCGTCGGCCTACCGTGAGATGCCTGTGGCGGTCACCAGGCCGGCATGTGTGGATGACATAAAGAAGATACTTGCCTTTGCCCGTGCCCGGGGTGGTTCGGTTATACCACGCGGTGCCGGCACTTCGCTCGCCGGCCAGGTGGTGGGGCCCGGGATAGTCATGGATATATCACGGCATCTCAATCATATACTGGAGTTCAATGCTGAAGAGCGGTGGGTGAGGGTGGAGCCCGGGGTGGTGTTGGGAGAGCTGAACCGTTATCTTGCTCCCCACAGGCTGCAGTTCGGGCCTGAGACCTCCACTGCTGACAGGTGCTGCATGGGCGGTATGCTGGGGAACAACTCCTGCGGCGCCCATTCACTCATTCATGGCAGCGTGAGAGATCATATACTGGAGATAGATGCGATCCTGTCTGATGGTTCAGAAGCTCATTTTTGCGCCCTGACCACTGATGAGTTCAGCGCAAGATGCGATGGTGATCCGGCGCTGCTGGAGACAAAGATATACCGCAACCTGCGCGATATGCTCTCGGATCCGCGCAACGCGATGGAGATACGGAAGGAGTACCCTCACCCGGATTTGCGACGCCGTAATAACGGCTATGCCCTCGATGCCCTTCTGGAGACCGATCCTTTCACGGGCAATGGGGAGAAGATAAACGTATGCAGGCTGCTGGCCGGATCCGAAGGGACACTGGCATTCACCATATCAATGAAGCTCAACCTTGTGCCTGTCACCGATGACCGCACGGGCCTTCTCTGTGCTCACTTCAGCAGCCTGCAGGATGCAGTCAGGGCAAACATAATAGCATTGAAACATATGCCTGCAGCGGTGGAGCTGATAGACGACTATATCCTTAACTGCACTAAGGACAATATAGAACAGAACCGCAACCGGTTCTTTGTCAGTGGTGATCCGAAGACAATTCTTCTGATTGAGATCATCAGACCCACCATCAGTGAGATTGAAGCCACTGCTGAAGCTATGGAAAAGGATATGAGAGCAGCCGGTTACGGTTACCACTTCCCTCTCTATACCGCCGCTGACGAGATGGCAAGAGTCTGGGAGCTGCGCAAGGCGGGGCTGGGGGTTCTGCTCAATATCCCTGGCCGGAGAAAGAGCGTACAGGTGATTGAAGACACCGCCGTCCTTCCTGATCTCTTTCCTGAATACATAGAGGAGGCAGCCGGCGTGCTTGAGAAGCATGGCCTGAGCTGCGCCTACTATGCCCATATAGCTACCGGCGAGCTGCATCTCAGCCCGTTGCTTGACCTCAAGGATCCTGATGATATCCGCACCTTCCACGGCCTGGCTGAAGATATGGCGGGGCTGATAAAGAAATATCGCGGATCACTCAGTGGTGAACATGGCGACGGAAGGCTGCGCGGTGAGTTCATACCCCTGATGCTCGGACCCCATAACTACGCTCTCCTGAAAGAGCTGAAGAAGACATGGGATCCGTACGGGCTTTTCAATCCGGGTAAGATCACTGACACGCCACCCATGACTGAGAGCCTCCGGTACCCGGCAGGCGAGAGGAGGTCTTTCCCGGGACAGGTATTCACCTTCCCGGAGGAGGAGGGTATACTCTATGCGGCAGAAAAGTGCAGCGGATCGGCCGATTGCCGCAAGAGTTCCCTGATAGGCGGCACCATGTGCCCCACCTTTATGGCTACGCGTGATGAGGACAAATCTACCCGTGCCAGAGCCAACATCCTCAGGGAATACCTGACGAGGTCAGACAGGAAGGATCCGTTTGACCACGAAGAGATATACAGAGTGATGGATCTGTGTCTCTCATGCAAGGCATGCAAGGCAGAGTGCCCGTCAAACGTTGATGTTGCCAAATTGAAGGCTGAATTCCTGCAGCACTACTATGATATCCACCATGTTCCTTTCCGGGCATGGCTCATAGCCTGGCTCCCGAGACTGTATATGCCGGGGATGATGATCAGGCCCCTGACAAACCTGATCACGGGCACGGCACTCTTTAAGAGACTGATCGGATTCTCCGTCAAAAGGCCCATACCTGCTCTCTCACCAGTGACCCTCAGGGCCTGGGGCAGGCGCCACGGCCTGGGTAATGGAGAGAACCGGTCCGAAAGCATGTCAGGCTCGGCCAAAGGCACCGACGACGCCATCGGATCAAAAGGAACAGTTTATCTCTTTGCAGATGAGTTCACTAACTATAATGAGAGTGATATAGGCATCAAGGCAGTGATGCTGCTTGAGCGTCTGGGTTATGAGGTGATCATACCGCGGCACAGGGAGAGCGGCCGCACGTTCCTGTCGAAAGGCCTGATCAGGTCGGCCCGCAAGATAGCAGTCAGGAACATTCTCATACTCCGCGATGTTATCACGGAGGAGAGGCCTCTGGTGGGCATAGAGCCCTCGGCATTGCTTGCTTTTCGCGATGAGTATCCGGAAATGGCCGGAAAAGCGCTGGAGGCTGATGCGCAACGGCTCGCATCAGCAGCCCTGCTCATCGAGGAGTTTATCTGCAGGGAGATCGACAGGGGAAACATCTCCCCGGACTGCTTCACCGACAGGCCGGCAAAAGTACTGTTACACGGCCACTGCCAGCAGAAAGCCATTGCCTCAACGGCGCCCACGATAAGAATGCTGTCGCTGCCGGTTAACTACACCGTTGAGGAGATAAATGACGGCTGCTGCGGGATGGCAGGAGCATTCGGGTATG
>JAAZAP010000358.1 GCA_012514255.1 Bacteroidales bacterium | reverse complement strand
CGAAGCGAAAATTGATAACCTCCCGCTTGAAGACATCTTCAGCAGGGTGAGCATCTACTCTTCGGCTATACGCAACAATGGAGGAGGGTATTATAACCACATGCTCTTCTGGAAAGTGATGGGACCGAATGCAGGCGGTCAGCCTGAGGGCGAGCTGCTCAAGGCAATAGAAGAGACATTCGGTTCATTTGACAAGTTCAAGGCCGACTTTGAGAGCGCCGCAAAGACACAGTTCGGAAGCGGCTGGGCATGGCTGGCAGTTGATGCCAACGGCAAGCTTTTCGTCTCCCAGACCCCGAACCAGGACAACCCGCTGATGGATGTGGCAGCGAAGCGCGGGAAGCCAATACTTGGCCTCGATGTGTGGGAGCACGCCTATTATCTCAAGTACCAGAATCGCAGGCCTGAATATGTAGGCAACTACTGGAACGTGGTCAACTGGAACAAGGTGGCCGAGCTGTACAGGAAGGCTATGAAGTAATTCATCTAATCAGATAACCAATTGTAGAGAGGGGGCCCCGGCAAGTACGGAGCCCCCTCTTCTTATGCTTGCAGCCTGGTAGTCAGTTGCCACAGTTAAAGCACACCTCATTCACCAGCTTACGGCCGGCAAAAAAGTCATCAATGTTTTTCAGTGTTGTTTCCGCGATGTTGCGTATGGCTTCGCGGGTAAAGAATCCCTGGTGCGATGTGATGATCACATTGTTGAATGTCAAGAGCCGCGCCAGCACGTCATCAGCCAGCACCCTGTCAGAGAGATCCTCGAAGAAGAACTGGCTTTCCTCTTCGTATACATCGAGACCGGCTGATCCGATCTGCCCGCTCTTGAGCCCCTCAATCAGATCGGCTGTCCTTATCAGCTTGCCGCGACCGGTATTGATGAGCATCACCCCCTTCTTCATCATCCCGATGGATTCTGAGTTGATCATGTATTCCGTTTCACGCGTAAGCGGACAGTTCAGCGAGATGATGTCTGACCGCCTGTAAAGCTCTTCAAGGCTCACATAACTGCTGCCGGTATCAGCGGCAAACGCAGCATCAGGATAATTGTCGGTGAGCAGCACCTCCATCCCGAACCCCCTCAGGATCTTCACCAGCACCCTGCCGATCCTTCCCGTGCCGATCACCCCGGCTGTCTTGCCGTGCATGTCGAATCCCAGCAGCCCGTTAAGGGCGAAGTTGGTGTCGCGCGTGCGAAAGTAAGCCCTGTGCACCTTCCGGTTGAGGGTGAGCATGAGCGCCACAGTGTGCTCCGCGATGGCATGGGGCGAATATGCCGGCACCCGCACTACACTTATATTGTTGAGAGCAGCCTTCAGGTCCACATTGTTGAATCCCGCAGAGCGAAGAGCAATAAGCTTTACCCCGTGCTCCTTAAGCTTCATTATCATCTCTGCATCGACGGTGTCATTCACGAAGATGATCACAGCGTCATACCCCTGCGCCAGGACTACATTGTCAGGCGTCAGATGGAACTTGAAATATTTTATTGTTAATCCGAAATCACGGTTCAGCTCATTAAACGATTCAATGTCATAGGATTTGGCATCGAAAAAAGCAACTTTCACAGTACTCATAACTTTCATTAATTGATTTGTTACCCGGATAACAATGCCTGTCGCCAATTGTTCTTAAAGGACTCTTTGACAGTAAGAGATGTTTTAGTAATTTCATGTTCTACAAATCATCACAGGAGCTTTTAACCGGTCAATCAAACACCAACCAGCTATATGAAAACAAGATCACTTATGGCAATTATCCTGCTGACTGCACTCTTTGCCTCGCAGGCCCTTTGTGCCCAGGAAACCAAACCGTGGTACTTCGGCGATCCGACGGCCAGGCCCGACCCTGATCCGAAGGCAAAAATCCTTCCCCTTATCAGGGTTCAGGGCAACAAGTTTGTCACTTCTGACGGTCAGGCTGTGCTCTTCCGGGGCCTGTCAATCTCGGACCCCGACAAGATTGAGCGGCAGGGCCACTGGAACAAAGCTCATTTTGAGCAGGTGAAAAAGACCGGCGCCATGATAGTGCGCATCCCTGTACACCCTGTGGCATGGCGCGAACGAACACCCGGGAAATACGTGGAACTTCTGCGCGAAGCAGTTGACTGGTGCACTGACCTGGGGATGTATGTTATCATCGACTGGCACTCTATCGGGAACCTCTGGATGGAGCTCTTCCAGGACCCGATGTACAACACCACGAAGACAGAGACCTACGAGTTCTGGAGAACAATTGCACGCACCTTCGCAGGGCATAATACTGTTGCCTTCTACGAGCTGTTCAATGAGCCGACCATCTACCGGGGCGAGCTGGGGTCACTCCCCTGGTCGGTGTGGAAAAAGATCAATGAGCACATGATCAGCCTGATAAGGGCCTATGACCGCGAGACCATTCCGCTGGTGGCGGGGCTCGACTGGGCATATGATCTTTCGCCCCTGCGTGATGATCCGGTGAATGCCGGGGGGATTGCCTATGTGACCCACCCCTATGCCTTTAAGCGTGGTCAGCCATGGGAGCCGAGGTGGGAGGAGAACTTCGCCTTTGCGGCTGCTTATGTGCCTGTGGTTGCCACTGAGTTCGGGCTGCATACAGATATGAATGCGCCAGATTACAACGACTATGGCAATCGTATCATCAGATTCCTGGAGGAGCGTGGCATAAGCTGGATGTGCTGGATCTATGATCCCCAGTGGTGGCCGCAGATGCTGAAATCGTGGGACTACGATCTGACCGAAGGTGGCCTCTTCTTCAGCCGTGCCATGAAAGGCGAACTGGAGTTCCAGAAGAAGGCTGCAGAGAAATAACCCTGGACCCTCCCGACACAAGTGTCGGGATGCTCTGCCATCTGAGCCAAGAAAAAAAGGAGCCTTGCGGCTCCCCTTTAGTACACCTGGTCGGTCTGCAGGGACTCGAACCCTGGACCCGCTGATTAAGAGTCAGCTGCTCTGCCAGCTGAGCTACAGACCGGAAATTAAACGGTGCAAAATTACACTTTTTTCGGATTCGTTGTCCTGGTAATCCTACTGCGTTTAAACAATAAACTCTTCCCGTATATAAGGACATAGAGTCAATTCCATCAATTCCTTAAACAGACAGATTATTCCGTAAGCACTATCAGCCCCTCCCTCGGAATAGCCCTGTAAATGATCTTGGCCTCAGCCTTCGGGATCCATATCTTAATGTATGGTACATACGGCGGGATCTTCATCCGAATGACATCCTTTATGGTTGCCGCTGAATTCCTCGTACGGTCCCTGAGATCAAAAAAGAACCTGGCACGCCGGTCGGCACCAATCGTATCTTCCTGCTGCTCAAAGTAAAACCGTATGTTCGGTTCAGTATCAAGGGTGAAGAACACTGCCTCGAAATCCGTTGTGTCAGGCTTCGTGTCAACAACAGCCTCGGTGGTATCCTTCGGTGCAATCTTGACACTGACAGGGTCCTTCTTGAAGGTGGCTTTCATGCCTGTGATGGTCAAAGGCGTTGAGAGCATGCTGTAAATGGCCTCCTGGTTGGCCCGGTGAAAAAACGGCGAGACGTCATACTCATCTATCGTGACAGTACGAACAGGCAGCCCCTTGATAAGTAGCTGGATGACACTGTCACGCACATTGATAAGCAGCCCTATCGAATCTGACTCGGCCATCTTCAGCTGCGAGCTGAGAAAAGCCTTCCGGCGGATTATATCTATGTAGCCAGGGATGGCACACAGGTTGATCGTATCATCTTCATTCTGCTCCAAAGATGTAAAATATGCAGTATCAAAATCACTAACCGTATGGTTAACTGCCAACACTGCCATTACGCAATAATAGATTAGAAAGAGACCTATTATTACACCGCCAATTATCAACTTTTTTTTCGTTTCACGCTTCATGGCAGATGGCTATTAATAGATATAAACCCTTGATCCTACGCTGAGCGAATTGAATACAGCCTCAAGATCAGCATCGCCCAGCCTTATGCATCCGTGTGTGACAGGCATTCCCAACTGCCGCTGGTAAAGCGTACCATGTATCAGGTAGCCGTCGCCGAGGCTCATTGCATACTTGCCGAGAACGCCAAACTCATACCTCGAGGGATGGGTGGGCCCCGGTACGGGAAGACCCTCTTCAACAAATGCCCAGTCCGGCTTCCGCCAGACAGGATGGGTGATCTTACCCTGTATGGTCAACCTGCCACGCGGGGTTTTGAATATCCATTCCTTGTCCCCTCCCTCGGTCTTGAGCAGAGTGTAACTTCCTGAAGAACAGTACCCCGCACGAATAAGCTTCCGGTTCCGGTAAAGGGAGAACCTGTTGTCAACAGTATTGATCACCAGGTAGGTCTGCGTTGGGATGTACGACGCCAGCCTTCGCTCCAGGCGTGTGATCTCATTCTTTGTTACCGATATCTGCCGCCTGATGGTACGATTGTCAAGAAGCGACGAGTCAGCTTTGCACTCGGCACGACTGGTCCCCCAGGAGTGTTGCAGGGCCGGTGAGAGGTAGAGAGGGATAGAAAGGATAAGCATCAATGCCAGTGTCGCCACAACGACCTTAAATGTCGTCATCGCCCTGCGATGTGTCTTTACATAATCAACCGCTATGTCCAGGTATCTTTTCGCTTTGGATATGATACCCGGTGCAGTCTCCTCTGATAAATTTTTGCTCTGCTCTTCCATTATAAATTCTCTCTGGAGGAAAAGAATTCCTCAAGGGTTAAAGCTGATCCGATGATTGTTACCGGCGTTCCTTTTGAAGCATGTTTATACAATATGTCCATATCAGAGTTTTTGAGAGCCACGCACCCCTGTGTCCAGTGACCACCCTTGCCGCCGTCACCGTGGATCTCAATCATGTCGCCGATGCTGGCATCTAACGGGAGTTGCCCGCTCCTTATTCGTTCATTGAACTCCTGCACGTCTATTTTGTTCGGATAGTTGATCAGTAGAGCCTTGTAATACTTGGTTGAACCCCCTGAAAGCTTTTTAGTGATCCTGTAATTACCTTCCGGTGTTGCCATGTCTCCCCTGCTCTTCTTGTCGCCCAGCCAGTTGCTGCCGAACTCTGCCTCAAAGGTATATTTCTTTTTACCTCCATGGTACAGATGGCACTGCGGGGGAATTTTCTCGACCAGAATGGCATATGATCCGGACTTGCGACTGTTCTCGATGGCCTCCATGGCCCATTCCTGCCAGAAGGGGTAATGCTTAAAGTAATCCTGCAATGTGTTCCGTGCAAGGTTGTATGTGCCAGATATATACTCATTTGCCTCTGTAATCTTCAGATTGCCATCCACATATCGCTCCTTGCTGAAATCGATCTCCGCCTCCTTGATAAGCAGTTTGCCGCGCGAGTGCTTTTTCCTGACATCCTGCGGCAGGGGCATTGAGAGGAAGATCTTCTCGAACGATGCCATCTCCCTGTTGAGGCGTGCGATCTCGCTCTCAAGGCTGCTCTTCAGACTCTTCGAGCGCGAGACGGTGTTTCGCATTGCGTCCTCAGCTTTTTTCTCTGCACTTTCCGCGAACATGATCACCCGATCGTAATTGCGCAGGAGGATGAAGCGTTCATTCTCGCTTCGCCATGCGGCCATAGCTGAATCGTAGTTGTTCTGAGCTTCGCGAAAGAGCCTGGGCGAATAGATCCCCGACTGCATATCCCGCGCCCTGGCGACGGCGGCACGAGCCTGCTCCACCTCCGGCTGCGGTGACTCCGGGACGAGCGCGTGGAATGCCAGCACGCCCAGCGTCAGGAGAACGGCTGCAACAATGGAATAAACAACCAGGTTGGTCAGGCTTCCGCTTTTCATGGGGGCGAAGTTAAAAAAAATCCCCGGGACAAGGCCCGGGGATCATTCTGTTGGCCGGTGGTATCTTAGAATTTGATACCGGCTTTTTCCATAGCTGCCTTGAGCTCGGCGATGATGCCGTTAACTCTTTCGGTAGCAGCTTTTACCTTGTCAACAACTGCCATGTAGTTGGTGCCTTCGTCAAACATGCCCTGCACCTCGGTGGTGAGTGATGTCTCGAGGTCAGTCAGTTCGGTCTTCATCTCTTCAACAACAGCTCTGCCTTCCTTGCCTCTGGGAGCTTTGAGAAGGAGTGCCTTGGCTTCCTCAAGGAGAGTCTTGGCATCGGTCATCATTGTTTCAGCTTCAGCTTTTACCTCAGCTTTCTTGGCTTCTACATTGCCTGACAGTTCAGCAGCTTTCAGAGCGATGCCTTCTGCAGCGGTCTTGATGGCTTTGAAATCCTTAGCCGACTTCGACTTCTGTGTTTCGATGTTCTGGAGCATGACTGTGAGTGAGTCATTCAGAGCAGTGAATTCTGCAGGGAAGTAGATGTCAGTCTGAGCAGCCTGTGCTGACTCAAGAGCGGCTTTTGCATTGTCAAGAGCTTCCTGGGGAACTTTTGCGCAGCTGGCCATGAGGGCCATAATGGCAACGGTAGCGATTGCTAAAAAGATTCTGTTCTTCATTTCTGTTTCAATTTTGGTTCTGTTTTTCTGTTCAAAAAAGTCTCCGATGTTTAGTCGTAAAACAGGGCAAATTTATACATAAATTTTAATCTGGTTTTAATTTGTTGCGATTTTTTTTAATGGAATTTTAATGTTTGTTGTTAAAATTTCCCGAAATGACTCTGCTTGGGCGACTGAGGACGATCGGGTTGTTTTCGTTTTGCTCATTTACGGAGTTTGCATTGTGTACGCGTACCTGTTTTAAGGCATATTTTGGAAGAGATGAAGTTTGGCGCGAGGCGGGTGCGTTTGACCCGGTTAACTGGCTAGTCCTCCTACTGGCAAACGGCGCTGGAGGCCACAGGCATTACGGAGATAAGGGGATTTACCCGGGGTGATCCTTTAAAGGTGGAGACACAAGAAGGTGATGCAGAGATATTATCCTGCCCTTGTTGGATTAAGGGATTACCTGTGGTGATCCCAAGACGGGATACCTGCAATGATTAAATGAACCCCTTGGGTCTTCATTTATTTTCCCTCAGTCCCTTCAGAGATCAAGCTCTCTTCGGGTCTTCGGTAAAACAAATGATCCCGCCGGTGGCGGGATTCATTTAATCTTTGCGGAGAGAGGGGGATTCGAACCCCCGGTACGGTTACCCGTACGGCAGTTTAGCAAACTGCTGGTTTAAGCCTCTCACCCATCGCTCCAAAAAACGTTAGCCGCTTACCAGTGAATTACTAATTCTTTCTTTTCAGCAGCGGGGCAAAATTATAAAATAGACTTATACTTTACAAAATAATAATGTATTTAACGAATGAACTCTTACTTTTTCCTTGCCAGTAAAACCACATTCTCCACATGAAAAGTATGCGGGAACATGTCAACGGGGCGCACGCGAAGCACCTCGTAGCCCTCTGACAGAATATCAATATCGCGTGCCTGCGTGGCAGGATTACAGCTGACATAGACTATCTTCCGGGCGCCGGAGCGAAGCATTGCGCGAACAACATCCGCATGCATCCCGGCCCTTGGCGGATCGGTGATGATCACATCGGGCCGTCCGCGCAGAGCGAAGAGCTCCTCATTGAAAATATCCTTGATGTCGCCAGCAATGAATTCAGCATTTAAAATACCATTCTCAAGGGCATTGATCCGCGCATCGGCAACTGCCTCTTCTATATATTCTATCCCCGTCACCCTCGAAGTCCCCGAGGCCAGGTAACAGGCAATTGTTCCCGTACCGGTATAAAGGTCATAAACGTTCTCATCGCCCCGCAACTGCGCGAACTCCTTCACTATACCATAGAGTTTTGCTGCCTGGAGGCTATTGGTCTGGTAGAATGATTTCGGTCCGATCCGGAACCGGAGTCCCTCCATCGATTCCGTAATATATTCGCTGCCGCGAAAATGCACAGGTGTCAGGTCCGCGATGCTGTCGTTCTTCTTCGTGTTAATGACATACCAGAGCGATGTGATCTCCGGAAATCGCTCTGCGAGGTGTTTCAGCAGCTGGTTGCGCTCACCGGCGCGGGCATCTGTTGTCACCAGCACCACCATCACCTCGCCGCCGGTGGTTATCCTGACGAACATCGTCCGTAGGAATCCGCGGTGTTCACGGAAGTCGTAGAACGGAAGCTTCCGCTCAAGCGCATACCTGCGCACCTCGTTCCTGATGGAGTCTGCCGGCTCAGACATCAGGAGGCACTCATTGATATCAAGCACCTTGTCGAAGACGCCGGGTATATGAAACCCAAGGGCAGGACTGAGGGAAGGTGCAGCAGCACCATCGCCGTCCCCGGCCTGATGAGCCTGCTTTGAAGTTATCCAGGATTCGAGCTCCTCAGCGGTCATCCATCGTCTCTCTGAGAATGTGAATTCCAGCTTGTTGCGATACCCGTAGATCTTTTCAGATCCAACTATCGGGTCAATTTCCGGTATCGGCGTATGCCCTATCCGTGTCAGGTTGTCACGCACCTGTTTCGCCTTGTAAAAAAGCTGTTTATCATAGGTCAGGTGTTGCCACCGGCAGCCACCGCAGACCCCGAAATGCCTGCAGGGAGGTTCAGCCCTGTCGGGCGAAGGTGTGATCACCGTCAGGGCAACGCCCTCCATGTACCTTTTCTTCTTCTTCGTGACCCTGACATCAACCACATCGCCGGGGATCATCCCGGGCACGAAGAGTACCATCTCATCGACCTTAGCGATGGCATTGCCTTCTGATCCGATATCTGTTATGGTGACACCCCTGAGAACGGGCAGCTGTTTTTTCCTCGCCACGGCAGCTACCTGTATGTCTTGAAAAACTCATAGCTGGCCAGACCAAACGGCACTGCTCCCTGGGAATGATCGAGGCCCGCCATGGTGACATGGAAGCATGACAACGGGCTTGTACCTGCGTCAATCATAGCGTCATACATCATCTCTGACAGTTCAGGCATGACGTAGGTATCGGCTGTGCCGTGAAGCAGCAGGAGCGGTACATCACTGTCCCATCCGGGAATACTATTGGATGTCAGTGCATTGCGCACTCCTGAATAATCCGGACTGGTGGAAGCCCCTGACAGATAGGCGGCCGTGAAAAGCTCTGAAATAAAGGTTGTCAGCTGGCTGTTGATCTGCACAGAGTTTTGCAGGCCGTCGTAAAGACCTGGTATTCGCCCTGCGTATGGATCATTGAACAGGTCGGAGAGCGGATTGGGATAGATTTCATAGGTGCTGTATGCGTTTGCAATATATGCCAGGAAGACGGGCATGGGATATTCCGTAAAACCCAGAACCTGTTCATTGAACCAGCTCAGGTCATATGGGCCTGCCCCGGCTGAAGCAGCCTTAACGGTAAACTCAGAAGAATAAACGTTTTCAAGTACATCGAGCAGCGCCAGCGTAGCCCAGCCGCCCTGTGAGTAGCCCATGATGAAGCAGTCGGTGGTGACAGAGATATCTTTCGCTACATCCTCATCAAACTCGGTCACTGCGCGAAGCATATCAACCACTGTGCGGACGGTGGACTCCTTATGCAGGTATGGGTGTGCCATATCCTTTGATGCCCCGAAGCCGAGGTAATCAGGGATTATCACCACATACCCGGCAGATGCAATGTATTCTATCATCTGGAACTGCAGGCTCTTCGGATCGGCCGTGGGTGCTGCCGAGTGCTGGGTGTTGGTGCCGTTCTGAAATGAGAGTATGGGGTAGGTTCCGGGAGTGGTCGGAGCGCATATCAGTCCTGATGCAATGACCTCTTCCCCCTGAAATTCTGTGACATAGGTCACGCTATAGATATTGGCCCCGCTGACGATGTCAGGGATCAGATCTGCTGCTGCAGGGTACTGTGTAGCAGCCAGGTTGAGAACGGAGATGATGTTATCCTTTGTTTTCATCATTTCCACCTCACTGGAGATGAGGTAGACGTTATCCTCAAAGGGATCGGGTTCTTCCGGTCGGCATGACTGCATGAAAAGTGCCGGAATAAGGAGAGCCATCAATGCCGGTAGTGCAAGGTTCCTTTTCATGACTTTGAGATTTCTTTACAATTATAACGGAAAAATGTTACATGGAGTATGAATGACAGGGAGGGGGGGACATGCCTGCTACAATTCTTGATGCTCTACGAGCATCATCGGGTGTGGGCCATCTGCTACAATTCCTGATGCTCTACAAGCATCATCGGGTGTGGGCCATTCATGACAATCATCCCCGTAGGGGATCTAGAATTGTAGAAGGAGCCCCCATGACAAAAATCCCCGTAGGGGATGAAGAATTGTA
The DNA here is from genome assembly GCA_012514255.1 of Bacteroidales bacterium. The sequence continues at coordinate 2,937 of JAAZAP010000358.1, read as the reverse complement.
AACCCGGCATACCCCCCCTACGCCCCCCCGCCCCCATCCCGATGATTTTTTTTACCTTTGCGGTTTTAAAAAACGGTCAGATGGTCTCTGTCAACAACGTGTCACTGCTCTTTGGCAGCTTCGTCCTGCTGGATGAGGTCTCGTTCCTCATCACCCGTCAGGAGCGTATCGGGCTTACAGGCAGGAACGGCGCCGGCAAGACCACCCTGATGAAGATCATCGCCGGCCTACAGGAGCCCACCTCCGGAGCGGTGGAACAGCCACGCGGGATGACCATCGGTTACCTCGAGCAGCAGATGAAGGTCTCCGACACCACCACCGTACTGGAGGAGGCGCTAACGGCATTCACCGAGCTCAGGAGCCTGGAGCAGGAAATCGCCGATATCACCAAAGAGATAACCGTACGCACTGACTATGAGAGCGAGAGCTACCACCAGCTCTGTGACAGGCTCCATACCGCCGGCGAACGGCACAGCATCCTCGGTGGCAGTGATTATGTCTCACTGACAGGCCAGACTCTCAATGGCTTGGGATTCAGCGCATCGGACTTTGACCGGCCCACGAGGGAGCTCAGCGGCGGATGGCGCATGCGGGTGGAGCTTGCCAAGATACTGCTCCGCAAGCCTGACCTGATCCTGCTTGACGAGCCTACCAACCACCTCGACATAGAATCCATTATCTGGCTCGAGGGCTTTCTTGAGACCTACCCCGGAGCCGTGGTGCTGGTGTCCCATGACCGCACCTTCCTTGACAACGTCACCCGTCGCACCATAGAGATCAGCCTCGGTAAGATCTATGACTACAGGGTGCCATATACCAGATATACAGAGCTGAGGCGTGAGCGGCGCGAGCAGCAGACCGCCGCATACCGCAACCAGCAGAAGATGATTGAGGACACCGAGCGGTTCATTGAGCGCTTCAGGTACAAGCCTACCAAGGCAGTGCAGGTGCAGAGCAAAATCAAACAGCTGAAGAAGCTGGAGCGGATAGAGATCGAAGATGAAGATACCTCTGCAATGAATATCCGCTTCTCTCCTGCTCCGCGCTCAGGGACGGTTGTTGTTGAGGCTGACGAAGCCTCGAAGCGTTACGGCAGCCACCTTGTGCTCGACCGCATCTCGCTCAAGATCGAAAGGGGTGAAAAGGTAGCCTTCGTGGGGCGCAACGGCGAAGGGAAGACCACCCTCGCCAGGATGATCCTCGGCCAGGTGGACCATGACGGAACAGTCAGGCGTGGACATAATGTCACCATAGGCTACTTCGCACAGAACCAGGATGAGCTGCTCAACGACGAGCTGACGGTCTTTGAGACGGTAGACCGGATTGCAGTCGGCGACATCCGCACCCGCCTGCGCGATATCCTCGGCGCCTTCCTCTTCCACGGCGAGGACATAGACAAGAAGGTGAAGGTCCTCTCCGGCGGCGAACGGTCAAGACTGGCCATAGTGCAGCTGCTGCTTGAACCCTATAACCTCCTCCTTCTCGATGAGCCTACCAATCACCTCGACATACGTTCGAAGGAGATACTCAAGCAGGCGCTGATAAGATTTGATGGCACATTAATTGTGGTCTCGCACGACAGGGATTTTCTCGACGGGCTGGTGAACAAGGTGTATGAATTCCGCAACAGGAAGATAAAGACTCACCTCGGGGGAATAGCAGAGTTCCTCAGGACCAGGAAGATAGAATCTCTGAGGGAGCTGGAGAAGAAAAATCCGCCCGCGGCGAAGGTCAAAACCTCTCCTGCAACGAAAACGCAGGAGACGCCGAAGGCAAAGCCGTCGAAGGAGACGCCGAAGGCCGGACCTCAGGCAGCTGCAAAACCAGCAATGTCGTACCTTGAGAAGAAGGAGAATGAGCGTGTTCACCGCAGGCTGCTGAAGAGGGTGACAGAGGCTGAAACTGAGATTGCGGCGACAGAGGCAGAGCTGGCAGCCATGGACGCCAGGCTGGCGTCGGGTGATGCCGCAGTGGTCAGTGATCCTGCGTTCTACAGCGCCTACGAGGAGAAGAAGCAGCAGCTCGACCACCTGATGCAGCAGTGGGAAGAGGCGCATGGTGAGCTTGAGAGTTTTACATCGGAATACATGAACAATGATGATACTGTTTGAAAGAAAATACGCTATCAACATCTTCAACACCGATCTCACGGGCCGGCTCAGTCCTGGAGCGCTCTTCAGCTTCTTCGAGGACCTCGCGGCCCGTCATGCCGCCGAGCTGGGGTGGGGTCGTGATGACCTGATGGCATCAGGAGGGTACTTCTGGGCGCTGTCGCGCATGATAGTAAAGATTGATCGCCTTCCCGGGGCATGGGAGGAGGTGATCCTGCGCACATGGCCCCGGGGCACCGAAACAATCTTCGCCCTGCGTGACCTTGAGATGTATGATGATGCAGGGAAAAAGATTGCAGGAGCATCATCGTCGTGGGTCATAGTTGATTACAACACCCGCAAGGCACAGCGTCCCGACAAAGCGCTGTCAGGCCTGAACAAGAACTTCCCGCAGGCGAGGGCCACGGAAACCAACGCCCGCAAGGTGCCGTCCCTGCCGGCAGGTGAGCACACCCTCACCAGGCTCAGGGTCAAGCTTGATGACATAGACGTCAACCGTCACGTCAACAACGCACGCTACGTGCACTGGGCGGTCAACTGTCATGACCCTGAATTTATCAGCCTCCATACCCCGGTTACAATTGAGGTGAACTATCTGCTGGAAGGCCATCAGGGTGAGATGATCAACATCCTTACCGCCAGGAGTGACGGGCAGGAGACAGCTTTCATCCACTCCGTCACCAGGGAGAGCGACGGCACAGAGCTTTGCCGCCTGAGAATGAGCTGGAAAGAGAACGGACAATGAAATCTTTATTACCTTTATGCCATGACAAGGCCCCTGAAATATAAACCTGCTGCACTCATAACGGTTGTGATGATGGCAGTG
>JAAZAP010000357.1 GCA_012514255.1 Bacteroidales bacterium | reverse complement strand
TGGTCTTTTGTAATCATAGTCTGATTTTTGATAACAAAATAGGGGACTTTTGTCCCCTAGGCCATTCGTACCCTTCTGTTCGGGTGCAAAGATAATATCATTTTTTCAATATTCAATCAATCCCTTACCTTAAAAAATAAGGGGAGTGCTGTATATGAAGCTTTTCTTGCCCTGATTTGGAAACAATTGAATAAATTTGCGGGCATAAAAATACTCTGTTTGACAAACCGGAGAAAGATTATCAATGACCCGGTATACGGGTTTATAAACCTGCCATGTGATCTGATCTATGACCTGGTGGAGCATCCCTGGTTTCAGCGGTTGCGCTACATCAGGCAGTTGGGTCTCACCAGCCTGGTCTATCCCGGTGCGGTACACAGCCGATTCCAGCACAGTCTGGGGGCTATGTATCTTACCGGTCAGGCTATTCATACCCTGAGGACGAAGGGCACGGAGATCTCGGCTGCAGAAGAGGAGGCAGCACTGGCAGCCATACTGCTTCACGACATCGGGCACGGCCCCTTTTCACATGCCCTGGAACACTCCCTGATTGAGGATATGCCACATGAGATCATGTCACTGCTTATAATGGAAGAGCTCAACAGCGCCATGGGAGGGAGGCTGACAGAAGCCATAGCCATCTTCCGCGGCGAACACCCGAGAAAATTCTTCCATGACCTGGTGACGGGGCAGATGGATATGGACAGGATGGACTACCTGCGGCGAGACAGTTTCTTTACCGGGGTGATAGAGGGGTCAGTGGGCTCAGACCGCATTATCAGGATGCTGAATGTCTCCGATGACCGTCTGGTGGTTGATGAGAAAGGTATATATTCAGTTGAAAAATTCCTGATAGCAAGGCGAATGATGTATTGGCAGGTATATAACCATCGTACAGTCATCTCTGCCGAAAAACTTCTCACCAGCCTGCTGGTCAGAGCCCGTCAGGTGACTGCCCGGGGCCATAATCTTTTCGCTTCGCCTGCACTGGCCTGGTTCCTTGAGCCAAAGCACAACATGGCTTCTGACGAGAAGAGGGCCGGGTTGGTTGCACATTTCACAGCCCTTGACGAGAGCGACATCCTCTCAGCATCCAAGGTGTGGATGAGTTGCGGCGACAGAGTGCTGGAAGACCTCTGCAGGAGATTTGTATACAGGAACCTGCTGGGCATAGAGCTCCGGAGAAAACCATTTGACCGTGAAAGGGTCACGGTGACAGAGAACAGGACGAAGGAGATGCTGCAACTGAAGGACGATGAGGTGAAGTTCTATGTCAATACGGGAGATGTATATAACCAGACCTATGCGCCGGGCACACCGGAGGTGCGGATCCTGCTGAAGAACGGAACCACCAGAGACATTACGGCGGTGTCAGACCTGTTCGATAAGGATGCTCTGTCAGAGAAGGTAACCAGGTATTACCTCTGCTACCCAAAGGAGATCATGAAATAATAATAAATCAGATATGGAATTTACTGCTGCAATGATAGCCGGGATACTCAACGGAACGGTTGAGGGCAATCCGGAGACGAAGCTTAACACTGTTGCCAGGATAGAGGAGGGCCACACCGGCGCTCTCACCTTCCTGTCAAACCCCAGATATGAACCTTTTGTCTATACAACAGGTGCATCAGCCGTACTGGTCAACAAAGACTTCAAACCCTCCAGGGAGGTTGCCGCCACCCTCATCCGGGTTGATGATCCATACCAGGCCCTGGCAAGCCTGCTTGCCTGGTATGAACAGGCCAGACCCGCAAAAAAGGGAATCCATCCATCCGCAGTGATTGATGAGACGGCCACCATCGGGGATGATCTGTTCGTCGGCGCCCATGCTGTTATCTCTGAACATGCGGTGATCGGTGACGGATGCTCTGTCCATCCGCAGGTATTCATAGGCGAGAATGTAACTATAGGGAAGAACTGCACCCTGCACCCCGGAGTAAAGATTTACCGGGACTGTGTTATCGGGAACGACTGCATCATGCATGCAGGTGCGGTTATCGGTGCTGACGGCTTTGGCTTTGCCCCGGTGACTGACGCCAACTATATGAAGATCCCTCAGATAGGTAATGTCATCATTGAGGATAATGTTGAGATCGGTTCCAATACCTGCATTGACAGGGCCACAATGGGTTCAACAATCATCAGGAAAGGAGTTAAGCTTGACAACCTCATACAGGTGGGACATAATGTGGAGATTGGAGAAAACACTGTGATTGCGGCTCAGAGCGGACTGGCCGGATCAACCAAGGTAGGCCGCAACTGCATGTTCGGAGGTCAGGTGGGCCTGGCAGGCCATCTCAGCATCGCTGACGGCTGTAAAATCGGAGCACAATCGGGCGTCATGAGCACCATAAGTGAAGAGAATACCACCCTTCTGGGTTACCCTGCCACTGACAGCAAACAGTTCCTCAAGAGTGTTGTCTATATCAGAAAGCTTCCCGAACTGAGCAGCAGGGTGGATGCCCTCACAAAAACCGTTGATTCTTTAAAAAACAGATAGTTCCATCTTCCGGTCTAAAGGAAATGATTTGAACATCACACAGATGTAGGGTTTTTCTTTATGCCGTTCGGAAAATTTTGCCTTAATTTGCACGATTAAAAACTGATCTGGTATGAGCGATAAGCAGAGGA
>JAAZAP010000356.1 GCA_012514255.1 Bacteroidales bacterium | reverse complement strand
GCTCACCCGAAGTCAATGGGCCTTGCAAAAACCTATTATGTAAAAGGTAAGCTCTGCCAGGCTGCTTTTGAGTCAGGAGACCAGAAGTTCATGGAACTTTATCCTGATATTTTGATGGAATCTTACAGGAACCTCGAGAAGGCTGTAGAGATGGATCCCAAAATCAAGAATACAGTTATTCAGGAGAATGCATACGCCCTTCTCGGGAACTCTTTCCTGAATGATGCCATCAACAAGTTCAATGACAAGAACTTCAAGGAAGCAATGCAATCATTCGAAAGAAACGTGAAAGTCACAGCCAGTGATCTCTACGTTGGGATGGTTGACACTCTCGTGATCTTTAACGCCGGCCTGGCTGCCTACAACGCGGAGATGTATCCCGAGGCAATTGCCCATTTCCGCACCTGCACCGAGTCAGGCACAGAAGATACCAAGCCTTACATATTCATGAGCGACAGCTACCTGAAGATGAAGGATACAGTAAATGCCGAAGCAATACTGATGGAAGGCTATCAGGCTTATCCTGACACTCTGGATATTATTCTGCAGGCCACTCAGTTCTATCTTGATGCAAACAACTCCGACAAAGCCTTCGAGTTTGTTCACAAGGCAATGGAGATGGATCCTGAGAATTATATTCTTTACCTGGTTGAAGGAAGCCTCTATATGAAGCTGGAAGACTACGATAAGGCCATGGAGAGCCTTAAGGTATCACTCACAAAGAACCCGACCCAGTTTGAAAGCAACTATAATATCGGGTTGTGCTATGTTTCCATAGCAAATAATATGCTCAATGAAGCCAACATGATAGCTGACAATAAAGAATACGAACTTGCCAAGGACAAGGCATTTGAGGAAATGAAGAAAGCTATTCCGTTCTTCCTTGAGGCAGAAAAGGCAAATCCGACGTCTGTAGCAACTCTCGAGTTCCTGAGGGAGATATACCTTAAGCTGAAGATGATGGACGAATTCGAGGCCTACAAAGCTAAAGTTGAGAACCTGTAGAAGGTAAAAGTTTAAAATAACAGAAGGCACCTCATTGCGGGTGCCTTTTTTTTATACCACCGGAAGAGGGCAGGAGGTGATTACCAGCCTAGAGGGGTGACTGGAGATGCTATATTTATCTCTTCGTTATATGTCATTTACATAGCCTATTTAACATAATATTAATTATAGGCAAATAGCTGGCTGGTAAAAAAATGGTCGCCAATCTGCAGGCTGCCTTTCAGGAGATTTTTGTACTTTCACGCTCTGCCACCAGTGCATTGAGATGCGCTGTTGATGCATTCCGGATGCTCCGGTATTACTATAATTATCAACACCACCCCCATGGAAAAGAAACCTCAGATAAACCGGACAACAATCAGTTTCCTGCTTGATCTCAGCAGGCATAATGACCGGCTGTGGTTTGCGGAGAACCGATCACGATATGAAGCAGCCAGGAACAACTTTTCTCAATTCGTTCAGGCTGTGATAGATGAGATAGTAGAGTTTGAGCCCATTATGCGGGGCCTCGAAGCAAAGAGCTGCATCTTCAGGATCAATCGTGACATCAGGTTCACGCGTGACAAGTCGGTATACAAGACCAATTTCGGCGCTTTCATGGTTCGCGGCGGCAAAAAGAACGGCGACAGGTTCCCGGGCTATTATCTACATATTGAGCCAGGCCAGTCGTTTGTTTCCGGAGGGGCTTACATACCGCCCTCACCATGGCTGAACAGAATACGTGAGAATATATCCGTAAATGGTGACAGACTTGTGCAGATAATAAGCACCAGGGAATACAGGAGGTATTTCGACGGGTTGGAAGGTGAAAAACTAAAGGTTCCTCCACGGGGCTATTCAAAGGATCATCCTCATATTGAGCTTATTAAGATGAAAAGTTTCCTCCCCGAGAAGCTATTGACCGATGAAGAGGTTGTCTCTCCGGGATTCTACGGGGTGGTAACCGGTGCTTTCCGTGCCATGAAGCCGCTGAACGACTTCCTCAGTGAAGGAAAGTGATCCTGGCATTGATGCTGTTGTCATTGAAAAAGCCCCGACCGGATACCGGTCCTGCACATTTCCGGCATAAGTGTGCTTGAATTCTAAAAAACATTATCTTTCGGCATAAAATAAGAAACCTCGACAATGAAAAAGTTTTTGTTCACTATTGTTCTGGCAGCCATGATACTGCCATTTGCTGCCGCCCAGGGTAAGCTTGAAGTCGGCAAGAAAGCTCCTGAATGGATTCTGACTGATGCCGCCAAGAAGGAATTCACAATGAACTCCTGGTCCGGTAAAGTGCTTCAGATAAATTATGTTGATCCTGACAATGATGATCTCAATGACCCGTTCAATGATGCCATAGACAAGGCAGTTGACGTGGATAAGGTTATTGATCAGAACGCTTTCAAGGGATTCGGGATTGTAGATCTGCAATCGACCAGGCTGCCTGACGGACTGGTACGCGCCATTGCCGGCAGGAAAGCAAAAAAGTACGATACCACCATCCTTTTTGACTACAAGGGCCTGCTGCATGAGAAATGGGACATGCCCAAGGACAGCTACACCATTGTCATAGTAGACAAGGACCGCATTGTTCGTGGTATCTACAAGGGCAAGATAGCTGACGGCGATATACCTGGCATTATTGATATGATAGTGAAACTAACCAGGGAATAGGCATAACTGAAAAAAACAGGAGAGGCTGTCCTTTTTTTCGCAGGACAGCCTCTTTTTTGTGACGTGACGTATGTCAGATACCGGAATTCCGGCATTAGCCGGTCAGTTATTTATGACCGTTATTTCCTTGTTGATTCTGAATCGGATACGTAGTACACCTTCATTGAAGTCAGCCGAGGTTATCAGAAATGATCCTATCTCTGAAGTGTTTGATACATGCTGCCCGATACAGGGACAGGCGTCAAAATTGCCGATTCTGACAATCCTGATCATATCTCCTGTTTCTTCAGGAAGTTTCCCGGTGAAATAGTACTCATCAGCCTCCCTCCTGCTTACCAGCTCCTCTCCCACCGGTATGCTTAACTTAATAATCTCATTTACTGTCTTTTCAACTGCCCTCACCTCTTTCTCGGACAGACCTTTCCTGATACGGTAATCGCATTTGCTCTTCCGGCTCTCTATGTGGCTGTTGAAAGATCTGCCGCAATGGTACATCTTGTCCATTACAGAGTTAAGGATATGCTCCGCGGTATGCATGGCGGGATTATAGTCTTTACCTGGCATGATGAATGTATATCTTGAGTATTGAAACGATTTGTCAGGATTAATATTTTGCCATCTGCCTCAGAAAAGAGTACCATGGATGTAAATATCATTTCATACGGCTGAGCGCTTTTTCTCTTTCGGGCAGCGATGTTATTCCGGGAAAGTCGTCTGTTAAGCTCCTCCTCAGTAAGCGAATGAACAGTCACATCATCTTAAGATAATTCCCCGGGAGTTCCTTGTGATGGTCAAATCATTCCCAGATCATCCCCCGGGAGTTCCTTATGATGGTCAAATCATTCTCAGATCATCCCCCGGGAG
>JAAZAP010000355.1 GCA_012514255.1 Bacteroidales bacterium | reverse complement strand
CAAGTGTGGCAAGCGATTGCTGAACGCTTGACCTTAATGCGGTCTTGTCAAGCTCGGCAAGTATCTGTCCCTTTTTGACCGGCGAATTGAAATCGACATAAAGCTTTTCAACTATCCCGGACACCTGCGTTCCCACAACCACTGAAGTAATAGCTTCCAGAGTACCCGTGGCAGTTACTGTATTGACTATCGAACCCTTCGTCGCCATAGCGGTATCGAAGATGTATGTCTTGCTCTTCTTGCAGCTGTGCACGGTCAGAAGCGTCACTGCAATTACTGCCAGCAAACCGCCGCCTATTAAAATTCTTTTACCTTTCATTGTAATCACTCTTAAATTGTTCTTTAATTTTTAAAACGAAAGCGGGACTCCCCTGTAGAAGTCAATGATCTTATGACTGTAGAGCAGCTCATATTTGGCCTGGAGCAGGTTGCTCTCGGCTGCAGTGAGGTTGGTCTTCTGTATCAGGAAGTCCACTGAGTTCATTGCTCCCAGCTTGAACTTCTCCTCTGACACATAGTAAGTCTCATGTGATGCCTCATACCGGTTGAGGGCAGCCAGGTAGCTGAGGCGTGCCGACTCCTTGTCCAGCACTACCTGTTCCACCTCTTTGCGAAGCTGGTTCCTGGTATTGAGCTCATCAAGCTCCGCCGTGGTGATGCCATGCTGAGCCCTTGATACAGCCACTCTGTTCTGGTTGTTGCGGAAGATGGGGATGGATGCCGAGATGCCCAATGAGGGCGAGAAGCCGTTTTTAAGCTGTGAGCCCATCTCCGCTACCTGCGCGAATCCCGTGCTCATGCCCGCATTGACCGACACCGAAGGGAAAAAGCCTCCCCTAGCGATCTCCAGGTCAATCGCTGCACCCTCGCGGTTCAGGGTGGCTATCTGCACCTGCGGTTTTACCCGAAGGGCTTCCTCATACACAGCTGAAGCATCAGCAATGGGGACAGAGGAGATAACGGCATCAATGTCCGGGCGGACTGTCTCAAATGACTCATCCACGGGGTACTCCATCAGCTGCATCAGGTTCAGCCTGGCCATCTTCAGGGTGTTCTCCGCATTTGCCAGCGTCGCCTCCTCGGAAGCAAGCTGGGTCCTCACCTGCAGGTAATCGCTGTTGGCGATGGCACCTAGGCTCATTCTTTCACCTGCCAGGGCCAGCTCCTCGCGGGTAGCCTCCGCCTGGTTACGGCTGTTGGTCAACTGCTCCTCAGCATATAGCACCTGGAGATATGCGCTCATGATACTCAGCGAGACACTCTCCCTGGTCTGATCTGCACTGTACTGCAGTGATCGTTGGTCCAGCGCAGCCAGCCTCACCCGGTTCCTGAGCTGAAACCCGTTAAAGAGTGTCAGCCCGCTGCTTAGAGAGGCGCTGGTGCGTGAAGAACCATCCCATGATACCTCACCCGTGGTGCCCGTCACACGCTGCAAACCCAGGTTCTCCCCCAGGGATGCACTCAGTGAAGGCAGCAGGTTATCCTTTGCCTGTTGCAGGTTTAACTCACCAAGACTGACAGAGACATCGGCCTTCCTGACCTGGATATTCTGTTCCAGCGCATACGCGATGCAGTCGGACAGGGTCCACTGTTTCGGCTGGGCGTGAACAGAAACGCTGACTACCCATAGAAGGGCTACCAGGGTGTGAAACAGTTTTTTATTCTTTCTTTTCATTCGAATATTTGAAATTTGTTTTGCCTTTCGAATGGAACCTGCATGAATTCAATAATCAAATTTTCCTGTGATCCCTTGCTCATCCAGGTTTCATTCTGTGAAACACGATGAGGCAAAACTATCACATGATGACCTGTCTGGAAGAATATTATAGACGGGTAGACCGGTTTTACCGACGGAAACCTCTCACCTGCCGACCGGGCGGAAGAAGCTTATGCGGGATATTGGGTAAAAAATACTATGCAGTTGACCCTGGCTCAGATGCCGTCCGGATACCTTCTGCCACCTCGGGCAGGATACCCATCCTGACATAGACCGGCCTTACCAGCCGCCTGAGCTCCGGCAGCCGGCGGTAGAAGATCAGCGCCCCTATAAGACATACAGTGCCACCAATAAAGATGGTCCACGGAGTGCCAAGCACCTTTGCCATCCACCCTGCAAGGAGACTGCCAAAGGGTGCTGTGCCCATCAGCGCCATGGTGTAGAAGCTCATCACCCTCCCCCGCTTGTCATCATCAGCGATGGTCTGCAGGATGGTGTTGCTGGCTGCAGTATTGGTCATCATCCCCAAACCTGTAAAGAAGATCAGGAACATAGAGAGGAAAAAGGACGAGCTGAGCGACATTGATATCAGGCCTAACGACAATAGTGCCGTAGCTGCCGGTATGAGTCTGCCCAGCCTAAGCACTGTATCCTTCGAGGCAAGATAGATTGCGCCAATAAGTGCACCCGCACCGGCGCCGCCCATAAGGAAGCCGTAGGTATGTGAATCGCCCTGCAGGACATCCTTCGCATAAACAGGCATGAGCACCTGGT
>JAAZAP010000354.1 GCA_012514255.1 Bacteroidales bacterium | reverse complement strand
TGAAGAGCTTCGGCGAGAGTTACCCGCAGACGATGTGCCATATAACCGATCTGGGGAAGAAGAAGTTTGCCGATTATGTAGCGGCGCTGGGGGATTATCTCGGGTCGGAAGGTCGGAAGGTCTGAAGGTCTGGCCGCCTTTGGCGGCTGTCGTGCGGTCGTGCGGTCTTGTCGGAGCGCAGCGAAGATTCCGGCCGGAAGGCCGGGACGGTCATGCGGTCACTACGCTTTAATCGCTACTGCTGACTTCACTACTGCCTCTATTAACTGCTGACTGTCCCGATCCGCCGATTGGCGGATCGAGGATCCTCGGTCACGGGAACCGCGACCGGGACCAGCTGCCAACTGCTGACTTCACTATTGTCTGGATGAAAATCCCAATCCCGGCTCCGGGCCTATGGTCCAGTGGGGTGCTGTGAAGAGGGGTCCGCCACTGACGGGGCACTCGGAAGCATCAAATGACGGATCGAGGTCAATGAACTCAAAGCCTCCGACACCGGCAGCAAAATGAACGGCGCATCCCAGCGCAAGGTTAGTTTCAACCATGCAGCCGATCATTAGCTTGAGGTTGGCGCTGCGTGCCACGGCTGCAATATCGAGCGCCTCAATTATACATGACTTCATCAGCTTGATGTTGATGGCATCAGCACAGCCTGTCCGCACAATATTGATTGCATCTGCCCGTGTGAAGACTGACTCATCTGCACCAACAAGGATCTCGGTATTGTCACGCACATACTTCATCCCGGCAAGGTCATTCTTGTGAACCGGCTGTTCAAACATTACCGGGTAGATGCCATGATTCACCACCTCATTTATGAAGCGCAGGGCCGTTTTCGGCGAGTAACCCTGGTTGGCATCTATGAGAATACCGCAATCAGGGGCGCCTGCATGTATTGCAAGCACCCTCTCAACATCTTCCTTCAGGTTGACACCTACCTTCGTCTTTATCACCCTGAACCCACTGGCAGCAAGTTCCACAGCCTCTTTCTCTGCCTGGGGAGGTGGCACAATGGCGATGGTGTAATCCGTCTCCACCCTGTTTTCTGTTCCCCCGAGGAATCGGTAGAACGGGATATACAGGGTTTTTGTATAGGCATCAAGCAGGGCCATCTCAATGGCACACCTGGCCGTTGACTGAGCCCAGAAAGCACTCTTAAGGGTGTATGCTATTGATCTGTAGTTATTTATATCCTGGCCAACTATAAATTCACGACAGCTGTTGAGGGTTCCCAGTATGGTCTGCTGGTTCTCGCCGCTGATGGTCATTATTGGTGCGGCTTCGCCGAAACCTTCAATTCCGTTTTCAAGAACGATGGTGACAAGAGCATTGTCAAGACGTGTCATCACGCCAAGAGCGATAGGGAAGGGTTCCATCTCTATGTTGATGGGCTCAACGAACATCTTGCTGATCTTAAGGCTTTTCAAGCCTTCCTTGTTAAGGCCGTTCGTCTCTCGGGACGGTAGTGCTGATGCACCAATAGCAGTGGCTGCAGCAAGGCCGCCTGCGGTCAGTCCGCTCTGTCTGATAAATCTCCTTCGGGTAGTCATTGCCTGATTCTTTTGATGCACTAATCTACATAATCAGTGCGGATATTATAAAAGAATCAGGCAATGTTTAACGATATCTGTTGATTATGGCCTCATATTATCCATTGCGCCCAGCAGGAAAACCAGCGGGGCATTCCAGTTGATGGCTATCTCATTGGTTGAGTAGCTGCACTCTGCATCCGAGTATGACTTTGCCGGGAATGTTGACCTTTCAACGGGTGGCTGGCAGTCGTTCATCACCACCGTGTTCGGCCCTCCCGCCAGGAATCCGGGCACCGGCTCCGGCACGCCATCGGCTCCTGACGGTCGGTGATGGATATGCATGGGCGAAAGGGTTCCGAAGCCGGTCACGAAGCAATACCCCGTGGGATTGGCCCCCAGCAGCCAGTCGACATCAGCCTGGATGGACGGAAGGAACCTGTTGCTGCCGGTCAGTCTCATGGCAACCAATTTGATCATGGCCTGGTTGGCCACATCGGAGGTGCTGCCCCAGGCAAACCAGTCAAGGCTTATACGATAGGGGCAGGCTGCTGATTTCTCAAGCAACTCATCTGCAAAGGCAGTGATCAAGGTCTTAGCATGCCCGCTGATGCCGGTGAATGACTCCTCCTGGGCCAGAGCCAGTGATATCAGTCCCAGCGTGGCCGACTGGTTCCAGGTGGGCGTCACGGCACTGATACCTTCAAGGAAGTCCTCGGCGGGTACTGTTCCATGTGCCAGTGCTGTCTCAGCCTTAGCCCAGAAGAGCTCATCGGAAAGGTTGCCATCGCCGTAGGCGCCGGTGCTTACATCATCAGGCTGACGATAAATCACATCAGGATGAGCCCCGGCCCACGTCATCGCCCTGTCTGATGCCTCATGGCAGGTGGCGGCAAGAGCCCTGAGCTCCTCTGACGGATCATCGGCAAAGACGCGGTAAGCCATTGCCGTGACGGCTGCAAAGTCAAGGGTGGCAGCGGTGCTCTTCATAACCACATACCTGGGATCGGTTGCCTCGTGTGGCATTACAAACCCGCCGAACTGCAGGTTGGTCAGCTTATGATAAACCCCGCCGTCAGACGGGTCCTGCATGGTGAGGTACCATCTCAGGTTCCAGAGCAGCTCATCAACCAGGTCAGGGATATCATTGCCGCTTTCGGGGATATTGAGTTCCAGAGACCTGCAGTATTCGGGAAACAACCGGTAGAACAGCAGCAGGGTATAGTTGGTGATGCTGCTGTTGACAATGTATTTGTTATAGTCGCCCGCATCATACCAGCCTCCCGGGCTGGAGATAACGGTCCCCGCGGGCTTGCCTGGCGAGGCAGCCGAGGCGTGTATGATGACTGCAGTGTCAGGATGACCTGCGGGGCGGGCCCATTTGCCGCCGTACTCTTCTGTGATCTCAATTCCGGCACGGTTGAGATAGTATGATCTTACAGAGGCTTTTGTGACCTCATGATACACGTCATTGGCTATGCGGAACGGCGCTGAGCATACGTCCGATCCTTGCAGGCATATCCTGTACGTGCCTTCTCTCTTCAGGTTCGTGAAATCAGCGGCACGGACCGTGTCACCCGAGAGCTCCCAGTAGAGGGGTTCACCGGTGGCGCCGTCAAATGCTTTTTTGCCTGTGGCAGCATCAATAACCTCAAACGTGGAGGCATCTGCCCTGATCAAAGCTATCTTGGATGCGTCCGGAAGATACCCGGCCTGGTTCAGAAGAATGGCATGGGTTGCCGGCTGAGCTTCGATCCTGGCCTTTCTCATGGTTGCGTCTCCGCAGCCTGCCAGAATTACAAGCGCTACGACTGATGTTAATAAAACTGATAATACCTTTCTCATCTTGTCACATTGTTACTTTTACATTGTGTTCCGTTCCTTCCGGGAAGACCGGCAGCAGACAGGAGTCGATCTTTTTACCGTCAACAGTTATTTCCCAGGCACCTTTCGACTTGCGTTCCGGGTTGATCACCTCTATGTTGTAGACAGCCCCCCTGAATTTGCGTCTGACGCTGAACCCGGTCCAATCGGGCGGGATACACGGATCAACGGTCAACCCGTCATAGTCGGGGCGGATGCCCAGGATATATTGTGTGACAGCGTAATAGCACCAGGCTGCGGTGCCGGTGAGCCAGCTGTTCTTCGCCTCGCCGGGGCGGAATGCATCCTTGCCTGCTATCATCTGCGAGTAAACATATGGCTCCGTTTTGTGCAGGTCACTTATCTCCTCGAGGTAGGCTGGCGTGATCCTTCTGTAATAATCAAATGCCCTGTGGCCGTTGCCGGTGATGGTCTCGGCAATTATGATCCACGGGTTGTTATGGCAGAAGATGCCGGCATTCTCCTTGTACCCTTCGGGGTAGCTTGATATCTCACCCAGATGAAGAAGATACTTCGTAAACGCCGGGTTATTAAGGACTATACCGTATTCACAGGCCAGGTGTTTGTTGACCGAGGTCAGCGCTTTCAGTGCCCTGCCGTCTTCAAGCCCCAGGCCTGCCATAATACACATGCCCTGCGGCTCGATGAAGATACGGCCCTCTTCGTTTTCCCTGCTCCCTACCTTCCTGCCGTAGTAATCGTAAGCCCGCAGGAACCACTCGCCGTCCCAGCCGTGCTCATTGACTGCCTTTACCATAGCTCCGATGTGTCCGGAAGCCATTTCTCCCAACTGCTTTTCACCCCTGCGATTGGCAATGGTCACAAAATCAGCTCCGTAGAGGATGAACATTGCAGCTATAAAGACTGACTCAGCCACACCTCCCTTCTGGTTCTCCGTTGTCTGGAAGCTCTCGTCGGGATTAGAGGAGAAGCAGTTGAGATTAAGGCAGTCGTTCCAGTCGGCACGCCCTATCAGCGGCAGTCCGTGAGGGCCGAGGTTGTTCACCACGTGCATGAAGGAGCGGCGCAGGTGCTCGAACAGGCTGGCCGTATCATTCGGGTCATTGTTGAATAGCACTGTCTCGTCAAGGATTGACCAGTCACCCGTCTCCTTGAGGTATGTGGCCACCCCGAAGATGAGCCAGAGCGGGTCATCGTTGAAGTTACCGCCTATCTCCGCGTTGCCCCGTTTAGTAAGCGGCTGGTACTGGTGGTATGCGCTGCCGTCAGGCAACTGGGTGGAGGCGATGTCTATGATTCTTTCGCGCGCCTGCGGTGCTATCATCTGAACGTAGCCCGCAAGATCCTGGTTGGAGTCGCGGAATCCCATCCCGCGCCCGATGCCTGATTCGAAATAGGAGGCGCTTCGCGAGAAATTGTAAGTCGCCATGGACTGGTACGGATTCCATATGTTGACCATCCTTTCCAGGCGCGGATCAGGATGAGTAAGTTTCATCACTGACAGGTGGTTGTCCCAGTATTTTCTGAGCTCCGCGAAGGCGGCATCAACCTTTGCAATAGTATCATACCTGGCCATCATGGCCCTGGCCCTTGTCTTGTTGATCACCTTCGGTGCGATGAACTTCTCTTCGTCCCGGTTTTCTATATAGCCAAGGACGAAGATGAAATCCCTTGTCTCTCCCGGCTCAAGGTCTGTTTCAAGACAGTGTGAGGCCACGGGTGACCAGCCGTGGGCGATACTGTTTTGCGGCCGGCCCGAAAAGACTGTGTCCGGATGGTCAAAGCCGTTATAGAGACCCAGAAAGGTATCGCGGTCGGTATCAAAGCCAACCGCAGGCTGGTTGACAGAGTGGAAAGCATAGTGGTTGCGGCGCTCACGGTACTCGGTCTTGTGGTAGATGACACCTTCTTCCACCTCCACCTCACCGGTGGAGAGGTTACGCTGGAAGTTGGTCTGGTCATCCAGGGCATTCCACAGGCACCACTCAACGAAGGAGAAGAGGCGGATGCGTTTATGCATCCTGCTGTTGTTGCGCAGGGTGACACATTGCACTTCGCAGGTATCTCCCACTGGTACGAAGAACAGGACCTCTGCTCTCAGGTCGTCCTTCTCCGCCCCTATACGCGTATAGCCCATCCCGTGGCGGCATGAATAGTCTTCAACGTCAGTCTTCACAGGCTTCCATCCGGGCGACCATACCGAACCATTATCATTGATATAGAAATATTTGCCACCGTCGTCCATCGGCACGTTATTATACCTGTAGCGGGTGATCCTCCGGAGCCGGGCATCACGGTAGAAGCTGTAACCTCCTGCCGTGTTGGAGATTATTGAGAAAAAGTCCCTGTCACCCAGATAGTTGATCCAGGGCCATGGAGTCATATAGTCAGTGATGACATACTCTCTGGCAGTGTCATCAAAATAGCCGTATTTCATTGTCAGATCAGTCTTTGAGTTTTTTTCATCTGTCATGCCCGGGCCAGCCGGAGACCTTCTGTTGATATTCCTGCCTGGTCACTCTTTGAGTTTATCCCACCAGGTAAATTTAAGGATGACCGTGGTGACTATCATTACTGCCACAGCCACGTAGAACTGGTTCCATTCCCTTATAACAAGGAAAACCGGGAATGCCATCAGTGAGAGCTGCCAGACGATGCCCACCACGATATTGAACATATCACGCCAGAAATCGCGGTTTGGCCTGAAAGACGGGTCCTCAGCCGTGACCATTCTCTCCACCGGTTTCCAGAAGCCCCACGGACGCACCTGCCTGTAAAACTTCTTGAGAGTCTCGTCATCTTCCTTCTTTGTCAGGAGTGATCCAAGGATACTGCCTGCAAGAGAGATAAGGAAGATGACAGGGAAGGCGTTCATGCTGAAGTTCTCGGTCAGCGGCCAGTTCTGTAGCAGTTCAAGGTTCAGCGCGGGCAGAAAGAGTGCTGCCGCGATGCCTGAGAGCATACCCCAGAAGTATCCGTAGCCGTTGAATCTCCACCAGTACCATTTCAGGAAGTTGGGAGCGGTATATCCTCCCCACAGTGCGGCGGTGATCCAGAGCACCACATCATTTATGGATGTGACCAGAAAGCCCACTGCTATACCGATCACCACTATCAGCAGGGAGGCGGCATAACTCATCCGCACGTAGGTCTTCTCGCTGGCATGCGGGTTGATGTATCGTTTATAGATATCATTAACCAGGTAGGCAGGGGCAGCGTTAACCGTGGCAGCGAAGTTACTCATGAAAGCTGCTATCAGGCCTGCCAGCAGGAAGCCAAGTAAGCCTACCGGGACATATGTTGCCAGTACCTCCGGCAGGATACTCTCGAAGTCGGGATCGGTCAGTGAGCCAGTGTAGAGCTTGTCAAAGTTCACCAGGGCGAGTATTGTCAGTCCGGCTACCATGAAGTAACGCGTGGGGTTGAGCACCACGCTCACCAGTGAGCTCATCTTTGAGGCTTCCTTCGGGTTTTTGGTGGCAAGGATACGCTGCATGTCATAGTTTGGTGCCGGGCCTGCCGCCGAGACGAGGATACCCTTGAAGAGCATCATAACAAAGAAGAGTCCGAAGAGCTCATAGCCGTCAGTCTTTATCCAGTCATTGAATGAATGCAGCTTCGGCGAAGCCGCCGAGGAGATAGTATGCCAGTCGAGCCCTGTTGTCCGGCCGAACCACATTGTCTTCCACCCTTCGGGGATGACAGCATTGAGTGCGTCGGGGGCAACCTGGTTGATAGCTATGATACCCACCGCTATTGAGGCGATTGTGAGTATGCCATACTGTATGACTTCAGTGATGACCACGCTGAACATACCCCCTTTAACGACATAGAAGGTGGTTATGGCCATCAGGATCAGGGCGTACAGGTTGACGTTTATCTGCGGGTGGGCTGCCAGGTATTCAGGGTTTGACACCAGCGGCGGGAGGAATGCTGCAACAAATTTGCCTATTCCCTTGAAACCGTATGACAGGAACCCGATCACGCTGACGATGGCGAAGATGACCACTATGATGTGCGACAGGTTTGAAGCCCGGCCGTCGCCGAAGCGGGTCTTAATCCACTCGGCGCCGGTCATTACATTTGATCGTCTGAGCCAGGCTGAGAGGAAGACCATCAGGACTATCTGGTTGAAGACCGGCCATAGCCAGGGTATCCACAGGCTCTTCAGACCGTAGACCGAGAGCCAGTAGACCAGCAGCATGGTGCCGGCTATGTCAAACATCCCGGAGGCGTTGGAGATGCCAAGGAAGTACCAGGGAAGGGTATTGCCGCCCAGGAAGTACGATTGTATGTTTCTTGAAGCTCTCTTTGAGACCCAGTTGCCAATGAAGATGGTAGCCACCAGGTAGAGGATGACTATTCCCAGGTCAATGAAATGCAC
>JAAZAP010000037.1 GCA_012514255.1 Bacteroidales bacterium | reverse complement strand
GGCGGTACCCTTTGACAGCCAGGTTGCCCACTATCAGGAAGATGGGAATAATGGTAATGACTGATCCGGCAATGACCAGGTACCTGAACCTGTTGTTGGTACGGCTGCGTCTCCTTATGTTGTCAGTCAGTTCCATGATTGTCCGGATGTCAAGCAAAACGTTTGATGATCAGTT
Source organism: Bacteroidales bacterium (assembly GCA_012514255.1). The sequence continues at coordinate 5,472 of JAAZAP010000037.1, read as the reverse complement.
TACCCAGGTAGTTGACCAGCGCTGTTATAAGGAACAGCAGCAGTCCTACCGCTATCAGTGCGCTCATCTTCAGTCCTGATGCTTCGCCGAACTGGTTGGCGATGACCGAGGCCATCGTGTTGCCAGGGGCGAAGAGTCCTTTGGGAATCACGTTGGCATTGCCGATGAGCATGGTGACGGCCATCGTTTCGCCGAGGGCTCTTCCCAGCGCCAGGATGAAGCTGGCGATTATGCCCGAACGGGCGGAGGGGATGACCACGCTGAAGATCACTTCGCGCCGTGTGGCGCCGAGGGAGTATGCAGCCTCCTTCAGCTCGGCAGGGACCATTGAGATGATCTCAGCGCTGAGCGAGGTGGCATAGGGAACAATCATTATTGCCAGCACCAGTGATGCGGTGAAGACACCAAAGCCCTGGTCTGTAAGGCCCGTGGCCACCAGCAGCGGGCGCAGGGCGTAGAAGCCCCAGAAGCCATAGACTATTGAAGGTATACCGGCCAGCAGGTCGACCAGGCTGCGGAGGATACCGGAGGTACGGGTTCCCCTGTAGTACTCGGCGATGAAGAGCGAGGTGGCGAAAGCCATGGGGATGCATATGAGCAGCGCCAGGATCGATGTTATGACTGTACCGGCGATGAATGACATGGCGCCGTACTCCTCGCTGCCAGCAGTGGGATTCCATTCCGGGGAGATGATGAACCTCAGGCCAAACTCCCTGAATGCCGGGAGAGCCCCTCCGAAAAGAGAGATGACTATCCCGGCACTGAGGAGCAATATAGTCAGTGACGAGAAGAAAAGCAGGCCTTTTGTTATCCTGTCTCCTGACATCAGGTTATTTCAGAACCGGTTTGCCCTCATAGCTTATCCCCTTCAGCAGTTCGGCAGCCTGGAGGGATGCATTCTGAGGAAGGGCGGCATAATGGACACTGGTGGCTATGGCCTGTGCCTCCTCGCCGGTAAGCCATTTGACAGTGTTGACCGCTGCCTCGGCTGCGTCGGCACTGTGTCTGCCGTACGCCAGCTCCCTGTACATGATGATCCATGTGAAGCTGGTGATGGGATAGGCTGAGGGATTGGGCGAGTTGGTGATCATCACCCTCGTGTCTGCCGGTATCTCCGTGGCGGCGGCGGCAGTGAAAGAGTCAAGGGTGGGTTCAATAAAGAATCCGGAGCTGTTCATTATCCTGGCCATGGGTATCTGCTGTGCAAAAGCATATTCAAAGCCGAGGTAACCTATTGATCCTTCGCTCTGCTTGATGGTGCCTGCAACGCCGGGATTGCCCTTGGCGCCAATGCCTGACGGCCAGTTGAGTGCCTTACCGGTGCCAAGCTGCTCATTCCAGAGGCTGCTGACCTTTGACATGTAATCACTGAAGATGTAGGTTGTGCCGCTGCCATCAGAACGGTAGACCACGGTGATCTCCATGTCAGGGATGGCCAGCCCGGGATTGTCCGCCAGGATTTTCGGGTCATTCCACATCTTTATGTTCCCCAGGAAGATCCCTTCAAGGAGATCAGGAGTGAGCTTCAGCTCTGTCACGCCTGGAATGTTATAGGCTATCACCACGGCACCTATGCAGGTAGGGATGTGTACCACCTCGCCGGGCATCTCAGCCAGCTCGTCGTCTGAGAGGTATGCATCGGTAGCTGCAAAGTCAACTATCTGGTCACGGAGACTCTTTATGCCGCCGCCGGAGCCAATTCCTCCGTAGCTGATCAGGGGACCGCCTGCCTCATTATACTTTTTGAAGGCGAGGTTGTAGAAGGGCTGGGGGAATGTAGCCCCTGCAGCGGAGAGGGTTATTTTTTTCTGTTTGCCTGTGGTTGATCCGCCGCCACCGCATGATGCAGCTGTCAGAGCAATCATTGCCACGAGAATAATGATACTGTTCTTCATTGGATTATATGGTATTATGTTGATCGGATTGAACCTGCCTGAGAAAAAAATATCTTGTAACAATCTGATCTTGAGTACATCCAAGATTCTATTGGTGTTTTATTTTTAGTAATATAAATATCAGAATTTTGCTGAGATATTAAGGCTTATTGTGCTGACAATATCGGATCCTTTACCGGAGGGAATATAGCCCGAGAAGTTGGGAGACAGTCTTACATTTCTTACCGGCGAGAAATCTATACCGGCGAAGATGTAGGAACCGTCCCTGTTGATATTCCATGGATCTTCAGCACCTTCCATGGTTACTGACATTATGCGGTCCCATCTTGCGAACAGCTTCACTTTCTCTGCAACGGGTACGCTGGCAAAAACACTAATGCCCGAGTAGTCACGTTCTTCAATCATTGAGGCATTGTCCTGCCTGAAGTACTCAGCCCCGGCGTTGAACCGCGGGCTGGACCATGCTGCAACAATGCTTGCGGTGCGCTGCATCCTGCCTGAAGGACCCATAATATCATAAAAGCCCCTTATGAGCATGTTTTCAGCTGGGATAAGCGTGAATCCTGCAGACAGCCTGTAGGTGCCGTTGGGTGTCACGTCCTTGAAGCCCCGTCCGTTGGTGACGGCCAGGTCAAAGGTCACCATCTCACCGGCCGGGAACTTCGCCATCAGCCCCAGGTCAGCCGGTAATACCATACCTGAGTAGTCAACAGGGGGTTTGGTGATAAACCTGTAGCTCCATATTCTCTCCATCATGGAAATCTGCTCCATGCCAATCAGACCACCCCTTACAAGGAACCTTCCGTTATCATACTGAAGGTAGGCATTACGGAGGTAACCGGAGTAGATGGTTTTCCCGTTAATGACTTGCGTGGTTCCATCATACATCACCCTGCTCGAGATCTCCTTTGAAAAGCTGAAATCATAACCGAAGTAGGAACGGGCCACCTCAAATGCGGAAGTATTGTCACCTCCGGAAAAAGAAGTGTGGTAGTTGGCAAACAACAAACCGAAAAACTTGCCGGAAGGCTTGAATTCCTCATTCTCCTGTGCGGCTGAGGGGACTGTCATAAGCGTCATAATGGCGATCATAACAGGTAAAAACTTCATTTTCATTCAATTGATTAATTGAAGGTTTGACAATGCAAAAATCTTTCACTTTTGTTACAATCAGATTACACAAATGTGACAAAGTTGTTACAAACATAATGATCTGCACATTACCCGAAGGGAGTATAAAGACTGAAAAGCATAACGGCGCAAATGATTAACTTTACGGTATGATAATTGCAAGTTCGGGATATGTTATGAAGAAGTTTTTACTGGTATTTACAATTGTGGCATTGTCTTATGCCGCAACGGGACAGAGTGTTGAGAGCCCCAACTACGGACTTAAGTCGCCTCTTACTGCCGAGATCATACGCGTGGATTTCAATGCCGAAGCCACTGTTATATGGCTGACGATAATGAGTGATATAAATAATGCGTGGTTCTGTATTGACAGGAACACTTTCCTTGTGAGACCTGACGGGATGAAGCTGAAGCTCACTGCCCTGAAAGGACTGCCATATTGCCCCTCAACGCACAAGTTCAGGCGGCCGGGGGAGAAGGCCTCCTTCTCGCTGACCTTTCCGCCCACAGGAGTCCTGCCCTGGTTTTCAATCATTGAAGAGTGCATGGGTGGCTGCCTCTCCTTCAGGGGTATCGTAACTGATCCGGGATTGAACAGCAACCTCAACGAGGCTTTCTCACTGGCAGGTGGAGGGAACAACATGGCGGCCTATCGGATCTACGAGGATATCATTGGTAAGATTGACAGTTTAGACCTGGGCATTGAAGGTTCGGTGTACTCCGCATTGATCATGCTTGACCGCAGGATGGGCAGGCATGAGACGGCCAGGCAATGGTACAACAGGATGATGACGGCTGACACTCCTGACCTTAAGTATTACCTTGAGAACCTGAAGAGACAGGGAGTCGAATTTTGAGAGGTCACTGAGCCTGCTACAGTAATTTGAAACCCGGCTGAAACCTGGTGGCAGACCGGGTTATGGTAAAAAAAAAGAAGAGCCTCGCGTGAGGCTCTTCTCTTTTTTCACAGGTTAGTTAGTTTAAAAATGGAAGTCAAGCCCGATGGCTGCTGTCCAGGTATTCTTGTTGTAAATATCTGATGCCTGACCTGCACCGCCGGTATAGGTTTTTGAACCTTCCTGGTAGAGGGTGTATGAACCTCCCAGGTTGATGTCAATCATCTCATTGACCTTGATGCCCAGACCGCCGCCGAAAGTGTTGGTGTTAAGGCTGTATTTCAGGTCGCTCAGATAGCTCTCGTTCACTCCGGTCACGGTGGTGAGCCATCCGGCGCTGACGAAGAGATTGTCGGTAAGGCCGACCTGGATACCCAGGGCTGCCTCTATGAAGTTCTTGTCAATCTTGTTGATATCAACATCTTCCTGGCCGTCATAGTCAATGCCTTTGTCAAAGTAGTAGTTGAAGCTGCCGGAGACGAGGAACCTGTTTGAAGGCCTGACGTCAACACCGAGTGCAAGCATGGCAGGCATGTCAGCAATAGCTGTTGAGTCCTGGATGAACATACCCTCAGCGTCCTTGCCGTCGTTCACGGTGGTGGTGAGGTTCATCTTTGTCTTGAATTCATATTTCAGGCCGATATTGATAAGGTCACCCACCGGTGCGAAGTTGACAGAGAGGATAGGGGTGATGCCGCTGCCTTTCATCACTGCGTCTGCCTCAACGGTAGTGGCATCATCAAGATAAGCCGCTGTACCGTTAAGCTGGGCTGCCGTGGGAGCGGGTACGCCGGGTACGGCTGCCACTTTTCTCAGGTAGTCGCCGGGAGTCTGTACACCTCCGTAAACCTCGGGAGCAGTAATGGTCACATCCTGAATATAGCCTTCATACTTGTTGTTGGCCATAACGTAGCGGCCTCCGACAGCAACCGAAAGCATCTCGCTTATCTCGTATGATACGTTGGCCTGCAGGCCGAAGTAGATGGATGATCCCTTGAAATAGATATCTGAATTATAGCCGGTAACACCGTTGAAGTTAGGATCGGTGCCGGTAAGGATGAAGATAGCCTGATCAAGTGGAGTGAGCTGCTGTGCCAGCATGGGAACAAGGTTGGCAACCTGCATCTCAAATGAAGGAAGGCCATCGTCATATTTTGCTCCGCCACCGCCACCTACCGGGTTAAAGCCCAGCGAGAGTGCAAGCTTGCCAGTCTTGTAGGCTGCGTATACGCCCGGATAGAGAGGGGCACTGACCTTACCTACATACTCCTTTGGACTGCCGTTAAGAAAATCATAGGCAGTGGTTATCTTCTGCGTTTGACCGACAGTCTGGTTGTTGAGAGAGAAGTGGAATCCGTCAGAGAGTTTGGTAAGACCTGCCGGGTTATAGTATACAGCATCAACGCTGGTTGATGCATTGCGGCTCTGCAGCCTTGTGTACAGTGCACTCTGGTTGGTGTTGGTGACAAGACCGCCTGCAAAGAGAGAGCCGGTTACTACGAGTGCGGATACAACTGAAATGATTTTTTTCATGAGCTTCTGTTTTAATT
>JAAZAP010000353.1 GCA_012514255.1 Bacteroidales bacterium | reverse complement strand
TGCCTCTATGCGTTGCAGGGTCCGTACGCTTATATTGCACCTGTCTACCAGCTCTTCCTGGGTGAGACCTTTTTCCTTTCTGAGTTCGGTGATCTTTCTGCCTAATTCCGGTTGTTTCATTGCCTTGGTTTCTAAATCCTCACTAATATTACGACTGAAAAGCCAATGCAAAAAATATTTTGACGGTACTTTACCCGCCATTTACCCGCCATTTATCCTGAGACTGTAAATACATTGCCCCCGGGCATCATATTCCGGACAGCAACTTAAACTTGATTTTGGTCCCTGGCTGTCACCGGGAACAATCATAATGAAAACCCTGCCTGGTCTCCCGATGGGAGACACATAGCCTACACCAGCACCAGGTCGGCCACAGGCCGCAATAGTGACCTCGACCGGAGGGAAGCACTTATTCTTCTTGGGAGCACCGCTTACCGATCCGGCCGGATGTTCTCAGATTTGCATAAGTTAATTGAATATCCTGGTACCAAAGAGATACTTACCCTGCCACCAGGGGTCATCCATGGAGGTGATGGTCACGCCCAGGCTGGTGGAGGTATGGATGAACTTATTGTCGCCCGTATAGATGCCGGAATGAGTGATGAACCGGCCTGTGTTGTAAGTCCTGACAAAGAAGACCAGGTCGCCCTTCTTCAGGTTCTTCCTATCTGCAATTATCTTTCCGTACCTGGCCTGCTCCTCTGAGTTGTGGGGCAGTTGTATGGCGTGGCTGGCAAAGACCACTGCCAGCAGCCAGGAGCAGTCGATGCACTTCATGGTTTTCCCGCCCATGCAGTGGGGAACGCCGAGATATTGGCGGGCGGTACTGATGATCTCATCCGGGGTGACTCTGCCGGTGTCAAGCGGCTTTTCAACACCTGCGTCCATGAATTCATTCAGCTGTTTCCTGTCAGCCGGGCTTTCGATGCTGGCAGAAGTTGTATCTTGATAGACCCGATTAGAGCATGACGATATCATCAGCTGAAATGCTGCCAGCAACAGTATTGATAAGGCTCTGCCGGGACTGAGGAATATCATGTCAGGTGTCATCTTTTTAATGACGGAAGAAGGGGGTGATTATTGTCCGGGGAAAAAAAGATGAGCCGGAGCGATAATCCGTTTTATACTCCGTTTTCACAGTCAGACTATATTTCCCCCGGCGTGATGGCATGTGGCAACACGTGACGACTGGACGACTTTCAGTGAGACGCTGGGCCTTAGTTGACCGGGTGCAGGTGCGGGGCTAAGGGAGAGCGCTAGCCGGTTACGGAAACGATTATCTTGCCTCACGGTCTGCCATTCACGGAGAGTTCAAAGGCGTCAGCGCCGAAGCTTTTTGCAAGCTCCCTGTTTGCCTCGCTGCATGTTGCGGTAACCACCGCACCCCTGGCCCTGGCTATCTGGATGGCAAAATGATCCACTCCTTTTGGCACCGCCGTGCAATAAGCAATATTTGCATGATATTTGAGTGGGTTATAATAACAAATAATCCGGAGCCATGAACAGTTTGAAAATTAAGGTTTTGCTGGTGCTGCTGGCTATTACCGTCACGGCATCGGCACAGAAGGTATTCAGCGTACAGTACGGGAACCAGGCAGATGTGAAGGTCTTTGTGGTTAAGTATGAAAACCAGGCCGACCTGAAGGTTTACAAGGTGAAGTATGAAAACCAGGCAGGCGAGAACAACGGTAAATGGTTCTTTACCGAGTATTCAAACCAGGCAGAGAAAAAGATCTATTTCGTGGAGTATGCGAACCAGGCTGACCTCAAGATCTATTTCGTGGAGTATGAAAACCAGGCAGGGTGGAGGAACAAGGAGAAGATCCACCTGATGTATTAGAGGCGAGTTATTCATGTCTCTTTCTTTTTCCGTCATTAGTTGCGATGGAGATGACGTTGAATGGATAAAGTTGGCTCTGATGATCTGGTAGCTGAAGATATCCTACAGGCTTACCCTGGCACTGGCTATCCGGAGTCTTTGTAAGGTTACTGATCATTGTTTCTGCTCCATTGTCCATAGTGTCATCTTTTACTTTCCATGTTTCGACTGCAGGTAATCGATGGTTGTTCCCATCAGCCTCTTCAGGGCGTCCTGGTCTATGTCAGAAAGTTTTTTGATATAGATGCATGCCGCGCCCCTTTTGAACTTCCCTAGTCCTTCGAGGAGGTACTCATGTTCCGGGGCGCCTGTGTAAACGTAGAGTGAGATGGCGGCTTTGCGTGGCGAAAAGCCCACCAGTGGCCAGTCGCCCTCCTGGCTGCTTCTCTCCGACTTGTAGTGATACTGGCCGAAGCCTATAATTGAGGGGCCCCACATCTTCGGCTCGAAGCCGGTGAATTCGCGCATCAGCTTCAGAAGCTCAAAGCTGTCTTTGCGCTTTTGTTCAGTATCGGCAAACGAGTTGATGAAGTCGGTTACACTCGCGTCTGTCTGTTTTGTTTTCAGTTCTGCCATATCCGGGTGTTTGTATTATTAAGAAATTTCAACTGATAAAGTTCAATAAATTCCCGGTTACCGGGTATTTTTTTGCACCGGGCTGAATTAATGCCAATGGCAATTTTGCGCTAAGGTAGTAGTACCCCTTACTCAAATCATTAATGTGGCTTTCCTCATCTATATCATCATGCATGATGGAAAATTTCCCGGGGATTTCAAACAGTGATCAGGGCGCATGGATCAATTATAACAATGATCCCTGAATCGGTGCGATGTAGCGAGCGCGTTAGCCGGCCACCTTGATGGTGACATATACCGGGATGCTGAAGATCATCCGGTCATCTTCCTGCCTAATTCCGGTTGTTTCATTGCCTTGATTTCTAAATCTTCACCAATATTATGATTGAAAAACCAATGCAAAAAATATTTTGGCGGTACTTTACCCGCCATTTGGGCTACAGTTGGTTTTCCAG
>JAAZAP010000352.1 GCA_012514255.1 Bacteroidales bacterium | reverse complement strand
ATTCCGCCAAAAAACGCTACGGACTGAAAAATGAACGGAAAGTGCCTGATAATTTACAACGAGCCTGCATCCAATGCCCTGCCGGATGAACTTGATGTCCTTGACCAGGTCGATTTCATTCAGGAGACTCTTAAAAAACTGGGATACCGGGTTGATCGCCAGGGAATAACTGAAAATTTTTACAATGAGATCGAATCAATCTCCGGACTGGGATTCGACTTCGTTTTTAACCTGGTTGAATCAATAGGCAATAGGACTGAGGTGCTATATTTCATCCCGGGCCTCCTGAATCTTTACCATATACCCTACACCGGGTGTCCCGTCGAAGCAACCTTTGTGACAGCAAGCAAGGTGCTTGCACGCAATATCATGAGAGCCAACGGAATACCGGTAGCTGGAGGATATAAGGTTTCGGAGGCCTCACAGCTTGTCACCGGTAAACAATATATACTTAAACCGGTGTGGGAAGATGGTTCCCTGGGCATCACAGAGGAATCTGTCTTTACCTTTGACGGAAATATACCTGAAATACTCAGTGACAAAGATGATCAGCACTGGTTCATAGAAGATTTCATTGAAGGTAGGGAGTTCAACGTGAGCGTATTGGGAGGATTGGATGGGCCTGAAATGCTTCCGCCTGCAGAGATGCTCTTCATTGATTATCCGGATAATATTCCACGGATAGTAAGCTACCGGGCCAAATGGGAAGAAGATACTTTCCAGTATAAAAACAGCAGACGTAGTTTCCCTGACAACCTTAGCTCCAAGCTTTTGGATAACCTTAGAGCAGCTGTAACTGCATGCTGGCACATCTTCGGACTGAAAGGATATGGCCGTGTAGACATGAGGGTTGATCCGGATGAAAATGTATATGTGCTTGAAGTAAATGCCAACCCCTGCATCTCTCCTGACAGCGGATTCATCTCAGCAGCTGTTCATGCCGGCTACACTCACCAGGAGATAGTCAGGAATATCATAAATGACCTCAACAGATAAATAATACCATGCCCGAATTATCACATGAAATATCCCCGTCAGACAGGCCTGAATTTCAAAAGATACTGGCTTCATCGGGCTACTTTTACGACTTCGAGACAGAGGTAGCACTGTCACTGGCAGACGAAACCTTAACAAACGGCCAGGAGAAGAGCGGCTATTACTGGATTCGCCTGCTTGAGGAGGGAAAGGTGACCGGTTTTGCATGTTTTGGCCCTAATCCATCGTCAGTGCACTCGTGGGATCTGTACTGGATAGCCATACATCAGGAGCACCGTAAGAAGCACTATGGTTCCGTGATACTGAAAGAGGTGGAAGAGAGGGCCAGGTCTCTTGGCGCCATGATATTATGGATTGAGACTTCCGGGAGGCCGCTCTACGAGCCTACCAGACACTTCTACACCAGGAACGGGTATGAACTGGAGGCTTCCCTGAGGGAATTTTACGGTCCCGGCGACCCTAAGCTTGTTTATCGCAAAGAGTTATGAAAGGTCTCTGGTCTGTTCTGCTGCTGATAGTATCCAATTCCTTTATGACCATAGCCTGGTACGGCCATCTCAAATACCAGAACGTCTCAAGGAACACCCTGTTGGGTCTTGCCGGGATAGTGCTGGTCAGCTGGGGTATAGCACTCTTTGAATACTTCTTCCAGGTACCGGCAAACAGGATCGGTTACCGCGGGACGGGAGGGCCATTCTCCCTTGTGGAGCTTAAGCTCATACAGGAGGTAATCTCAATATCGGTCTTTGTGATCTTTACCCTGGTATTTTTCAGAACGGAGAGTTTCAGGCTGAATCACCTCTTTGCCTTTCTCTGCATCATCGGAGCTATCTACTTCACTTTCAAAGGATAGCAAGTATCTCGCCGGCTTTCGTGATCTGCCCGTCGCTCACATCAAGGTGAGTCACGATCCTGGTGATTCCTCTCCCCTGTCTTGCGGTGATCATCGGTCATCCTGGTGATGTCGTTTTTCAGTGCATGATGCAGGAGGGATTACACTTCCCGGAAAAATCAATAATTTTGACAGCAAACAGATGGAGAGTATATGGACGTAAAGATAGAGGCAGGATGGAAGGAAAAGCTCCGGGAAGAGTTTGAGAAGGAGTATTTCCTCAATCTGACCCAGTTCGTCCGCGAGGAGTACCGCACCAGGCAGGTCTTCCCTCCGGGTAACAGGATATTCAATGCATTTGACCTCTGTCCCTTTGACAGGGTAAGGGTAGTAATCATAGGACAGGATCCATACCACAACATTGGACAGGCTCACGGGCTCTGTTTCTCAGTGACTGACGGCACAGAGTTCCCTCCAAGTCTTGTGAATATCTTCAAGGAGTTAAACCGTGATCTGGGGGTTCCCATCCCGGGTTCAGGCAACCTGGAACGGTGGGCCCGCCAGGGAGTGCTGCTTCTCAATGCCATACTGACCGTCAGGGCTCACCAGGCTCTCTCACACCAGAACAGGGGATGGGAACGGTTCACCGACGCTGCCATCAGCGCCCTGAACCATCACCGCGAGAACCTTGTATTTATGCTCTGGGGTGCCTATGCACAGAACAAGGGAGCCTCAATAGACCAGTCAAAGCATTTGGTGCTCAAGACCGTACACCCTTCGCCCCTCTCCGCCTCCAGAGGATTCTTCGGATGCTCACACTTCAGCAGATGCAATGAGTGGCTCACTGCCAGGGGACTGGAACCTGTTGCATGGTAACCAGCTGCGGCTCTCTCTTTCAGCCAGACCGTATCTCCATGTTTAATGGAAGAAAGAAAATGATCAGCTTTCCAGGCCCCTTTTGATAATGGCCACCAGCCTTTCATTGTCCTCATAACCCACAGACAGCCTGATCATCCCTGGTTCAGGGTATCTGGCACCCCATACGGGCTCCACGGGCATGAGTATAGTATGGTTATCACCCAGTGTAGGTATAAGCCTTATCTCCGGATAGACGGCTCCTATAAATCTGTCCCGGTTCTTTCTCCTTGCTTCAGGGGAAGCACCGGCAAGATCAAAGGTAATCATGGCGCCATAACCCCTGCCACCGGTCAGTTCACTGGCTGCAACATGGGTGACATGGGCTTCCAGCCCGGGATAAAGGACACGTGATACCTTCTCCGATGAGTTAAGCAGCGATGCAACGTCAGAAGCATTGTCACACTGCTGCCTGAATCGCAGGCTGAAAGAGGCCATCTGTGTCTGCAGTCGGTAAGCATCATCAGGCGACAGCATGTGGCCAACAAACTTTCGGTACTCTACAGCGCTTTGCATGAGCGCTTTATCATTCCCGCATATCACCCCGGCAGTCAAATTGCCATGTCCTGACAGATATTTGGTTGCACTGTGTATCACCAGGTCAGCGCCGTCATCAAGAGGTTTCCATAGCATAGGTGTGGCGAAGGTATTGTCAACAATAACCCTTGCACCATATTTCTTTCCCAGCTCAATGACCCTGCGCCCCTCGGCAACAATGAGCAATGGATTGGAAATGGTTTCAAAATAGAGTACATCCGGCCTGGCATCTGCCAGGGTTTTCTCCAGCCGGGCATAGTCATATCTTCCTTTTGCGGGCATGAAGAAGCTGACCTCCAGGCCACGGCGTTTCTGCAGTACGCTGCTGATATATGAGAGCGTGCCGCCGTATATCTCCGAAAAAAAGAGCCAGCTTCTCTGCCTGCCTGCCTCCTGGAATATTGAAAGAGCTATGTCAATGGCAGCCATGCCTGACTGGGCCAGCAATGCCCAATCACAACCTTCAAGCTCCATGACGGCTTCCTCGGCTGCCACAACAGTCGGGTTGCGGTAGCGCGAATAGATGTACAAATCCGGTTCACGCTCATGTTCTGTCTCGGCCGCAAAAGCACCGGAGGTAGCTCCGGCAGTCGGCAGCTCAAATCCTGAATCACGATAGACCGGAGTCCTGACGCTGTTTATCTCTCTCTTTTTCATATTCTGAGTAAAAGTGTTCCTTGATTGATTTCTTTATGTCCGGTGGATTGAAGTCGATGTAAAAGAGCAGCCTGTCGGCCGTCAACCCGGCCATGAAGAGGGTTAGTGCTGCAATATCTGTTACCGCATTCGCGGGATAGATAAGCATAAAGACCAGGGGTAGCGCCATTGCTCTTGTGAAGTATAGAACCCGGTCAGCCAGATCCCCTTCCGTTGATCTGTACCGCATTACCACTGAGACGGCGGCAAGCAATGAAAAGACGATGAAGATCATTTGCGGCTCCATGAACCAGGAAACAGCATAAATGGCAGTGAAGAATGCCTGCCCGCTGTGAAGCCTGATATTCACTGACCTGTCAGCGGAAAAATAAACCAGGTCAACGGATATAAGTGTCAGCAGTGATACCGCTATTGTAAAGGGGGCGGGTAACATGGAGGGCCACAGCCAGTTAACCAGGGCTGTCAGGGTCAGTAATATCACCATGACTATCTCGCGACTGAGAGGTGAGGATTTTATGTGTATGACGGCTCTCCATGCTTTCAATGGCACACCCAGGTGCGCTACCGAAACGGCCATTGCTACTGCCATGAGAAGAAATGGAATCAATCCGCCCGGTCTGTTTCCGCCTGTAACCTTTAAAATAAGCAATGCCGTGGCAGCGATAACCAGTATTGAGAATACTGCGAGACTCCACTCCTGTCTCAGTTTTCCTGACTGTAATCCCCTGCCGGCTGCAGCGCCCTGAACAATGCTGTCAATCTCTTCCGGTTCATCGCAGGAAGGAATTATTAGCGGTTGGCTGAGGTTATCCGTGCCTTTAAGGAGCAATGAAGGTTTTATCCCTGTATCCGGAAACCATGCCGGAATGGTATGGTCAAAACTATCCCTTTCCATCATCTTAAGGGCTCCCGTAGGACAGGCAGAAACACAGGCCGGCTCCACGCCTTCGGCAGCCCTGTCAACGCAGAAATGACATTTTTCTATGTAACCGAGGGCCGGATTGATCTTAGGTGCATCATATGGACACCTCCAGGTGCAGTATCCGCATCCCATGCATCTCTCCGGGTGGTGAATGACAACGCCGCCGGCGTCGATTGTATAGGCGGAGGCGGGACAGCCTGAGGCACATACCGGTTCCTTGCAGTGGTTACATGCCATGGAGAGGTTGATGACACTCTTCAGCGGCAGGGCATCTTCATTCCATACAAAGAGGCTCCGCGTGCCGGGCTGGAGTCCGTTCTCCAGCATGCAGGCTGCGCTGCAGGCCTTGCAGCTGACACATAACGCTGTATTGAAGGTGAATCCTTTTACCATTTTGTCAGCTTCTGAATGTCTGCCCTCGTGTTGTGAAAGGCTGCACCGTGCCCCATGTCCGTCTCCCTGGGTTCGATCAACCTGTTTATGCCCCCTCCCTCACTGAGCCATATGCCGTTGGGGAAGACGAGACTGCCTTCTTTTACGCGTGCAGTCACTCTTACCCTGCCGGTCACCTCCCCGCGGGAGTTGAAGATCCTGATCCTGTCGCCGCTTTTCAATCCCTTTTTTAGAGCATCCGCAACCGAAATCTCCCAGGCAGGGTCGTCGGTCACAGTCCTGATCACTCCCAGGTTCCCGAACTGCGAATGGATTCTTGATCCGATATTTGGTGTCATAAGCCTGAAAGGCAGATGTGATTCACCATAGTCGTCAGGCGGATCATACGATGGCAGCGGGTGTACTCCCCACAACTCTGCTGCCCTGTCAGACCAGAGCTCTATCTTACCGGAAGGGGTGTTGAACTTCATGCCAGCGTATGCCGGATGCTCATTCTGTTCCGGGATGAGAGGCTTCTGTACAAGCTCCTCACGTATGAAGCCGGAAGTGTGGCTTATCCGTTCCATCAGCCAGCTGTCATAATCTTCCGGTGCCGGGATGCCCGAACCTGGTCCGGGATTCATCCCCATCAGTTTTGCCAGACGCCAGTAGATCTCACTCTCCGGCATGACCTCCCCGGGCGGAGTCCCAACCTTTGGCTTGTACTGGATATAAGGATTCCAGTATGAGCCCACCACGTCAGCCTGCTCAAAGATCCCCTTTGCAGGAAGAATGATGTCAGCCATCGCAGCTGAGTCAGTCATAAACTGCTCAATCACAACCTTAAAGGGCACCGATTCCAGTGCTTTTCTGACCTCTCCGCTGCCGGGAAGCTGCGTCACGGGATTTCCCCGCTCTATCCAGGCCACTTCTATCGCAGGATCCTTCAGCGCAAAAAAGCCCGGCCCGAAAGTTGCCATCGGGATGGCACGCCGGAATGGCCTGTCAGATTCGGGATCAGGATAGTAGCTTAGCGGCTCCTTTATCTCATCGAAGATGTAGCTCTGCAGGTTGGCAAAGTTGAATCCGCAACCAGGTTTGCCGATCATTCCAGTTATCACTGGTATGGTCAGTATAGACCTGATTGTCTGCCCGCCATTTGTATAGCGTTGTAATCCGTAACCGGCAACCACTGTCAATCGCCCGGCACCCGCCACCGCCACTGCAAGATCAATGATAGCACTGGCTGGTATACCAGTGATTTCCTGTGCTTTATCAGGAGTTATCTGAAGTGACGATGCAAACTGTTCAAAGCCTGACACATAGCGATCAATAAAATCCCTGTCCGCCAGCCCTCGGTCAATGATGACCTTTGCCATTGCAAGCGCCAGGGCGGCGTCGGTGCCCGGCCTGGGCCTGATAAGCATGTCAGCCCTGTCAGCTGTGACTGTCCGGCGGGGATCTATGACCACCACGCGCGCTCCGTTCTGCCGTGCCTTTTCAATGTGAATCATCTCCTGCACATTGGTCTCGGCTGGGTTTTTACCCCACAGGATTATCATGGAGGCATTGGCAATGTCCCAGGGCAGGTTATGCTTCACTTCTCCCATGGTAAGCCTGACGGCCTCCAGACCTGCCGGCCAGCACAGATTGCCGTACGTTGTGGTGGCTCCTCCGAAGTGCCTCCAGAAGTTACCGGCAATATCATTGCTCAGCCCTGAGTATCCGCTGCCCTTATAAAACAGGACCGAATGCGGACCATGCTTCGCCCTTGCTGCGGTGAGCCTGTCTGCAATAATACACAGTGCCTCGTCAGTGCCAATACGGAAAAAGGAGCCATCAGGCTGCTTTTTCAGAGGATATATTAACCTGTCCGCCGAGTATTCACGCTCCAGGTAGGCAAGCCCCTTGATGCAGGGTCCCTCCGGAGTGGCCAGGTTACCTTCATAGGGCAATATACGAACCACCCTGCCCTCTTCAGTGAACACCCTGAATGTGCATGTGCTGTAACAGTTTCGCGGACAGACGGTTACAAATTCTTTCATTCCTCAACTAAAGATCGTCTATGGGCTCTTCAATTATCGTCTCAATGTCAAGGATATGATTCACCTGATCGGCAATTGTAAGACGGTATGTTATGCGGTCCGGGCCGATATATGTCAGATAATCAAACTGTGCAGCCGGCGTTGAATAAGACACGGAACCTATCCTCAGTGTGATGTCGGCTTCAGTAAATGCGATATCAAACCTGAAATATTCAGTATAGGCTCCCGGAGTCACAGTGCCGTAGTTATGAACCCTCTTCACATATGAAGGGTCATCCGTTGTGATGACAGTCACCTCCTCTATCACCTGACCTGTCTGGTTATGAATGCGGACATCCGTGGGACCCTCTGCGGTGAATGATCTCTTCTTGCAGCCGGTGATTGTCATGGTCACAACAACTGTGAGCAGTAAAAGCAGGAATATCTTTTTCATGGCCGGATTTCAGTAAACCGGCATGAAAGATAAGAAAAACGTCTGAAAAGAGGCTTCCGAAAGATAACCCGGGCTATATCTTTTCCATGCAGTCTGACCTGATCCACCCCTTGTTGCCGTCAGGGAGCTTTATCTCGCGGAATGCCCCTAGCTCCTGCTCAATGGTCACCGTAGTTCCTGAATGGAGCACAAAAAGCTCATTGCCGGTTTCGCCGGGCGCGCTCCTGCCGGTGACTATACTGCATGTTATGACAGCCCTGTTGCTGTTATTGACCAGCGAGTTGTTGCGTATGGCAAGAAGAATCATAAAGGCAGACAACACCAATGCTGCAAGGAAAAGCCAGAATGACAGAAGACGGCCCCGGGCTCTCGACTTTGTAAGGAAGATAAGCACCAGAACAAGTGCAGCAATGAACGTTATCAGTGCAGCTCCGGCCCATACATTTGTTGTCGCCAGCAATGAGAGGAAATCAAACCACTTAACGAAGAAGAGCTGAGGCACGGTCTCAAACCTGTCGGTGATGCGGCTCCTTGCAATCTGCAGGTTATAATCGATATCCTCATCTGCAGGGGCAAGCAGCCTGGCCCGCTCGTAGAACAATATTGCCGCGGCATTTTCACCCGCCTTAAAGAAGGCATTGCCTGCATTGAAGAGAAGATCTTCGCTCCTGTAACCCTCATCATACAGCTGCCTGTAGATGGCGGAAGCACCGGAATAATCGCCCGATCCGTACAGCTCTCCCGCACGGTTAAATCTCTCTTCAGGAGTTTGTCCGGCCAGGTTAAGAATGCCGGCCAGGAGTAAAATATAAACAGCTGTTATCCTTTGCATCTTCTCCCTGTTTTAATCCAGAACATTATCAAGCCGGCTGATCAGGACAGCCGACCGTTTGCACAGGGCAGCAGGACTCTCCCCTTCCGAAACCGGAGCATACTGCGAGTATTCGGTTGCTGAGAGGATCCTGTCCAGTTCGGTTATAAGCTCCTCATCCGTTCTCCTGTCCCTGAGTGCAGCGTAGCACTTCTCCCTTGTTATCTCAGATGGTGGTATGCGCAGCTTGTCTCCCAGGTAACCCCACAGTGACCTGGCAATCTCGGCATTGACAAGTTCATTCATGCCACTCCTGAGCAACGCGTTGGCCTTCGCAAGCCGTTTTCGTGCATTCTTCGCAGCCTTGCGGTTCCTGAGCCCGGCAATGTCGGCATTGCGTTTCATCTGTTCGCGCCTGAGGAGGAGCACCACGGCAGTGACAAAGAGTGCCAGGACAAACCAGAGCCAGTATTGGAGTTTAGCAATCAGAGGGGCAGCTGTTAGCGCCAGCTTGCCGCTGCCGTTCCTGATGTAGCGGATATCCTGGCCAAGGTACTTAACCTCTTCGCCCGGGATATAAACCGGCGCCATACCCTCCCCGGAAGCGCCCGTACCGGTCACGTTAACTGTATAGCCTTCCGTCCGCAACGTAACGTATTTTCCCTCGTCGGGATCAAAGATGGTGTATGATAGGGGAGGTATCTCAAAGGTGCCATTGTTCCTGGGTATGAGGAGGTATTCAAAGACCTTGCTCCCTGATGATGTGCCTGAACTGAGCATAGTCACCTTCGGGTCATATTTTTCTATTCCCTGGGGGAAGTTGATCACCGGCTCCCCGGCAAGATTGAGGTTGCCTGACCCTCTGAGGGTCACCTTCAGCGTGATGGCATCATTCAGCTGAGCCTCCGTGGTTGACAGGTCTGATTCAAGTGCAAATGACCCCACCGCTCCGTGGAAGTCAGCCGGTCGCGGGTCCGGAAGGGGTTTTACCCTGATGGTTGACGGCCTGGTAGCTATCTTGCGGGGTACTGTAGAGACGGAAGAAAAGAAATTATCAAAGAAGGGATCGTCAAAGAAGGGATCGCGGACCCTGCTCCTCTCCTGTGCCAGGACAGTCATCTCTACCGGCTCAATGCGCATCTCTCCCGGGATCTGCGGGTATAGTACAAAGCGCTGAACAATACCCGTACCATACTGTACACCGTCTATCACTTCACTCTCAAGGCTGCTTAGAGGCGGAGTCTCAATATCTTCACGCAGAAATCCCTTGAAATCAGGATATTTCAGCTCCTGTATCCCTGAGAGATTGATACGTGTGTAAAGTTTCAGAGTTACCGTTACCGGTTCGCCGGCATAAACCTCGCGGTCACTGATCAACAGTCTCATTGATACCTCAGATCCCTCGGATGGAGTATCTCCGGTACCTGCTGCCTGACCCTGACCCTGCGGCTGCGCTGCTGCAGGGGCCTGTCCCTGCGGACCATCAGTTATCACTATCTGCTTCTCCGGTGAACTGACAGTCACTTTCTTGGTTTCGAACTGTGCGGGAGGAATAGTATAGGTGCCCGGAACTGAAGCAACAACATAATAGATCAGAGTTGTGGAAGATACTGCCTGCATGTCGCCGTTGATCCACTGCACATTGCGGCTTGTTGATTGCTGGGGGCCCTGCACACTGAACGACTGGTCAAATTTCGGAGGAGTGAACTGGCCGCCAGTGGCGTTAACTGTATATATGATTCTAAAACGTTCTCCGGTGGCGGCTGTCCCAGGCGCATCAACGGTGAGGGTTACCTCCTGGGCCATCCCCGGAAGGGTGGCAAGGAAACAGATTATAACCGTTATTATGCTCTTCATCACCGTCAAAATTACCAATTTTTTATGACCCTGACCTTTGCTTTAGCGGCCCTGTCACGCTGCACCTTCTCCTGGGCCTCCTTCTCCTTTGCAGCCAGGGCATCAAGCAGACGTTTGGCATCTTCCCTGCTTAAAGCAGATTCCTGCCGCTGTTGATCCTGCTGCTGATCCTGCTCCTGCTCCTGCTTGTCCTGCTGATCCTGCTGCTGCTGCTCCTGCTCCTGCTTGTCCTGCTGATCATCTTTCTGGTCATTTTCCTGCTGGTCCTGCTGATTCTTATTCTGATCCTGCTGCTGCTGTTCCTCCTCCTGTTTCTTCAGCTGGTCCTGGGCATAGGCCAGGTTATATTTCGCCTGTATGTTATCCGGATTAAGCCTGAGCGAGTTGATATAAGCCTCAATGCTCTCACTGAACTTCTGCTCCCTGAGAAGCGAGTTGCCCAGATTGTAGAATCCCTCAGCCTGGCGGAGTGAGTCTGCCCCACCGGCCTGCACAGCCCTGTTGAATTCGGTGGCAGCTTCGCCGTACCTGTCCTGCCTGTAGAGTGCATCACCCAGGTTAAAGATTGCATCCCGAGGGGATTTCGACTGCTCCTCTGCACGACGGTACATGCCTTCGCTGCCGGCGTACTCGCTCTTTTTAAAAAGCCTGTTGCCTTTCCGGATATATTCCCTCTCCTCCTGACCAAAGAGTGAAGGAGAGATAATCAACAGGCAGACAGCTGAAATCACAATTCTATATGCACTGTTCCTTCTTCTCATTAAATCTCTCTTTTTGTGTCTTTCCCAATGAGGCCAATCCTCCTGAGCAGGTTGTTCTTCCTGTTGGCGAGAAGCAGATCGGCAACCAGCAGCATGAAGAGGAGAGCTGCGGGAATAAGGAACTGTTCATTATATTCCGTGTACATCATGGCATTTATCTCACTTTTCTTCATGCGCCCTATATCATTGAATATCTCATTCAACCCTATACTGGTTGTGCTTGCCCTGACATATCTTCCGCCTGTAACCGAAGCTATCTCCTGCAGTCCCTTCTCATTCAGCCTGGTGACTACCGTGTTTCCCTGGTTGTCCTTCAGATAATCTATCCTCCCTCCCGTCCTGACCGGTATGGGCGAACCATCAGGTGACCCGATGCCAATAGTATGAATGACTATACCCTTCTGTGACGCTTCGCGTGCTTTATCCACAGCATTCTCCTCATGGTCTTCCCCGTCAGTTATGATTATCAGCGCCCTGCTCTTGTCGCTGTCAGGGGTGAATGATCTCATACCCAGGTCAATGGCAGCCCCGATTGCAGTTCCCTGTTTTGATACGGCATCTGGTCCCGCTGCGGAGAGAAACATCTTTGCGGAGAGATAATCATTTGTAACAGGTATCTGGGTGTAGGCGTCACCGGCAAAGAGAATGAGTCCTATCCTGTCCTCCCGGAGCTGGTCAACCAGCTGAGAAATAGCCTGTTTGGCCCTCTCCAACCTGGATGGGATGATGTCAGCCGCAAGCATTGAATTACTGACATCAAGGGCGATGACCACCTCAACACCTTCGCGTTTAACCTCCTCGAGCCTCGATCCGAACTGGGGTCTGGCAACAATAAGCACGGCCATGATAAGAGCCAGTAGCCGGATAAAGAATTTGACGGCCATTCGTGCGGGCGAGTAATCAGGCGAAAGCCTCATGAGCAGTGCCTCATCACCAAAGCGTTCACGCGCCAGCCTTCTCCGCCTGTTGCCGAAAATCCATATCACCACCAGTACCGGTACCAGAAGGAGCAGGTAGAGCATATCGGGCTGTGCAAATCTGAATGTATCCATGATCTGGCTATGACATGTTTTTCATGAAGAGGTATCTCAATAACAGCTCCAGGGCCAGGAGGACAACGGCAGCAAGGGCCCATGGCATGAAGACCTCCTCACGCCTGCTGTGTTCCCTGGTCTCTATCCTCGACTTCTCAAGCTTGTCAATCTCATTGTACACCTTCTGCAGGCTGGTGTTGTCAACAGCCCTGAAGTATTCTCCTCCGGTCATTTCTGCAATCCTCTGAAGCAGGGCTTCGTCTATCTCAACCTGCATCTTCTGGTATCTCATGCCGAAGGGTGTCTGCACCGGATAATCAGCATATCCCATACTTCCCACACCTACTGTATAGACCCTTATGGCAAACGTCTTTGCTATCTCTGCTGCAGTCATCGGGTCAATGGAGCCCATGTTGTTAACACCGTCAGTAAGCAGTATTATCACCTTGCTGATGGCATCGGAGTCCTTGATGCGGTTGATGGCCGTAGCCAGTCCTACGCCTATGGCCGTGCCATCTTCAATGATCCCGCTCTTCACTTCCCTGAGCAGGTTGATTAGTACGGCGTGATCAGTTGTAAGCGGGCACTGGGTGAAACTCTCGCCGCTGAATACTGTCAGGCCTATCCGGTCATAGGGTCTTCCGCTGATAAATTCCGTAGCCACGTTCTTGGAGGCTTCTAGCCGGTCAGGACTGAAGTCGCGAGCCAGCATTGATCCCGATACGTCAAGCGCAAGGATGATATCGATCCCCTCAGTGGTGGAGCTTTGCCATCTGTCTACGTTCTGCGGCCTGGCAATGACAATTATTACAAGTGCAATGATTGCCAGTCTCAGGGCAAAAAGCAGGTGTCTCAGGTAATGGCGGAATGTTTTCCGTCCTCCGTCAGCGAAACTGGCCGTGGAGAGCTTCACCGGAGCATTGAACATGCTCTGCCGGTAGATATTGTAGGCCAGCAGCAGTGGTATGATCAGCAGGAACCAGAGGAACCACCCGTTCTCGAAGACGATGTTATTCATGCTCACCTCCTTTCACTCCTGCATTAGCGCCCTCTGCATGACCTGCTTTTCCTGCCACTTTCTCTTCTCCTTCGGCTGCAGTCATTTCAGGTGCTTTTGTGGCCTCAACAAAGGCGAGGGAATTGTCATACATTACCTGATGCAAAGCGCTGTCAGGAATATATTTGGCGAATTTCACCATATCCGAGACCGAAAGCACCTCCTTGACCAGGGCCATCTGCCCCGATGTGGTAACGGCGGCTCTGTTGAGCATCCTGATCGTCTCATCGGTGGTCAGCTCGGGCGAACTGATTCCGTACCGGTTCTCCAAATACCTCCGGAGTATATCTGATAGCCTTGAATAGTATTCCTTTATCTCACCCTTCTGCCATAGTTCTGTAGCCATAAGAGCTTGCAGGTCACGCAGTGCAATCACATGCGCCGGTTCAGGCGGCACGGGAGGCCTGACAAACCTCCTCAAGGGGTTCCTGGGCAGGTACCGCGCCAGGAGATATATAATAACCGCAGCAATCAGGACAATAATTATCCACGGCAGTATCTCTGTAAATGCCACGGGTGCGCCCCGTGGGGGAACAATGTCAAAAATAACATCGGTACTGTCCGGCGGAGTAACATCAGGCCTCAATACCTTCATAAAGGAGTAATCGGAATAGAACCTCACCAGGCTGTCTCCTTCTGCTATCTCTGCATAGAACGGAGGTATTGTATATGATCCCGAGTCAAATGATGTCACCAGGTACCTGTCAGTGATCTGAATCCGGTTGTCAGACATTACAGCTGTATCACGCGGACTCCTGCGTAGAATGACAATCTTTCCGGCAAGAGTATCAGCAGCGCCGCTGAGCTCTGCCCTTACTCCGGAAGGCAATGATGCTGTGACGGTGAAACCCGTCTGGTCACCAATAAGGATAACGGAGGTGTCAGGAGCAGATGAAACCGTTATCTCCTGGCCATTCAATCCCAGTGAGAGCAACAATGCGATGACAGATGTAATGAATACCCTTCTCATATATCTACCTGTGCCTGAACAATGAGATAAGTGGTTTGATATAATCCTCACCTGTATTTACAGACGCCACATCCACCCCGCAGTTAACGAATGCACTGCTCACAGTCTCATCATGTTTCTTCCAGTGTCCGGCATACTCTTTCCTGACAGCAGCTGAGGAGGTATCAATCCAGATCTCCTTTCCTGATTCAGGGTCTGTTACCTTTATGAAGCCGATATCAGGCAGTTCCTTCTCTCGCCTGTCACTGACGCGCACTGCCACCACATCATGTTTTCCTGCTGCAATGCGCAGGGAATCAGTGAATGGTGGCGCCATGAAATCGGAGAGGATGAAGGCTGTACAGCGCTTTCTCAATACATTGGTCAGGTATCTTAGTGGCTCTGACAGCGAGGTGCCTGATCCCTGCGGCTCGTAGCTGAGCATCTCCCTTATGATCCTGAGCATATGGCCTCTCCCTTTCTTTGGCGGAATATACTTCTCAACCCTGTCAGAAAAGAGCATCAGTCCCACCTTGTCATTGTTGACAATAACAGAATATGCAAGTACCGCCGCTATCTCAGTCATCAACTCCCGCTTGGTTGAGGTTACGGTCCCGAAATCACCCGACCGGCTCACGTCAACAAGCAGCATGACGGTCAGCTCCCTCTCCTCCTCGAAGATCTTGACATAGGGGTGGCCGAATCGTGCTGTCACGTTCCAGTCAATACTGCGGATATCATCTCCGAACTGGTACTCACGCACTTCGCTGAAGGCCATGCCCCTGCCGCGGAAGGCGCTGTGGTACTTCCCTGCAAAGATCTGGTTTGTGAGACCCCTAGATCTTATCTCTATCTTCCTGACCTTTTTAAGAAGCTCTGTTGTTTCCACTCTTTGTCCTGTCTGTTGCCCGCTGATGAGTAACTGTAAAAAAACACTCTTCCTGCTGCAGCTTCACATCTATCTCCTCATTGCCTGTCCGGTAACTCCAGCGGTTTTCACCCTCTGTCCGGTACCTGTCATTCAGTTCCTTCATCTTCATATGGTAGCTGCTGCTGCCACAGGTTACCCTGATCCCGTTGCATTGTCCCCTGCCGTCAAGGAATATCAGCCATGTCTCGTTACCGTCTGCCGAATAATATTTGAGGTACGTGAAGTAATCATTGCGTACCATATTGTCACAGGTCATATCCGGATAGTCCCGTGACATATTTTCCCTTATGCTCTTTTCGGTCATGCCAATGAACTCCTGTGCTCTGGCAGGTGTCAGCACCAACAGCGTGATCAGCAGAAACAGCAATCTTTTCATCTGTTACGGCACCTCCACTGTGTTAAGTATTTCGGCTATTATCTGATCCTGTGTGACATTCTCCGCCTCAGCCTCATAGGTAAGACCGATGCGGTGACGGAGCACATCGGCACAGAGTGATCTCACGTCTTCAGGCACAACGAATCCCCTCCGCCTGATGAAGGCATATGCCTTGGCTGCAATTGCCATGCTGATCCCCGCCCTGGGCGATGCCCCGTAGGCGATCAGTGGTGTGAACTTTGACAGGCCGAACTTATCAGGCTGGCGGGTGGCAAAGACTATGTCAAGGATATAGTTCTCTATCTTTTCATCGAGGTATACCTCCTTGACAACATCCCTGGCACGGATAATATCTTCAGGCTTCAGGATGGTCCTTGCGGTAGGGAATTCGCTTGCCAGGTTTTCCCGTATAATAAGACGCTCCTCTTCCTTTTCAGGGTAGGTGATCACCACCTTTAGCATGAATCTGTCAACCTGGGCCTCGGGGAGCGGATAGGTTCCCTCCTGCTCAATAGGATTCTGCGTTGCCAGAACCATGAAAGGCTCATCAAGCCTGTAGGTGGTCTCACCAATGGTTACCTGCCTCTCCTGCATGGCCTCCAGCAGTGCGCTCTGTACCTTTGCAGGGGAACGGTTGATCTCATCAGCAAGGATAAAGTTTGCAAAAATGGGCCCCTTGCGGACAACAAATTCCTCTCTCTTCTGGCTGTAGATCATGGTACCGATAAGGTCAGCCGGTAACAGGTCGGGAGTGAACTGTATCCTGCTGAACCTGGTGTCAATTATTGAGGCCAGTGTTTTGATAGCCAGCGTCTTGGCCAGTCCGGGCACCCCTTCCAGCAGTATATGGCCGTTAGATAGAAGCCCTATCAGCAGTGAGTCGGTCAGATGTCGCTGCCCGATTATCACCTTGTTTATCTCCTGCCTTACCAGATCAACAAAAGCACTCTCCTTCTCAATCTTCTCATTCAGGAGCCTTATGTCGGTTGTGTGTTCCATATTATGTATTGTTGTTTGTTGCGAAAAGCTTCGCAAAGATCATTTCTGTAATTAAAAAACCTTGTTAAATGTTGTTAAAGATGTGTTAAAGCTCCTTTCCGAAGCTGCAGTGTCTGAATAGTCTGATCATTATTATGAGGACCAGAGGTATCAATGCCGGGTTAATTCCCTGGCCGGCAATGAGCGACGCCGGGAGCCACAGGGCTGAGATGATGAAGGCCAGCCTGCTTAGTGTTACGGCCCTGTGTCGGGTAAAGAGCATTACAAAAAGCACCGGGACAATGATATTTATCCCGAGGAACAGCAGATTCAGATGGAGGGCGTCATGATCGGAAAAGATATTGGTGAAAACCAGCAGAAGCGCAATGGCGGAATAGATGAAGTAAATAACGAAGTCAAGCCCCTTTTCAAGCCCCGGTTTTCTGAAGATGAACGTCACCAGGGCCACCAGCAGAAAGACCAGCCAGAGCACTGCCTGCGGAAGCCATGGTTTTGCCTTTACCGCAGGAGGCGGGATATCCAGAACGGTCTCTGCGTTGCCGGCCAGCGGAACTGAAACACCGTCACGGTTGATCAGAGTGGCAGCAAAGTTGTCTCTGAGGAATACAGGCAGGAACATTTCATCACTCGCTGGAGCTTTCCTGTCCGATTGCAGTCCCAGCAGCAAATCAGCACCGAAGTCGAGCCATGGCAATACCTTCTGGTAAGGATCAATGAGCTGGCGGAAGCTTTTTTCCTTTTCCCTTACCGGCAGGATGATGCTGTCAGACACTGCCGCAAAAACAATGTCGCGCACCCTGATGGCGCAGTTGTCAAAGAAGAAATCATACCGGTACTTCCTGTTCTCGGGTTTCAGGTTCTCATTGACCAGTTCAAAGAGCTTCTCCTTCTCAGCTGTAGTGAGATTAAGTTTCTGAGACCAGACTGATCTGCCTTCGGAAATGTACTCTTCAAGGAACCTCTCATATGGGTATGCTCCCAACAGGTAGTCGAGTTTGCCTTTGGCGAAGCGGTAAACAAAGTTAGGGGTCGAGAAATCAAATATGCCCCAGTTGTATGCCATGTCAAAATCGGTTCCGCGAAAAGCTATGCGCAGCGCTGTGTGCCCGTAGATTGAATAACTGGCGTCTCCCGGTGCGCAGGTGACCATATAGACATCGGCACTGTCAGCTCTTTGCGCGTTCGCACCAATGGTCATCAACAGCGCCGCCACCAGGATCAGAATAACTCTTTTTTCCATACTATAATCAGTTTTTGTTTTCAGGATCATGGGCCCATGCAGAGGCCGTTCTCACCGCACGCCACCATCCGCCTGTCAGGATGTCCCTCTCCCTGGGATTCATGCCGGGAGAAAAGAGACGATCAGCCTGCCATTGAGCCTTCAGTTCATCCATGCTGTTCCAGAATCCCGTAGCCAGCCCGGCAAGGAATGCAGCTCCCAGGGCTGTAGTCTCAGTAATCCCGGGTCGTACGACATCAGCCTGTAGAATATCAGCCTGAAACTGCATCAGTGTATCATTTACAGTGGCACCGCCATCTACTCTTAACTCTTTAATAGTCAACCCTGAATCTTTCTCCATTGCAAGCAACACATCAAGTGTCTGGTAGGCTATGCTGTCAAGTGCGGCACGGGCAATATGGGCTGCTGTTGAGCCACGGGTAAGGCCGGTGATAACTCCTCTTGCATGCTGGTTCCAGTAAGGTGCACCCATCCCGGCAAAGGCAGGGACAAAGTAAATGCCATCTGCCGGATCGGCCTGTGCGGCCAGCTCCTCCACATCAGACGACTGCCTGATGATGCCCAGTCCGTCACGCAGCCACTGTACCACGGCGCCTGCTATAAAGATACTTCCCTCCAGGGCGTAGACCGTCTCTTCTCCGATTCGCCATGCGACAGTTGCAAGCAGCCTGTGCGCAGACACCATCGGGATTGTGCCTGTGTTCATCATCATGAAACAGCCTGTGCCATAGGTATTCTTAACCATCCCGCGTTCAACGCACATCTGACCGAAGAGTGCAGCCTGCTGATCGCCTGCTATCCCGGCAACAGGCAATGGTGAGGTGAATGTCCCCGAGGTCATGCCATAGACCTCTGACGAGCTGCGTACCTCTGGCAGTATAGACCGGGGAATGCCGAAGAGCCTTAGCAGGTCAGGATCCCAGTCAAGGGTATGAATATTGAAAAGCATCGTCCGCGAGGCATTGGATACATCTGTCTGATGCAGCCTTCCGCCCGTAAGGTTCCACAGAAGCCAGGAATCAACCGTTCCAAAGGCGAGTTCACCCCTGGATGCCATCTCCCCCGCTCCTTCAATATTGTCAAGGATCCATTTTACCTTCGTGGCTGAGAAATAGGCATCAATGATAAGCCCGGTTCTGGCAGTAATGGTCTCACCCAATCCCTCCTGGTTGAGATTGTCACAATAGTCAGCCGTACGTCTGTCCTGCCAAACGATGGCATTGCAGACAGGCTTTCCCGTGATCCTGTTCCATACCACCGTTGTCTCCCGCTGGTTGGTAATGCCTATGGCTGCCACCTCATCACATGCGGCTCCGGCCCGGGCAAGAGCCTCAATTGCCACCCCCGCCTGTGTAGACCAGATCTCCTCAGGATCATGCTCAACCCACCCCGGCCGGGGAAAGATCTGTGTAAGCTCCTTTCGGGCCGATGCCACCGGGCGTCCAAGCCTGTCAAAGAGAATGGCCCTGGAACTGGTTGTGCCCTGATCAAGGGCAAGAATATATTTCTTCGTCATAATGGATTGGTCTGACAGGGACAAAAATAAAAAATCTAAGGCAGTGTTTATTAAATTCCCGAAGCAATGCAGTTGTGAGTCGTAATGTGTATTTGACTTACTCTGGTTGCCGGAAATAAAATTTTAACAGTAAATTTGAAAAAGACAAAAGTCACCTGCCATGGAAAAGAGATTTGTTATCACTATAGGAAGACAGCTGGGAAGCGGCGGACGGGAGATAGGACAAAAGCTTTCGGCCAGGCTCGGTATCGCATTCTATGATAAGGAACTCATAAGGATTGCTTCACGTCAGAGCGGTCTCAAGGAGGAGTTCTTTGAGAGGGTTGATGAACAGAAACACTTCAGCCTATTCCCAGGACTGCTGGGCCTGAGGACAACTGTGACGGACGACTTATTTTCAAACTACTACCTGAGCAATGAGTCTCTCTTCAGGATACAGAGTGATGCTATGAGGAATCTGGCCTCAGAGGGTTCATGCATATTTGTGGGCAGATGTGCTGACTATGTGATGAAGGAGGAAAAGAACTGCTTCAATCTGTTCATCAGCGCAGACAAACATGACCGCATCAGACGTATAGCCATGAGCCACAAAATTACCGAGGGCAAGGCCAAGGAGCTGATTGAACGCACTGATAAGGGACGCTCATCATACTATCATTATTTCAGTGGCAAAACATGGGGTGCGGCAGAATCATACCACCTGTGCATCAACTCATCATTGCTGGGTATTGATGAGACGGTCAGCCTGATCTGTCACATTACGGAATCAAGATTCGGATTGAAAGGCAACAAAAACCCGGCATCAGAATCGTGATCCCGGAGGGAGACTGTTCTTCTCACATGTAGCAAGAAACGCCTCAGTTGACGTATACCTGAAATGATAGTTAAACCTCCCGGCGAGCCTGGAGGTGTCCATTACTACGGGATAGAGACAGTACCCGAGTCCTGCCGGCTGCAGATTGACGAGGCGCAGATTCCATAACAACCACATTACAGGTTTGAGAATCTGGCACGGAAAATTGTGAAACCTTCCGGCAGGAACAACATCACCCACCACAGTGCAACTGTCTGGTCCAAGGTTGTAGAGACCGTTAATATCGCCCTCCTCAATTACCCGCTCTATCAGCTCGGTGAAGTCGTCTTCATGCATAAATTGGACCCTGGTGTTCCTGAATGACGCCGGAAGAAAAGGGAGTCGGATCAATATTGAGACTACCGATCTGGGCTTGAAATAATGAGGACCCACCACGGTGCAGATCCTCAGTGAGATCACGCTGATGCCCGCATCTCCGTTACCTGAAAAGATATTCTGTTCAATAAGTCTCTTGTTGATTCCGTACCTGTACTTGCCCGGATTGACCGGGACCGTCTCATTCAGCCATGGTTCATTCCTCCTGACGGGACCATAAATGGAAGCCGAACTGGAAAAGACAAACTTTTTTACGGCAGGTGTTCGCCTGGCTGATTCAATTACGTTAATGGTGCCGCCAACATCAATATCATATTCCTTCTTCCTGTTTCTCACGCTGTTGTAAGTGCAGGCAAGATGTAGTATTACTTCCGGTTGCTCGTCTGAAATTACCTCCTCCACCCTGGACCTGTCAGCAATGTCACAGTTATAGAACCTGAAGTTGCCATTCAATGACGTCGGATATGTGTTGTTCCTTATATCCAGACCGGCAACATCATACCCCCGTTCAAGAAGATGATTCACGGCAAGCATGCCCAGATAACCCGAAGAACCAGTTATCAGTACCCGCATGACTACTTCATTTTAGAATTGTCAGGGGGCCATTCGGAAGATTTCAATCAACAGACACTTTCTGTTTAATAATGGCTCCGAGTTATTACAAATTTAAGATAATCAACAGCTGAAGTCAATAATTTCACGAAATATCTTAAATTGTGCAAAGAAGCGGATCAGAACTATGGACTCTTATGTTAACAGGTTGCTATGCTGCCCTTTATGCAGGAGCGGGCTGGTTCATGAGACAGCCGGCCTGCCGGAAGGAATCAGGACCTCCGGGCTGCACTGTGCCGGATGTGAAAGATACTATGAGGATAATGGCTTATGGATTGATTTTCTAAATGACGGGGGGCTTGTCTACAGGAACAGCAGGGACAAGTTCTTCAGATCACTCTATGCGAAGATTTACACCCCTGCGACCAACGCGATGTTCCTTCTTTGCGGAGGGGCCAAAAACGCCAGGAACGAGGTTATGGAGAGGCTCAGGGTCAGCGAGGGAAACAGGGTTCTTGAGACCGGCATCGACTACGGGGAGAATTTCCTGTGGCTGAATAATCACATCAGCGGATTAAAGCTGTATGGACTGGATATCCAGCAGGAGATGCTGGCGCACTGTTCAGCCAACCTGGCCCGGTGGAACATCAATGCCAGCATAGTCAGGGCTGACGCCCTCCTCCTGCCATATAATGACGGCGTATTTGACGTTGTATACCACCTGGGGGCAATAAACCTTTTTGAAGACAAACGAAAGGCTATCAGTGAAATGATACGGGTATCCAAACCCGGCACCCATATTGTCATAGCTGATGAGACCGAAAAGGCGGGCAAACTTTTCAGGATCTTTACAGGCGATAATGCAAAGGTGACACCTCCGGTTGACATGGTGCCGCAGGAGATGCAGAACATCTCGCTCACTACAATATGGAAAGGCTACGGCTATGTGATTGAGTTTGACGTGCCGTGACAGTTCGGATTTCATTTCCTGAATAGACGGGAGTGAACATCCGGCAAAAAAAAGTCCCGGCAGTTTGTGCCGGGACCAAGGTCATTAAATGTACATTATATTTTCAACTACGCAAGTTTCACATTAACGGCATTTAAACCTTTTTTACCTTCCTGGAGATCAAATGTTACTTCATCATCCTCCTTGATTCTGTCAATCAGTCCTGTAGAGTGGACAAAATACTCTTTCGTTGAGTCGGCGTCTTTAATGAATCCAAAACCTTT
>JAAZAP010000351.1 GCA_012514255.1 Bacteroidales bacterium | reverse complement strand
TTTACTTCAGGCCTTTTGTAAGAGCCGGTGCAGCTTTGAACTTAACGACTTTCTTAGCCGGGACATTCAGTTTGGCTCCGGTGCGCGGGTTACGGACAACTCTTGCACTTCTCTTCTCAACTTTGAATGTACCCATTGAGGGTAGCTGGATCCTCTGGCCTTTTTTCATGGCATCACCAAATGCGCCTACAAAAGCGTTCAGAGCGATGTTGGCATCTTTAAGTGAAAGTCCTGCTTTTTTTGCAATGCTGCTTACTAATTCCTTTTTTGTCATAATCAATTCAATTTTAGGGTTAGACCAAATTCTCTAATTGTCTACAAATTTATTCCATTCTTATTCAAAAGCAAGTTTTTGGGCCCTTTTTTATGCCTGAAACGCCGATTTTTATTACAAATGAGAGCTTTTTAGGTCAAAAAACCGCTGCCTGGTGGCGTCAGGGGCCTCCGGAAACATGTCACACCCCCATTTAAGGGGGATCAGAGACTGGTCTGAGCGGTTACCTAGCCTTAGATTTTCTCATCCCGGGGAGAAAAGCAAAAAAAGATTATATTTGCACCCGCTGAACCTTTAGTAGAAATTCTTCAGCGTTTCGCAGGGAGAAATGGCAGAGTGGTCGATTGCGGCGGTCTTGAAAACCGTTGTCCGGGCGACTGGACCGGGGGTTCGAATCCCTCTTTCTCCGCAAACCACAGCACTCCCTTCCACCTAAAGCGGAAGGGATTTTTATTTTACGGCATACCGAACCGGGCTTGCCCGGGTGAGGGATGACGGAAAATAAAAAGACACTCATGCACCGGGGTGCATGAGTGAGTGCTGTGGTCTGCAGGCTCCCCCGCAAGGGATCACACGCGAATGAAATAAGCGTGTAATCCCTGACACATGACTAACTGCCCTGATCTGATGAGTTCTCCCCCGCAAGGGATCACACGCGAATGAAATAAGCGTGTAATCCCTGGTTCATGACTGAATGCCCTGATCTGATATGTTCACCCACCGGAAGGGATCACCCGCAAATGAATTGAGCGAGCAATCCCTGGCCTTAGCCATGCGTACCTGCAATGTCTGCTGCAGGCTCCCCCGCAAGAGATTACCGCAGGTAATCCATGATACCATTAACCCACGCCTTTATTGAAAGTTGCAACCAGTCAAGACCTGATCACCACAGGTAATCCCGCAATCTATCCTATCTTTGCAACAACAACCCGAACATGATAAAGGAGATATCCCTCACAATAACTGAACCGGCAATCCTGATGCCCTTCCTCCTCAGCTCACTTACAAACAAGAGCCGTGACAATGTGAAATCACTCCTCCGTAACAGGCAGGTAATGGTCAACGGTGAGCCGGTGACACAGTTCAACCATGAGCTGCAGCCGGGTGACACGATAGTCATCTCACCGGTAAGACACACAGGCGGACTGATGGCGCGCAACATGCGACTGGTTTACGAGGATGAGCACCTCATAGTCATTGACAAGAATGCCGGACTCCTTTCAATGGCATCGGACAATGAGAAGTACCTGACCGCCTATAATATTCTCAGCACCTATGTCAAGAGCCAGAAGCCGTCGAACAAAATCTTCATCGTCCACCGGCTTGATCGTGACACATCAGGACTGATGGTCTTTGCCAGGAGCGAAAAGGTGCAGAGTCTCCTGCAGCGCGACTGGAAGCGGAACGTAACGGCACGCACCTATGTGGCACTTGTAGAGGGAGAGGTTACCGAACCGGAAGGGGTAATAAAGTCATATGTCTATGAAAGCAAGGCGCTGGTGATGCATTCAACCCGAGACCCGAAACGGGGTGACCTTGCGGTCACACGGTTCAGCCTTATTAAGAGCGGCAAAGAGTACTCCCTCCTGGAGATCACCCTCGATACAGGCAAGAAAAACCAGATAAGACTCCACATGCAGGAGATGGGTCACAGCATCGCCGGAGACAAAAAGTATGGGGCAACGTCAAGTCCGATAGGAAGGCTTGGTCTGCATGCGAGCTTACTGGCATTCATCCACCCTGTCACCGGCCGGGAGATGCGTTTCGAATCAGGAGTACCTGCCAAATTCCGGCGTATGGTTTAACTGCCCGGCCGGGATGGGAAAAGTACCGCCGCCGGATCAGCTTTACAGTCTAGAACGGCCAGAAATTATTGTCGTACCACACCTGCTCCCTCAGCTCCTTATC
Organism: Bacteroidales bacterium; assembly: GCA_012514255.1. The sequence goes on along the minus strand of JAAZAP010000351.1, from coordinate 57,735 downwards.
AATTCGTGCCAGCCACTGGTGGTGGCCCCTTTCCCAGTCTGCAAGCATTGTGTAGAGAGCTTTTTCGTTGGCATCATCAGATGCCTCAGCACGTGATGAATAAAGAGCTACAGCTTTGGCCTCGAAATTCATGGCAGCACCTATAGCCGCTGCCTCATAGCCTGCAGCGTTGATCTGTCCCTTTATCTCTTCAGTAAGCACCTTCAGGGCAACCTCATCGGAAACCGCACCGTGCTGAGTATCCACCTCCATGAATACATGGTGCTTCTGGTAATACCTGAACTGATCAGAAAGGAAGCGTATATGCTCCTGCTCCTCATCAGCTATGATGGTAAAGATCCGCTTTACGGCCTCGTTGTATGTCCGGGCCGCAACGTCAGAGTAGAAGACCCTGCCCCTATGTTCCAGGAGGATGGCTTCCTTGAGAATGTCAGTGGCGGTTTTTGTATCCATAGTTGTTGATTTGTTCATGCATAATCACGAAGGTAACAAATTCATGGAAATTTTGTTTCACATTGCGGTGACAGAATGTACTCTGTTCGACGAGACCGATATACATTCTTCATCATCTACAGGGAAGATTGTATTATATTTATTATCCTCCACGAAGATGCCGGCAATCGACAATTCTGAATGGTCTACGACCATTGAATTCCGTGTTACGCTCCGGTCTACAATTCTTTATGGTCTACGACCATAATCGACAATCGGCAATCGACAATCGGCAATCGACAATCGGCAATCGACAATCGGCAATCGGCAATCCTAAAACGTCTGCATCTCATACAGCTTCCTGTAGATCCCCAAGGGGTTCCTGATAAGCTCCTCATGGGTCCCCTGTTCCGCAATGCGACCCTCCTCCACAACCACTATCAGGTCAGCATGCTGTATGGTGGAAAGCCTGTGGGCTATGACTACCGATGTGCGGTTCTCCAAAAGTTTCAGCATGGCATCCTGAACAAGCCGTTCCGACTCGGTATCGAGTGCCGAGGTAGCCTCATCGAGGATCAGCACAGGGGGATTGGCCATGATAGCTCTGGCAATGCTTATTCTCTGCCTCTGGCCGCCGCTAAGCTTGTTGCCGCCCTCACCCACAGTGTTCTGATACCCTTCAGGCGTCTCTGTGATAAACGCATGCGCATTGGCTATCGTTGCTGCCCTGACCACGCTATCCAGGCCTGCATCGCCGTCCAGGGCAAAGGATATGTTATTATAAAAGGTATCATTGAAGAGAATGGCCTGCTGGCTCACAATGCCCATCAGGTGTCGCAGGTCCCTGATGTTCACGTCGCGCAGGTCAACTCCGTCGATATAGACAGCCCCCCTGTCGGGATCAATGAAACGGGGTATCAGGTCTGCCAGGGTCGACTTCCCTCCGCCGGAGCGACCCACCACCGCCACCGTCTGCCCCTTCCTGATGGTGAGCGAGACATCTTTCAGCACCGGCTCATGGTTATATGCAAACCACACGTTCCTGAACTCAATGCTCTCCCTGAAACCTGAGAGCCTTATTGCATCAGGCTTCTCGGTTATGGTCTCCCCGGCATTCATCACCTCATTGATACGGTCAATTGATGCCATCCCCTTCTGGATGCTGAACCATGCGCTGGAAATAGCTTTGGCAGGCTGGATGATCTGGGAGAATACCACCACGAAGGCGATCAGCCTGTCGGGTGACATGTTGCCTGTCCCCTTCAATGCCAGGTAGCCCCCATAATAGATGACAATAAGCAGCACGATGGTGGAGAGGAACTCGCTGACAGGGTGTGCAAGATAGGCTTTCCTCGCCACCCGCCTGAAGGTCTTTGTGAATTTCTCGTTGGCAACGCCAAACTGGCGTGTCATCTTTTCTTCGGCATTGAATCCCTTTATTATTCGCAGTCCCGTGAGTGTCTCCTCCAGCACTGACAGCAGCCTTCCCAGTGCCTGTTGCCCGATGAATGATGCACTCTTGAGGCTGCGGCTGATACGTGCGATGGCCCATCCGCTGAGCGGGAGCAAAAGCAATGCGAAGAGAGTCAGCTGGGGGCTGGTGACAATGAGATAGGTAACAAAGATAATAATGGTAAAAGGATCACGGAAGAGCATGGAGAGCGATGACATCACTGACACCTCTATCTCCTGAACGTCATTTGACACCCTGGTCATCAGGTCGCCCTTGCGTGCCTCGGAGAAGTATGAGAGGGGCAGTTTCAATATCTTGTTGTAGACACGGTTCCTGACATCCCTGACGGTACCTGCCCGCAGGCTGGCCATACAGTTATTGGCAAGGAATATAAGCAGGTTCTTGATGAAGCTGGCTGCAGCAAAGACAATGACCACAACAAGCAGGGTTCTCATCTCGCCGTAACGCTCTATGGATGATGAGAAGTACCAGTTTGCCCAGTCCTTGATATATGATGCAGAGAATGTAAAAGGGCCAGGGTCCGGAACGACATCCACCCTGTTGAACAGGATCTGAAGGAACGGGACTATCAATGTATAGGTGAACAGGGCAAAGAATGCACTGAGGATGTTAAATCCCATATTCTGTACTGCAAGCCATTTGTAGGGCCTGAGGTACTGCAGCAGGATCCTGATACTCTTCATCTCGGGTCAGAAACCGGTGTAATTGAACGGTGTGACAGCCTTCATCTCCTCCTTGACGGCATCACTGACATCAAGAGTGTCAATGAATCTCCCGAAAACCTCTCCGGTGATCTCCTCGTTGGTTCTTGTCAGGGCCATCAGTGTCTCATAGGGCTGCGGGTAACCCTCCCGGCGCAGAATGGTCTGCAGTGCCTCTGCAACAACAACCCAGCTCGCCTCCAGGTCACTCCGTATCTTTTCATGATTGACTTTCAGCTTCGAAAGTCCTTTTTTTGCCGACTTCCATGCTATGAGTGAGTGAGCCATGGCAACACCCGTATTCCTTATGACGGTAGAGTCAGTCAGGTCACGCTGCAACCGTGACACAGGCAGCTTGGCCGCGAGGTGTCCCAGGAGAGCATTGGCCACTCCCAGGTTGCCCTCGGCGTTCTCAAAGTCTATCGGGTTCACCTTGTGAGGCATGGCCGAAGACCCCACCTCACCCATGACAATGGTCTGCTTGAAGTAATCAAGTGAGATATAGCTCCACATGTCCCTGCAGAGGTCAGTAATGATGGTATTGATACGGCTGATACAGTTAAATAATGCAGCCAGACCGTCATAGTGTTCTATCTGGGTAGTGGTCTGCTGTCTCTCCAGCCCCAGCTGCTCATTGAGCAATTTATCTGCGAAAGCCGGCCAGTTGATCTGCGGGTATGCCACCCTGTGTGCGTTGAAGTTCCCGGTAGCGCCCCCAAACTTGCCGCTGTATTTCATGCTGTCAAGAGTTATGAGCTCATTGTGAAGCCTTTCGCTGAAGACAGCCATCTCCTTGCCAAGCCTGGTAGGGGTGGCAGGCTGGCCATGGGTACGCGCCAGCATGGGTATATCAGCCCATTCGGCAGCCATGGCTTTAAGCGCATCACGAAGAGTGACCAGCATGGGATTGAGCACCTCCCTCACTGAATCACGAATGGCCATAGGAATGGCAGTATTATTTATATCCTGTGAGGTCAGGCCGAAATGGACGAATTCCGACCACCGTCCGAGGCCCATGGCAACCACCTTTTCCTTAACAAAATATTCAACCGCCTTTACATCATGGTTGGTAACATCCTCTTTCTGTTTGATGTATTCAGCGTCAGCGGGTGCAAAGGAGCAGCACAGTGCCCGCAGCTGACTCTCCCCCTCCGCAGGGAATCCATCAAACTGTAGCAGCTGCGCCTTTGACAGCGCAATGAAGTATTCTGTCTCCACCATCACGCGATAGCGCATCAGCCCGAACTCCGAAAAGAAGGGTATCAGCTCCCTGATCCTCTCCCCGTAGCGGCCGTCGACCGGTGAAATTGCCATTAAACGGTCCATTTTGTCCCTTTCCTCACCGCGGTTTTACCTGTGAATCAAAAATCAAAAATAGTATTTTGTACTGGTCTAAAAAAATTGAACCTTTGCATTTATCCGGGGAATGAAATATTGAGATGGAAAAGATAAGGGTTTCTGCAGTCAAGTATATCAACAGCTATCCATTTATGATAGGTCTTCGTGACGGTGAGGTGGCCGGCATGATTGACCTTGAGGTATGCCATCCCTCTGAATGTGCTGACAGGCTTATTGCAGGCATGAGTGACCTGGGGCTTATCCCGGTGGCAATGATTGCTGCCATGGATGAGTATCATCTCGTGGGCGAATACTGTCTGAGCACCAACGGCGAGGTGCGAACGGTACTACTGGTAAGCAACACCGCCTTTGAGGAGATAAGGACCATTTATCTCGATTACCGGTCGCGCAGTTCAGTGACCCTGTGCCGCATCCTGGCAGCGAAGGCATGGAAGCGGGAATACAGGTGGCTCCCGGCTCCCGAAGAGTTTGATATCACCGCCATGCGTCACGGTGAGGCTGCCGTAATGATAGGCGACCGCTGTTTTGAATACGCCCGCCATTTCAGATACCGTCTTGACCTGGGACTGGAGTGGAAGAGGTTCACCGGTCTGCCCTTTGTCTTTGCCTGTTGGGTCTCTGCCAGGCAGTTGCCGGAGCAGTTCATCACCCTCTTCAACAAGGCTCTGGGCGAAGGGCTGGCAAGGAGGAACGAGTCAGTGACCCTGCTGAAAGAGGGCACGGCGGCTACTCCCGAAGAGGTCATATTCTATCTTAACCATAATATGGACTACCGGCTGGATGACAGAAAGCGGGAAGCCCTTGCTTGCTTCATTGATTACATTAAGGAACTAAAGATAATCCCATGAAAAGACCAATTGTCAGACTGAGCGTACTGCTTGCCATAGTTGCGGCAGCCATGCTGTCATCATTGCCGGGCTATGCTGCAACCCAGACCGGGCCGGACACCACAGCCGTGGTATACAAATGTGACATTAAAAAGAATATTGCCGCACCTCTCTGGCGCAGCGTGAAGAAGAGTTTTGCGGAGGCTGACTCAAATGGTGCCGACTTCATGTTGATACACATGAACACCTACGGCGGGCAGGTTGACATAGCAGACTCCATGCGAACACTTATTCTCAACTATGACATACCTGTACTGGTCTTCATAGATAACCAGGCCATCTCGGCGGGTGCCCTGATAGCCATCTCGGCTGACAGCATATATATGCGCTCCGGGGCAAGCATCGGTGCCGCCACCGTGGTTGACCAGACCGGCCAGAAGATGCCTGATAAGTACCAGTCGTTCATGCGGGGCATGATGAGAGCCACCGCCGAGGCCCATGGCAAGAAGCCTGTGACGGATAACGGTGATACCACATGGGTGTGGCACCGTAACCCTGAGATAGCCCAGGCAATGGTTGACCCCTCAATAGTGCTGAAGGGTATAGTGGATACCGGCCAGGTACTGACGCTGACCGCACTGGAAGCCATCAAATATGGTTTTTGCGAGGGCGAAGCCGAGACGGTGGATGAGGTCATGAAAAGCGCAGGAATTAAGGAGTATGTAATCAAAGAGCTGAAGCTCACATTGGTTGACAGGATAATCATGCTGCTGGTCAATCCTGTTGTCTCCGGCCTGCTGGTCATGCTGATAATAGGGGGCATCTACTTCGAGCTGCAGAGCCCTGGAGTGGGGTTCCCGCTGGCAGCAGCCATCTTCGCTGCTGTTCTTTACTTCGCCCCGCTCTATCTTGAAGGCGTTGCAGCCAACTGGCACTTCGTAATATTTGTCGCAGGAATAATACTTCTCCTGGTAGAGATCTTCGCCGTACCCGGCTTCGGGGTGACAGGCGTCCTGGGAGTAATAGGAATAGTTACCGGGCTGGCACTGGTCATGATTGACAAGTTGGTTTTCAGGTTCGGCCACTCCATTGACGGTGTCAGGGAGATTGTCGGTGCCTTTGCCATTGTGCTTTTTGCCGCTGTGCTGGCTTTCATTCTTTCGCTCTGGCTCTCACGCAAGCTCTTTGCACCCAACAGGCTCTTCGGGAGCCTTGCGCTCGAGACCTCGGTCAACCAGGCTGACGGATTTGTCAGCTTTGATACCGGCAAGCTCCAGTCGGTGGTCGGACAGAAGGGTACGGCGCATACCGTGCTGCGCCCTTCAGGAAAAGTTATGATAGGTGACGAGGTCTTCCCCGCCGTGGCGGAGACAGGCTTCATCCCGAGAGGCGCTATGATCATCGTGAGAAGGGAAGAGCAGGGTCAGCTGTATGTGGTTGCTGATGAACAGGCATAAGAAATACTGACCTCCCTACAGATTGAATGACCGTAACTTTGGTTGAGCAGGCAGGAATGAAAATAAGAGAGTACCGTAAGGGTGATTTCCCCGGCATAATGGAGGTATGGAGTGCTACAGGGCTGAGCAGGCCTGAGAGAGGCGATGATGAGAGTACCGTAGAACGAAGCATAGCCATGGGAGGAGCAATGCTGGTGATGTACAGGGAGGATGTGGAAGAGAAAAAGATAACAGGCACTTCATGGCTCACCTTCGACGGTCGAAGGCTCTACCTTCACCACTTCGGGATAATCCCGGAACACCAGGGAAAGGGTTTTGCAGTAAGCCTTCTCAGGGAATCACTTCGCATTGCGAAAGAAAAGGGATACCAGATCAAGCTTGAAGTCCACAGAACCAATGAGGCTGCTGTCAGGCTTTACAAAAAGGCAGGTTTTGAGTATCTTGGTGATTACGACGTATATATTATCCGCAATATCCAATCTCTTGAATTTTAAAATGTTAAAATAACTTTAAAGCCCTGTTTAAATTTCTCCCTGCAACATATTTTTAGTATATTTGAACAAAACCTATCCATTATACATCATGGCACGAACACTGACATTTTCACAGTTGAGGAAGATCAAGGACCGGCTTCCTGACGGGAGCATAAGAAAGATAGCTGAGAAGCTTGACATGGAAGAGGAGACCGTCAGGAACTATTTCGGAGGCTGGAACTTTGATCGCGGGCAGAGTGCCGGGATCCACATTGAAAAAGGACCCGAAGGGGGCATAGTCACTATAGAAGACACTACAATTCTTGATCTTGCAGAGAGTATGCTTGCCCGCTAATTCTTACAATAACAGGGAGCCAAAAAAGCAAAAGTTCCTACTTTTGCTTTTTTGTTTTCAGACATGGCCCATCAGTTCATTACTCAGGCGGAGCAAAAGTACAGGGAGCTTCTCAAGGGTGAATGCAAACGCATCTTCTCGGGAATGAATATGCCCTCACATGACCACCTGCACCATGAAAGGGTGTGGGAAAACGCCGCCCTCCTTCTCGGGAGGCTATATGATACCGGAATTGTGAATGATCCGGTGCTGGCAGAGAAAGCTATTATTGCTGCTTTCTTTCATGATACCGGTCTGACCGTCAACCCGGGTCCCGACCATGGCAGGCAGAGCAGGCAGTTCTGCCGTGCCTTCCTTCAAACTGCAGGAATCACAGGGTCTGATCGCCAGGAGATACTTGATGCTGTTGAGATGCATGACAACAAGGATTATAAGGGGCGCTCTGATCCCTCCTCCCTTGCAGCCATCCTCTCCGTTGCCGATGACATGGATGCCTTTGGCCAGGCAGGGATTGCAAGGTATGAGGAAATCTATACCATGAGAGGTATTCCGGCCAGTGAGATGCCGGGATTGATCATCCCCAACGTACGATCACGCTTCAGACATCTCGAATCAACATACAATATGTTCCCTGACCTCGTAAGAGAGATGCAGGCAGGGGCTGAGACAGTAATCAACCATTTTAACAATAAAGCCAGATGAAAAAAGAAGTCATCACCATCCTGCTATCGATCATGCTGACCGCCGGGCTGGCAGCGCAGCAGCACAGTGAATCGCCCCAACTGAGATATGACGTGAACCAGAGCCTGACATGGGAGGAGGCAATAGCCTTCTACAGTGACCTTGACGAGAGATACGGTGAGGCAACGCTGCTGGAGATGGGCATGACCGATGCGGGCCGACCCCTCCATCTTTTCATCATCTCAGAGGATGGTGAGAGTGACCCCGAGGCTATACACAGAGAAGGCAAGGCAATTGTACTTATCAATAACGGCATACACCCCGGCGAGCCCGAAGGCATTGACGCCAGCGCCCGCTTTGCGGCAGACCTGCTCGCCAACAAAAACAGGATGAAAAAATACCTCCGCAACTGCTCGGTGGCAATTATTCCTGTTTATAATATAGGCGGAGCACTGACACGAAGCCGTTACTGGCGCATTAACCAGAACGGGCCGGAAGAAAAGGGCGCAAGGCGAAACACACGGTTCCTCGACCTGAACCGCGACTTTGTCAAGCAGGACTCACGTGACGCCAGGACCTTTGCGGAGATATACCGCTTCCTTGACCCTGATCTCTTCCTTGACACACATACCACCAACGGCTCTGATCACCAGTTTACGGTCACCCTCATTGCCACACAGCCTGAGAAGATGCACCCGGAGATGGAACATTTCTTCAGGGAGAAGATGCTTAAGGAGCTCTACGACAGAATGAAAAAAACCCATAAAAATGAAATGGTTCCATATGTCCAGTATACCGATAGAGGTGAGATAAAAGCAATTATCGGGTTTGAAGAAGACGCCTACTATTCTACAGGCTACTCAGCTCTCTTCAACTCATTTGGATTCATGACCGAAACGCTGGTCTACAAACCATACCCAGAGAGAGTGATGGGAACATACCAGTTCATCACCGAGCTGGTAAGATTTGCATCACTGAATAACAAGGAGGTACTCCGGCTTCGCGCCGAAGCAAATCGCCACACCCTTGAGGCAAAAGAGTTTGTTATTGACTGGGAGCAGGATTCCACACGGTGGGACCTGATAGAGTATCACGGCTACAGGTACGAGGAGAGAACAACTCCGCTAACAGGAAGAAGATCGGGCTTCTACAACCATGATAAACCTTATACTGACACAATCAGGTATTATAATTATTTCAATCCCGCTATCACTGTCACCGTACCGGAAGCCTACATTGTTCCCTTCGCGTGGGAGGAAGTAATTGAGCGTCTGGCTATTAACGGCGCAGAGATGAAGCAGTTACAGAATGACACCACCCTCATGGTTGAGACATATTACATTGACGGCTACGAGCCGTCACGCAGAGCCACCCAGGGACACTACTTCAACAGTAATGTGAAGATGCGGACAGTCTCGCAGGAGGTTGATTTCTTCAAGGGCGATTACGTGGTACCCGTTAACCAGAGATCGAAAAAGTACATTGTGACCATGCTTGAGCCCCAGAGTAGTTCAGGCTTCTTTGCGTGGAACTTCTTTGACTCATTTCTTGAGGGGCAGGACTGGTATTCCGTATGGGGATTTGAGAGTCACCTGAAGGAGCTGCTTGACAGTGACCCTGTGCTTCGTGAGGCTTTTGAAAAGGCAAAGCAGGAAGATGCAAAGGTAGCCTCGGACCCTGTTGCGCAGCTGCAATGGCTCTACCAGAACACACCTGCTTCTGAACTGGAAAAGAGAACCAGGCTTTACCCTGTCGGCAGGTTGATGAACGCCGGGCAACTGTTGAACACTGGTAAATAGATTTGCATGGAAGACAACAGGATGAGCCAGGTCTATGACAGCGAGGAGTTTCGCAGGCATGGACACAAAATGATAGATATACTTGCCGACTATCTCCGGGAGGCGACCTCACGCAGTGATATGCCGGTTCTTGATTACAGGGAGCCCGATGACCTTGTCAGAGAGTTCGATCTGGACAACCCGGCCAACCTGGACCTCCCTCTTGACAGGTTCATTCATAAGGTGATAGCAGGAATGAATCATCTTCATCATCCGCGTTTCGTAGGTCATCAGAATACCCCTCCCCTGACGGCAGGAGTGATTGCACAGATGTTCACCACCCTGCTCAACAACGGCGTGGCTGTATATGAGATGGGACCGGCCTCAATGGCAGCGGAGCGCAATGTCATAAGATATTTTGCAAAAAAGATCGGCTTCGGCAGCGAAGCTGACGGCATCTTCACCCACGGTGGCAGTGCAGGCAACCTGACGGCTCTTCTAGCGGCTCGCCAGGCTATGAGTGACTATAATATCTGGGAGGATGGTGTGAGACACGACAGGCCAGTAGGGATTATTGTATCAGACCAGTCGCACTACAGCATCTCCCGTAATGCGAAGGTGATAGGCCTCGGTGGCGGATCAGTCATCCGCATACCCTATGACAGTCGTTTTGCTATGCGGACCGACCTGCTTGGCGAGACAATGCAGAGAGCTGAAGACCAGGGCATAAGGGTCATCTGCGTTGCAGCCAATGCCTGTTCCACAGCTACCGGAACCTATGATAACCTGGAAGAGACAGCGCTCTTCTGCCATGAGCACGGGCTATGGTTCCATGTTGACGGAGCGCATGGCCTGGGAGTGCTCTTCACTGACCGTTACCGCCACCTAGTAAAGGGACTGGAGCATGCTGACTCTGTAGTGGTTGATTTCCACAAGATGCTGCTCACTCCGGGGCTCAACACCATGGTGCTCTTCCGTGATGGCCGGAGATCATACGAGACCTTTGCGCAGAAAGCCGGGTACCTGTTTGAGGAGCATGATACACAGGAGTGGTATAATGGAGCCAGGAGGACACTTGAGTGCACCAAAAGTGCCCTGGGGATAGTAGCATGGGCCGTCATCAGGTACTACGGCCATGAAGTCCTGGGCAACTATGTTGAGAGTCGTTATGATCTGGCGGCACGATTTGGCGAAGCTGTCAAACGGGAAAGCAGCATGGAGCTGGCCATCACCCCGGAATCAAATATAGTCTGTTTCAGGTATGCACCTGCCGGACACGGCAGGGAACAGCTGAATGAGCTCAATCGGATGATCAGGAAAGAACTGATCAGGAGCGGTGAATTCTATCTTGTACAGACCGAGCTGGAGGGAGTTATCTGGCTGCGCACCGCACTGATGAATGCCATGACTGATGAGAGCGACCTTGAGAGGCTGATACGTAGCGTAAAAAAATACGGGGCGAAGCTGACCGGCCGGCTCACCTGACATAGAAGTTGAGCACGGTCTCGCCTGCCAGCCGGGCAACCAGGTTGTCTCCCCTCTTCACGGGCCCCACACCTGACGGTGTACCTGTGAAGATGAGGTCGCCGGTTTTGAGGGTATAAAATTTTGAGACATATTCAATGATATCAGCGAAACTGAAGATCAGATCCGAAGTGTTCCCCTCCTGTCTCGTCTCACCGTTAACCTCAAGTGAGAAGCTGATATCTGAATGATTCCCGAAACTGTCTGCCGGAATAAATGACCCTATGGGTGCCGAACCGTCAAAGGTCTTGGATAGCTCCCATGGATGACCTGCCTGTGAGAACCGGTGCTGCAGGTCACGAGCTGTGAAATCTATACCCACCGTCAGTGCATCATAGTACCGGTGGGCATATTTGGTTGCAATGCCTTTGCCAAGCTTTGAGATACGCAGTACCATCTCGGCCTCGTACTGCATATTGGTGGAAAAATCGGGGATAAAGAAGGGTTTGTTCTTCTTGAGCAGGGCCGAATCAGGCTTCAGGAAGATCATCGGCTCAGGGGGCAGCGGACGGCCCATCTCCGCCGCATGCTTACGGTAATTCAGGCCAACACATATTATTTTCATAGACAGGTTTTTTTGGAGCCGGCAGGGTCAGTCAGGTTGTTTCTGAGCCGTTAAACACGTAGTGTTGCATCACAGAGACTCCTTATCAGGCCTTACCGAATGAGCGCAGCTTGATGGCTGTAATAACCTGCTTGGTGTTCTGGGGGAAGTCGCCGTTCATCATCCACGAGTAGTATGACGGTTCTTCCCTGAATACCAGCTCCACAGGCTTGCCCTTATGCTTGCCGAAGTTGAACACTTCCTGTCCCTGCTCGTTGAAGATTATTCTTCCGGCCAGGTCAGCATTGTTATTGAAGGCACTGTATGCTGAGAGTTTGTCAATATCATTCTCCAGGTCAGGGTATCTGTCAAGCTGTGCCTTGAGTATCTCATAGGTGGCTGCGGTGTCTGCCTGTGCACTGTGAGCGTTCTCCAGCTCCCTGTCACAGTAGAACTTATAGGCTGCGCTGAGTGTTCTCTGTTCCTTCTTATGGAAGATCACCTGCACGTCAACATACCGGTGACGGGCAGGATTAAAATCGACATTAACCCTGAGGAACTCCTCGCACAGGATGGGGATGTCAAACTTCATAGAGTTGAATCCGGCAAGATCACATCCCTCCACGAAGGAGGCTATTCTCCTGGCCACCTCCCTGAACTGAGGTTCACCGGCCACATCAGCATCAGTGATGCCGTGCACGCGCGTAGCCTCAGGAGATATGGGCATGCCTGGATTGATCCTGAGCGTCAGCCACTCCTCATTGCCTCCGGGGGAGACTTTAAGTGCTGAGAACTCTACAATACGGTCAGTAGCGATGTTGACCCCGGTGGTCTCCAGATCAAGGACGACCAGGGGCTTTTTAAGGTTAAGTTCCATGTCTGGTTTTTTCTCAGGCGTTGATCATCATGGGCATGAGGAGCATGAGAAGATCCTCATTCTCATTGGCTGTCTCCGCGGGCAGAAAGAGCCCCGCCCTGGTCGGATCGGCCAGCTCAATGATAACGTCCTGTGATCCTATATTTGAAAGTATCTCAATAAGAAAGACCGACTTGAATCCTATCTCCATATCGTCACCTTCATAGAGACACTTATGGCGCTCATAGGCTGATATTGAGAAGTCTACATCCTGTGCCGAAACTGTTATCTGGTCCGGGGTGAACTGTAGCTTCACCAGGTTGCTTGCCTGGTTTGAGAAGACTGAGACCCTTCGCAGGATATTATAAAACTCAAGTCTGTCAATCCTCACTTTTCTCGGGTTATTTTTCGGGATGACAGAGTTGTAGTTCGGGTAGTTACCCTCAACAAGCCGGCACACCACCTTGTAGTCTGAGAGGTTAAAGAAGGCGTTGCGGTCATCAAACTCCACCGATACCACGCCCTCCTCTTTGGGAAGGATATTCCTGAGAAGCGAAGCAGGCTTCTTCGGCAGGATGAATGAAGCGTTGTCATCGGCCCTGGCGTCACTCCTCTGATATCTCACGAGCTTGTGTGCATCGGAGGCAACAAAGGTAAGGCCGGTGGTGGCTGCTTCAACCAGTATGCCTCCCATGACCGGACGGAGCTCATCATCGGCCGTGGCAAAGAGAGTACGTGAGATGCCTGCCAGAAGAACCTCGGCGGGCAGTGTGAAGCCAAAACGCTTCTCGGTCTTTATAACGGGCAGCACAGGAAAGTCTATGCCGTTCTGACCCACTATGCTGAACCGGCCGTTCTCCGAGTTGATGACTGCAGCCAGTGTATCAGGATTGATATCAAAGGTCAGGGGCTGCTCGGAAAATTCCTTGAGAGTATCAAGCAGTATCCTTGCAGGCAGCGCTACCGTCCCGCTTCCCGTAATATTATCAAGGTGCATGCGTGTGATAAGAGTCGACTCCAGGTCTGAAGCCGTGATCTCCAGATCATTGCCACTGATATTGAATAGAAAATTATCAAGGATGGGAAGGGTGTTCTTTGAACTGATTACCCTGCTTATTGCCTGAAGGTGTCCCAGAAGTTCTGTACTTGATACAACAAATTTCATATTGTCATTCATTTAAGTTTTCCGAAAAATGATCCCGGCATACCGGTAACTAATTGATTATAAGACTCGTCTGCTTTAAGAACCTGTTTATCAATATTACAAAAAAATATCTTTCACTCAAACAATTTTATTTAACCGAAAGATAACGCCTGCGTCTCAGGAGGTTATAGACCAATCCCGCAAGGATTATGATTATTACCGGGAGCAGTGTATTCACCGCCTGCCAGAGGCTTCTCTCCTGCTTTATCCTTGCCTGGTCAAGCAGTCGAGGCTTAAGCTCCCTGGAACGCATCTCTATGAGTCCGTTGTCATTGACCAGGTAGTTGATGCAGTTAACCAGGAAGTCCTTGTTCCCGAAGGTCTGCATGGTGTACCTGTCAAGTCCCAGGGTGAGTGGTTCGGGGACACCTCCTGACCATGACACATCGTTCCTGATTATATCTCCGTCGGCAATCACAATCATCTTTGTTGCTTTGCTCTCGGTGACCGCTGCCAGCGCCTCTTCACCCATTATACTGGCCACCATTCTGTTTGCGAAGGCAGAGCGGAATGTTCCTTCGAGAAGCACTGCCACAGGCAGGGGGCCGGCATTAAACATTGCATCAGGTATCATTTCCGCAGCCTCCTCCAGCGAGATAAGCACGGGAGGCATCACTGTACGTGCTTCGGGTGAGGTAGTCAGCAGGATACTCTTTTTTATGTCCGTATCACGGCCCACCGTATCAACGGTGCCCGCGAACTCCGCCTTTATCCTGTTGAGGTTCCTTGTTACGGGATGCTGATGCGAGGGACGCAACAGCGGGTAATAGACCCATGGTGTTGGCACATATTGCGCATCGCCACCCGGGTTGGACACCTTCAGGGGTATCAGCATGCAATCGGCATCCTGTACTATGACGGGATTGATCCTGACCCCGTACCTGAAGAGCATGTCACTGATGGTCAGCGGTTTATAGAGAGCAACCGTTGCACCGGCAGCAAGGCTGTCAGCGTTAACAGTCACCTCCTCGGCAAGCCACAGCACCCTGCCGCCATTCATTATATACTGGTCAATGATGAACTTGTCCTTCTCATCAATCTCCGTCCGGGGAGCAGCAATGATTATTGCAGCGTACCTGTCTATTATACCTCTCCTGCCTCCTATCACACCCCTGTCGATATTGTAGAATTTGGCCAGTTCCAGGGTGAGGTCGGCAACCTGTATCTCATCCAGTTCGGCGTGTCCCTCAATGAAGGCCACAGTATGAACCGTATCGGCAGTGGCAGTGGCAATGGCTCGGATAATCTCGTACTCAAGTCCCTCCGCTGAGTGGAGCAGATTGGTTTCTGGAGGAAGAGTGGGATTGTTTCTCAGGAAGTTGACCGGAATAACTGTTTCGCCGCTGGTGACTGTAAGCGATGGAAAGATCCGTTTCTGGGTTCTTCCTCCTTCACCATCGGAGGCCATGACATTGACCGGGTTCAGGCCCCTGTTCATCAGATCACTGTGAAAGCGATCACGTTCAGCCCTGTCAGGTGATCTGGAAGGATTGATAAAATCATATTTTATCTTCCTGCCTGATGTGATGCGAAACTCATCCAGGTATTGTTCCACGCTTCGCCTTAGTTTCCTGAAGGCAACCGGCAGTTCTCCGTCGAGGTAGACATTCACTGTGACATCGCTCTGCAGCCCTTTCAATATCTCTTTGGTTGGTTCCGCGAGAGTGAATCGTCTGTCTTCAGTCAGGTCAACGCGGATATGTATCAGTGACAGAAGGATACAGGCAGCCCCCGTGGCAGCGGTGATAAGCACTGCTTTGGTCCATTTGCTTCGGCGAAGCATGATCCTTGCTGCTTCACAGAATAGAGCAGTGACAAAAATAAAGTAGGCGACATCTCTCATGTCAAGCACGCCTCTGCTTATGGATCTGTAGTGTTCATTAATGCCCATGGCGGCTACCTCCTCACCGATAACTGACAGACCGGGCAACAGTGAGAGGGAATCAAAGCCCCTGAACATAATGAATGAGAGCACGGCGGCAATGATGAAGGCAACGACCTGGTTTGAGGTCAGTGATGAGGCGAACAGGCCTATTGCTGAATAGACAGCTGCCAGCATAAGGAGTCCGATGAACGATCCGGCGCTCCCTCCCCTGTCAAGGTTACCCGGTGTTTCTCCCAGTATCCAGACGGAGATGACAAAGATGATTGCGGGTAGCAATGCCATGAGTACAAGAAAGAGCGAGGCCAGGAATTTACCATATATCACCGCACCGTCAGTGACGGGTCTCGACCAGAGCAGTTCAATTGTTCCTGTCTTTTTCTCCTCGGAGAACAGTCTCATGGTGACTGCGGGGACCAGAAAGAGAAAGAGCCATGGAGAAAGCACAAAGAGTGTGTCAAGCCCTGCATAACCGCTGTCAAGCAGGTTCCACTGGCCTGGCATGATCCACATGATCAGGCTGTTGGCCAGCAGGAAGACTATCATGACAATATATCCTGTCAGTGAGCTGAAAAAACCTGCTATCTCCTTTCTGAAGAGAGTGAACATATCTTCGGGTTTGGTGCAAAAATATCCAAAACTTTCATGGTCTCGGAGGCATGCGGGCATTTTTGATATCAATAATCATTGTCCCCGGGTAATAGAACCCGGTTATCTGGTCATAGGTCATCCTCTTTTCTGCCATGTGCTTTGCGCCGTCCTGGCAGAGACCGACCCCGTGACCGTAGCCTCTTCCGTTAAAGGTTATGCTGTCACCGGCAGGTGTGATAGCGAAAAAAGCTGACCGTAGCCCGAAGCGGATCCTCATCTCCTCACTGGTGACCGTTTTTCCCTGCACCGTACGTGTGGCCCGTCTTCCCCTCTCCGGCTCCTGTGGGCTATAGATGGCTCCCTCACTTCCCGGCGTTATTCCCTTTGATTTGAGGAAGCTGTCCCAATCTGTCCGTGCAATATTCTTTCTCCATCTGTATGATGCAGAGTAGCTGCACCATGGATCTTTCACCCTCACCAGGTAGGGATATCCTGCCAGCCACACTTCGGCGGATGAGGCTGTCTCACCACC
Organism: Bacteroidales bacterium; assembly: GCA_012514255.1. The sequence continues at coordinate 41,065 of JAAZAP010000351.1, read as the reverse complement.
GCAGTTACCATGAAAAGCTGCCTCTATGAGCAGGCTGTCGCGGTCAGTAATGACCCTCCCGGCAGTGGAGCGGCAGGCATTGACAATGACACTGTCAGTCACCACGCCTGGATAGACCTGGCAGTGAATATCATCGCACATGTTATATCCGTCAAGCTGATGTCTGTCAATGTTCCTGTAGATATAGGTCCGTGCCACCACGGCCTGGGCCTTGTAATAGTCTGATGGTCCGTATTTGCCTGCTTCAGCGCGGACAATCCCTGGCAGGCAGGCCTCCACTGCAGTGATATTAAGTATGAGAAGTGACCCGGGGAAAGGTTTGACCTTAAGTGTTCCCTCAAGGGTCTTCTCCGGCTCATCACTGTCGGGAGCGCGAAGGGTAACGAGTGTTCCGGCAGATACAGGCGTGAAGGCCAGGGAGTCAGCAGCACCCATGATGCCTGACAGGGTCCTGTAAATGACCCGGCCGTCATGCAGGCTGACAGCCACAATCTCACCGGTAGTTATCCTGACCTCGCCTGCAGCGTCATCATGAAGCAGGCATACTCCCCTGTCTACTGTCAGGAAGAAGGCAGAAGGGCGTGTGCGGGCAAAAATACGTATGGATATCTGTGAAAAACCTGCCAGGGAGGTCAGCAGCATGATGATTACCAGTATGGTTTTCCTGCTCATCTTCATGCTTGTGTATCAAGATTGGCAACCATATCCTTCGCCACCCTGACCGAAGCGCCACTTCCACCGAGAACAGTTTGCAGCTCCTCATAATCCTTTCTCAGGGTCTCATGCCTGCAACCTTCAGGCAGTATATCAGCCAGCTCCTTCTGAAGCCTCTCATGGTTCAGATCACCCTGGATAAGTTCCCTGACCACCTCCCGCTCCATGATCAGGTTCACCAGGGAGATGAATCTCACCTTAATGAACCATTTTGCCAGGTGGTAGGTCATCGGGCTGGTTGAATAACATACCACCTGTGGCACATTGAAAAGAGCAGCCTCCAGGGTGGCTGTGCCTGATGTCACCAGGGCTGCTGACGAGAGAGCCAGTATCTCGTAGGTCATGCCGGTGATGATCTTCACCGGGTACTCGTCAATGCATCTTCTGTAGAGTGTATGCGGCAGATGATCCATTGCCGCCACCACGAACTGACAGCCGGGGAAAGATGGAGCTACGGAAGCCATGAGAGGCAGTATCCTGCTCACCTCCTGTAGTCTGCTGCCTGCGAGAAGGGCAATCACCGGCCGGGCATCGAGACCCAGTGAATCCCTTATCTCCTGCCGGGCGGGCGCTTTGCTGCGCCACCCTTCAATATGATCTGCCAGCGGGTTACCAAGGAATATGGCAGGAAAGTCATGACGCCTGTAAAACTCCTTTTCAAACGGGAAGATGATATATAGCCTGTCAACATACCGTTTTACCTTCTTTACCCTTCCTTCACGCCATGCCCAGAATTTGGGAGAGATGTAATAGAAGACACGTATGCCCGACTCCTTTGCATAGCGGGCCATCCGCAGGTTAAAACCCGGATAATCAATCAATATCAGCACATCAGGCTTCATCTCTGTCAACTGACGGCGGCACTCCGTGAAGTTGGATCTGACTTTTCGGATATTTACAAGCACCTCCCATACGCCCATAAAGGCAGTCTCATTGTAATGCTTCAGGAGCCGCGCTCCGGCACTCTTCATCAGTTCACCTCCCCAGCAGGCAATGTCTGCATCCGGATCAGCCTGAAGCAAGTTCTTCACGAGGCTGGAGCCGTGGAGGTCGCCGGATGGTTCCCCTGCTATGATGAAGTACCTCATTTCAAAAAAGCTTTATCCCGAAAACGACAAAAGCCCAGACTATGGTTATACCAAGCACTCCTTTCAGTGCCCTGAGCATGTCAAGCCGGTTAAAGAGAAGAAAGATGATGATATTTGCAAAGATTGCCACACTCATTATGCTGGTAATATTGCCTGCATCCAGAATCTTCATGTAATAATCAGGCATTGAGAGACCATTGCGGGTGAGCAAAAAGAAAACCAGGAAGGCGATCACCGGCAGTATCAGGCCGGCGAGAACTCCCGTGAGAACATTATTGAACCTTTGCCTGAACTGCATATCAGAGTCGTGATTTAAGTGTTTCCATGTAGCTGTAGGCAGTCATATCAGTTGTTACAGGCATAACAGATACATAGCCATTCTGTATTGCCCAGTCGTCAGTATCCAATGCCTCCGGTTCATGATTGATAAAGCTGCCTGTCAGCCAGTAGTATGTCTTTCCTGCCGGATCCTTTCTCTTCTCAAACTCCTCCTGCCAGTTACCTGAGGCCTGCCGTGCCACAACCATTCCCCTGATCTCTGATGCCGGCAGGGCAGGAAAGTTGACATTGAGGCATATCCCCGGCGGCAGCGGTTCACTTAGGAGCATGGAACATATCTTCCTGATGTACTTATCACATCCGGAAAAGTCAGCCGAGGATGAGTAGCTATTGAGCGAGAAACCCACCGAGGTGATGTTGTAAAGGCATCCCTCCAGGGCGGCTGCCATAGTGCCGGAATAAAGTATGCTGGCAGAAGCGTTTGAGCCATGGTTGATGCCGGATACTATCAGATCAGGCTTGCGTTCAAGCAACTGGTTCACTGCCAGCTTGATGCCGTCAGCAGGAGTGCCGCTGCAGGCAAAAATGCGTTTATGATCATCTTCCTCCAGCAGCTTGACCCTGATAGGTTGTTTGACTGTCAGGGCCTGTGACATGGCACTGCGGCTGTCTGTAGTGGAGATGACCACCAGCTTGCCAAAATCCTCCATGATGCTGATAAGGGTTCTCAAGCCTCCTGCATACAGTCCGTCATCATTTGTAATGAGAATCAGTTTATCGTTTTCTTCTATTTTCATCTGGATTCCTGTTGAGGTGCAAATATAATGATAATGACGTTGCTTTTAGTAGCGGAGCGTTTGATGCTGCAAACCTTTTTTCCTTACTTTTGCATCTTAAAAAACAGATAATAGTACCGTAATGAAGATTTCTTACAACTGGCTCAGGGAGTATCTTGATTTTGATGCCGGACCGGAGGAGCTCTCAGTAATACTTACTTCTCTAGGACTGGAGGTGGAAGGCATGGAAGAGTGGGTCTCTGTCAGGGGAGGCATGAAAGGTGTTATTGTGGGAAAGGTCCTTACCTGTGAGAGGCACCCTGATGCTGACAGGCTTAGTGTCACCACCGTTGATGCAGGGGGGCCTGATCCTCTGCATATTGTCTGTGGGGCGCCCAATGTGGCTGCCGGTCAGCTGGTGCCTGTAGCCCTGCCGGGCACCATGGTTTATCATGGTAATGAGCAGTTTGAGATCAAAAGATCAAAGATTCGCGGTCAACTCTCGGAAGGGATGATCTGTGCCGAGGATGAGCTGGGCATAGGAGATGATCATGAGGGCATAATGGTTCTCGACAGCAGTGCCAGGGTGGGCATGCCCGCTGCTGAATATTTCGGGGTAACCACTGACACGGTGTATGAGATAGGACTGACGCCAAACATGATTGACTGCAGCTCTCACTTCGGTGTGGCACGCGACCTGGCAGCATATTTCAACCTGCAGAAACCCGTCAGGGCCAGGCTGCCACAGATAACCGGCATCAGCAAGGAGAGCAACAGCGGCGCCATCAGCATCAGTGTGGAAGCTCCGCAGGCATGCATTCGTTACTCGGGACTGACAATCAGGGGCATAAAGGTGGGCCCCTCCCCGGCATGGCTGCAGACCAGGCTCAGGGCTATCGGTCTCCATCCCATAAATAACGTGGTTGATATCACCAACTTCGTCCTTCATGAGACGGGGCAACCGCTGCATGCCTTTGATGTGGCTGCAATAAAAGGAGGAACCGTACGCGTAAGACACCTCCCTGACAAAACTAAATTCGTTACCCTTGACGGTGTGGAACGCACCCTCTCATCCTCTGACCTGATGATATGCAACCAGGAGGAGGGCATGTGCATTGCGGGTGTGTTTGGCGGTCTGCATTCAGGTGTCACCGAAACAACCACAGACCTGTTCCTTGAGAGCGCTACCTTCAGCCCGGTATCAGTACGGCGTACCTCAAGGAGGCATGATCTGCGCACCGACGCCTCATACAGGTTCGAGAGAGGAACCGATCCGGAGATGACCATCTACGCGCTAAACAGGGCTGCAGTGCTTGTTAAGGAGCTGGCAGGCGGCACTGTCACCGGTGATATTATTGACGTCTACCCTGCTCCGGTAAGGAAAGCCGTGGTCAGGTATTCCGTTGAACGGATGACCCGGCTGATAGGAAAAGAGATACCCATTGAGACTCTAAAGACTATCCTGTACAGTCTCGACATAAATATCACGGCCGAGGAGGAGGGAATACTGACACTTGAGATACCACCCTATCGTGTTGATGTCACGCGTGAGGCTGACGTTACCGAGGAGGTGCTGCGGATATACGGTTATGACAATATTGGCATCAGCAACGAGATGCACACGATGCTGTCACACACTGACAAGCCTGACCGTGAAAAGATGGCCGCCAACTTTTCCGGGATGCTTGCTGCCAACGGCTTCGTAGAGATAATGTGCAACTCCCTCTCTCCTGCCGCATGGTTTGAAACCACTGGCGACTATGAAGTTAAAGACATGGTCAGGCTGGCCAATCCACTCAGCAGTGACCTCAATGTCATGCGTCTCTCGCTGCTGCCGGGATTGCTGAATTCAATTGCCTGGAACATCAACAGGCAGAACAGCAACCTGAGGCTGTTTGAGCTAGGGTACATCTATCGTCGGAAAGAAGGCAAAAACACCCTCGAGATAACCGATAATTTTGCCGAGAAGCAGGTGCTGTCCATGGCCCTGACCGGGAACATGAATGAGAAGCGCTGGAATGCACCTGAAACGCCCTCGGGATTCTTCCACCTCAAGGGTTATGCAGAGATGGTACTGGCACGTTTCGGAATCACCCGGCATGAGATCGTGGCCACTGAGATACAGCGGGGATGGTTCGCCGAAGGCATTCAATACACTGCAGGAAGTCTTGAGGTGGCCTCTTTCGGGCAGGTGTCAAGGAAGTACCTGTCAATGTTTGACATCAGGCAGGATGTTTTCTACGGCGAGATAGAGTGGGAGAACGTTATCAGGCTCGCCGGCACCAGGTCTATCCGGTTCAGCGAGCTGCCACGATACCCGTGGGTCCGTCGCGACCTGGCCCTGCTTATTGACAGATCAGTGAAATTCAGCCAGATACGTGACCTTGCCTTCAGGACTGAGCGTAACATCCTGCATGAGGTTGATCTCTTTGACGTTTATGAGAGTAAGACCATAGGAAAGGATAAGAAATCGTATGCTGTCAGCTTCATCCTCCGTGATGAGAGGCAGACTCTTACCGAAAGGAATATTGAGAAGACGATGGGTGCTCTGGTCAAAGCCTTCGAGCGCGAATTCGGAGCCACTCTGCGATGAAGAAGTTGCTTGGCAGGACACATGATTATCTTTCACTGGTCAGGTTCAGCCACACTGTCTTCGCCATGCCTTTTGCCCTTGCAGGCTATTTCATCGGCGCCACGGAGCCCGGTTATGGATTCTCACTAAGGACTTTCCTGTTGGTACTGGCATGCATGGTCTTCGCGCGCAGCGCAGCCATGGCCTTTAACCGGTGGGCTGATTATCGTTTTGATGCAATGAATCCGCGTACGGTGGTGCGTGAGATCCCTTCAGGAAAGATTTCGCGGAGTCAGGCACTCATATTCGTTATTGCCAGCTCATTGCTATTTATCATCTCAGCAGCCTTCCTCAACAGGCTGACGCTCATACTCTCACCCGTGGCGCTGCTGGTGGTGCTTGGATACAGCTACACCAAGCGCTTCACCCCGCTCTGTCACCTGGTGCTGGGTCTGGGCCTCAGCCTTGCACCTACAGGGGCATATATTGCCGTCACCGGATCATTTGCACTCCTGCCTGTTATCTATTCTTTTATCGTGCTTACATGGGTCAGCGGATTTGATATCATCTACTCTCTCCAGGATGACCAGTTTGACCGTGATACGGGACTCTACTCAATCCCTGCCATGATGTCCAGAGGAAAAGCACTGGCCGTATCAATTGCGCTGCATGCTGTCACGTTCACCCTTGTGGTGGTAGCCGGCATCACAGGCAGTGCAGGATTCATCTACTGGACGGGCGCGGCAATATTTACCGCCATGCTGATCTACCAGCATATCATAGTCAAACCGGATGATCTCAGCAGGGTTGACATGGCCTTCGGTACAACAAACGGTATCGCCGGCGTCATCTACGGACTGGCAGTAGTGCTTGACCTGCTTCTTCTCTAGAACTTGAACACAAATGAGACTCCCAGAAGCTCCTTGAACTGCACCATGGGAGACTTCTTCTGCTTGCCGTCAGTGTCAAGCACCGGCTCTCCCCCGTCATATACCGGGAGAAGGGTGTTGTCATCATAGATAAGGTGAACATTCATCCTCAGATCGGTGAACCAGTTGAGAGGCATGGTGGCAACCATCTCCCAGTCAACATCTATATTCTGCGGCTTCGACAGGAAGTTTGAAAAGAGCTGCAGCCTGTTGGTCATATTAACCTTCTCAAAAAGAACCAGTTTGCTGTTCAGTGTCATGTATGCCCCCAGCTCATTCTTAGACCGCCTGTCGGCTGCAATTCCATATTTCGTCTGGTTGATACTGGCAGTGTCAGGAACAAAAGTGCCTTTATATGATACCGGTGAGAAGCTGATTGATGTGTTCTTGTTCGGTTTGTATTCAAGGCCATAGCCGAGGATGACAGTAGCCGGATTGAAGAACTTCGAGACCCTGACTGATGTTGTGTCATTGGGATAGGTGTATCCCGGAAGGAACTGCGATTTGAACTGGAACAGGCCCGAGAGGTCAAACTTGCCAAAGGCCTTATGATTTATCTTGGAGTTTATCTCCAGGATATCCAGGTTTTTCCGTATACCCCCGTATTTGCCTGAGGCCTGAAGCCCCAGCGCGAACCTTGCCGAGGTGGCCGAGTTCACCTTTGTCACCTTATTGTTGTAAGTGAGTGCCGAGGTGACATCCAGGACAGAGGAGATATTATTCTCACCTCCCTTTGCCCAGTTTGAGACCACACCCTGCGAGAGCAGGTATGAGAGGTCCGTTTTGAATTTCCACAGGTCAGGCTTGATCCTGGTCAGTGCCACCCTTCTCAGGTCCTCCTCCTGTGCCGTGATGACGTTGACACGGGTGTCAACGTATCTGTCATGCCATACCTGTTTTCTGAAGAGCACGCCCTCCTCAGCCCTGAGAGAAAGAGTATTGCGTGCAGGACTTCCTATCCATACGGTAACCGAGTCGTTCTCGCCGTCAGGAAGCCAGAAACGGACAAGATTGTCTGACAGGCCGTTAAGCCACACATCTGCACCTCTGCCCGATTCGCTCGTCAGGCGTACAACGGTTGAATCGCGCTTCTCGAGATAGCTGATGAGTGAACCGACCGCTGCCTGCAGTGAATCGGCCATGTATGGATTCTTGAGGTACCTGAAGGGTAAATCTGTGTTTGCAAGTGAAACTTCCGGGAGGGTGTCGGTAATTACCAGCACTATTGTGTCATTGGTGGTGTGGGGAAGCCGGGCAGGGATAAAATCCCTCATCAGGATATATACAGAATCATTCAGCCTGAGGGTATCATTCCTTAACATTGGCTTTGAGTCAGGCGTGAGTCTTACTTTTTCTGTTTTGGTTCCGGCTCTGATGAACATCTCATCTGCTCTGGAACTTGTTGCCGTACTGTCAGCCTGCAACGAGTCAGGCTCAACAATCGGCAGAATTATCCTGACAGTATCAAACACATAGTACCTTTCTGCGGGGATGCGTATATGCTCAAACTGATAGGCTGAAAGGTAGCTGATCACCGTGTCCTGCGGCGGTTTGGATGCAAGCCATATAAGGTTCCTGATAGCTTCACGCAACGGGTCATTGTTCTTTTTCCACAGTGCCGGTGTGGCATAGAAACGCTCAAGATACCTGAGCGACTCATCTTTGCCCAGGTGTACGTCCTGCGGACCGTTGATGCCGGGTACGGGAGCAGCCTTTACCTTTCTCAAAAGGCTCGGAGTAACCTTCAGGGTATCGGCAACAGGTTCAGCCACAGGCGGCACCACGGGTGCATCCACACCCTGCCCGTAAAGTGCAGTGGTGCCCGTAAGGTAAAGCAATAATAAAAGAATCTTAATGGTTCTCAGTCTCATTTCAAAATGTTTAAACAATTCCGGATTGTACCCCAAACGTAAAATGGTTATATTTGCAAAAATAGCCGATTTCCATGAATTCACGGCATTACAGGACAACAAACCGGAAGCTGATCTTCCGCAACATCAAGAACAGGGACGCATTCTGATCCCCATGGTTGCACGCTGCTGTGCACCGAACTGCCTGCATTTGTTAAATAATCTTAATACGTGACCTGAGTCTGCAGTCTGCAGTCTGCAGTACCGCGTAGCGGTTAAAGTGTTGTAAAAAGCCAATTCAATGAACTTACCATATTGTGAACCATACAAGATAAAGACAGTTGAGACTATCCGTCAGAGCACCCGCCAGGAGCGGGAGGAGTGGATGAGACATGCCTCATACAACATGTTCAACCTCAGGTCAGAACAGGTATTCATTGACCTGCTGACCGACTCCGGCACCGGCGCCATGAGTGATAAACAGTGGGGCGCCATCATGACCGGCGATGAAAGCTACGCCGGGGCCTCGTCATATTACAGGCTGAAAGAGGCCATCCGGGACATCACATGCTTTGAATACTTTCTCCCCACCCACCAGGGCAGGGCAGCAGAAAATGTTCTCTTCTCCGTGCTGGTGAAGGAAGGCGACGTCATTCCGGGCAACGCGCACTTTGATACCACCAAGGGACATATAGAGTTTCGCAGGGCGAAGGCTGTTGACTGCACCGTTCCATGGGCAAGGGATATTGCCAACAATGATCCCTTCAAGGGCAATGCCGATCTGGGACTTCTGGAAAAGGTGCTTAAGGAGACTCCCCGGGAGAAGCTTGGATGCATAGTGATGACCGTCACCAACAATACTGCCGGAGGACAGCCGGTGAGCATGGCCAACCTGCGCGGAGTGAGGGAGCTGGCTGACAAATACGGCGTTCTCCTCGTCATTGACTCGGCCCGTTTTGCCGAGAACGCCTGGTTCATCAAGGCCCGTGAGAAGGGCTATGAGAATAAAAGCATCCGGGATATTACCCGCGAGATGTTCTCCTTTGCCGATGCCATGACAATGAGCTCAAAGAAGGATGCCATTGTCAACATAGGCGGATTCATCGGCATGAAGGACCGCGAGCTCTTCCGGAAAGCATCGACCTTCAACATCATGTTCGAGGGCTATATAACCTACGGCGGGATGTCAGGACGTGACATGAACGCTCTGGCGCAGGGTCTCTACGAAGGCACCGAGTCTGAATACCTCGGGGCACGCATCGGCCAGGTAACACGCCTGGGTGAAAAGCTTCATGCCGCCGGCATACCTGTGCAGATGCCCATCGGCGGCCACGCCATATTCATTGACGCCGGCAAAATCTACCCGCAGATCCCCGCTTCTGAATTCCCCGCCCAGAGGCTGGGGGTTGAAATTTATCTCGAGGGAGGTATACGCGGCACCGAGATAGGCACCCTGATGGCTGACCGTGACCCTGTCACCCGCGAGAACAGGCACCCTGAGCTGGAGCTCGTCAGGCTGGCCATACCCCGGAGGGTATATACTGACAACCACATGGACTACGTGGCAGCGGCAGTGCAGAACGTCTGGGAGAGAAGGGAAACAGTAAAAAGAGGACTGACCATACGGTGGGAAGCACCCATCATGAGGCACTTCACCGTGGAACTTGACCTCCTTGGCTGAGAGAAAAAACCTATCTTTATCACCGGATTAACCATTACACGATGATAAGATCGATGACCGGCTATGGCAAAGCCATGCTGGAGACACCTCAGAGAAAGATCACCGTTGAGATTAAATCGCTCAACAGCAAGCAGGCCGACATCAACACCAGGCTTCCGTGGATATGCAAGGAGAAGGAGCTGGATATACGCAACATGGTCATCAGGAAACTTGAGAGAGGCAAAATTGATCTCTCAATTGGTTTTGATACCATGGACGGCGAGCAGGCGCCGGTAGTCAATAAAAATATTGTCCGCAGCTATTTTAATCAGCTGAAGGAGATAAGCAGTGAGCTGGGCGTCAATGATGACGCCGGACTGCTGGCCATGGTGATGAGACTGCCTGAGACACTCCGCACAGAGAAGCCCGAACTGACCGATGAGGAGTGGCAGAGAATATCCGGCCTGACCGAAGAGGCCCTTGCCATGACCGATCTGTACCGGCTTGAGGAGGGTAAGGCAATGGAGAAAGACCTTTCAAAATCGGTTACCTCAATACTCAGCTATCTTGATAACCTGGGCGCTGTTGAGGGCGACCGTATCTCGCGCATGCGCGAAAAGCTGACAGCCACCCTTAGTGAGGCCGTGGGATCGGAAAACATTGACAGGAACCGCTTTGAGCAGGAGCTGATTTTTTACCTTGAGAAGTTCGATATCAATGAGGAAAAAGTCAGACTGAAGAAGCACTGCGACTACTTTCTGGAGACAATGAGTTCTGAAGGCACCCATGGCAAGATGCTTAACTTTATCTCTCAGGAGATGGGCCGCGAGATCAATACAATTGGTTCCAAGGCCAATGATGCCGCCATGCAGAAGCTGGTGGTGATGATGAAGGATGAGCTGGAGAAGATCAAGGAACTGACACTCAATATTCTTTAGGCAGATGAGGCGGACTGACAACAAAAAAGTACTTATTATCTCCGCACCTTCAGGAGCAGGAAAATCAACTCTCGTCAGTCACCTGCTCAGTTCAGGCCTGCCCCTCCTCTTTTCTGTCTCGGCAACAAGCAGAAAACCTCGCGGCAAAGAGGTTGACGGCAGGGAATACTACTTTATCACCGCCGGCGAGTTCCGCAGGAGAATCAAAAGAGATGAGTTCATAGAGTGGCAGGAGGTCTACAGGAATCACTACTACGGTACACTTCGGAATGAGATAGACCGCATACGCCATGAAGGCAGGATACCCCTGTTTGACGTTGACGTTCAGGGAGGCATTAACCTGAAGAAGATCTTCGGTGACAATGCACTGTCAATATTCATCATGCCCCCCTCGCTGGAAGAACTGCGCAGGAGACTGATACTTCGCGGCACAGATTCACGCGGAAAAATTGCGATGAGAGTGGAAAAAGCAACCTCGGAGATACTTCTGGCAGAACACTTTGACACCATCATTATCAATGATGACCTGGAGAAAGCCTGTATTGCAATTACCAACGCTGTCAGGGAATTTATGGACAGGCCATGACTGAGACAGGACTCTTTTTCGGATCCTTCAACCCGGTGCATATAGGTCACATGGCCATTGCCAACTATATCACCGAATACTCCCCGCTGAAGGAGGTATGGTTTATTGTCAGTCCGCACAACCCGCTCAAGGTAAAGGAGTCGCTTCTCAGCGAACGAGACCGGCTCTACATGACCCAACTGGCCATAGGGGACGATCAGCGGTTCAGGGCATCGGACATCGAGTTCACCCTGCCCAGACCCTCCTACACCATTGACACCCTGGCCTATCTGACAGAGAAGTATCCATCCCGGCGGTTCACCCTAATAATGGGGGAAGACAATCTTACCACACTGCATAAGTGGAAGAACGCTGAGACGCTGGTAAAACAATGCCCTATTGTGGTCTATCCCAGGCTCTACCCGGGCAGGCGCAGCAGCAAGAGGTTGCAGGAGATACTGGTCATGGCTTCAGTACAGGAGATTGACGCCCCCATAATGGAGATCTCCGGCACCTTCATCCGCAGTGCCATCAGTGAGGGAAAGGATGTATCATGGTTTGTCCCCCCTGCCGTATGGAAGTATATCAGGGAGATGCACTTTTATGAATAGATAGTACTTTCGATGTGCGATTTGCGAATTGATATTTAATCAGGAAATCTCAAATCGGAAATCGCAAATCACGAAATCCTGTTAATTATCTCCATCCCCCTCTCAATTGCCTTCTCATTCAGGGGGATGAGATTATGGTATCGTTCGGGGAGTGATTTCTTAAGTCCCTTGAGAACATTTTCAGTCTTCAGGATCGGTTTTACCTTCATGAATCCCCCGAGGACGAACATGTTGAACATCTTCTGCATCTTCAGTTTCGATGCCTCCTCGGCCGCGTCAATCCGATAAATGGTTATGTCCTTTCTTTCGGGATGCCTGGTAATGCCGTTGCCGTCATAGATTAGGGTTCCTCCCGGCTTGACCGACTTCTCAAACTTGTCAAGGCTCTGCTGGTTGAGGATGATGGCCGTGTCAAAGCTCCTGAGTATCGGGGAGCTGATGCGCTCCTCGCTGAGTATCACATTGACGTTGGCGGTTCCGCCCCTCATCTCGGGACCGTACGAGGGCATCCAGCTCACCTCCATGTCCTGCATCATGGCTGAATAGGCCATTATCTTTCCCATAGAGAGCACTCCCTGTCCGCCAAAACCTGCTATTATAATTTCTTCTGTCATGGTCTGCTTGATTAAATCATCATATTAACTTTTGCCTCCCGGGTAATGAGATCCATTACCGTGGAACAGCTTTATTCAGCCGGCACCTTGATATCCCCAAGGGGATAATACGGGAACATGTTTTCCTCCATCCACTTGTTTGATTCTACCGGTGTCATCTTCCAGCCCGAAGGGCAGTTTGAGACAACCTCGATGAAACACGTGCCCCTCTTTTCGTTCTGGTATTGTACCGCTTTCTTAAGAGCCCTCTTGAATTTCCTTACCCCACCAGCTGTGCTGACGCTTTGTCTGGTAACATAGCATGTGCCGGGCAGCATTGCCACAATATCTGCCATCTTTATGGGTGAGCCCATCATTGAGACATCACGGCCGTAGGGAGAGGTTGACGATTTCATTCCGGGCAGGGTTGTCGGAGCCATCTGGCCTCCTGTCATACCGTAAATGCCGTTGTTGATGAAGATGATCAGGATATTCTCTCCCCTGTTGCAGGTATGTATTGTCTCGGCTGTGCCGATAGCAGCCAGGTCACCGTCGCCCTGGTAGGTGAAGACGAATTTGTCAGGCATCAGTCTCTTGACAGCGGTAGCAAGGGCAGGTGCCCTTCCATGGGCCGCTTCCTGGAAGTCGACATCTATATAGTTGTACATCAGCACTGAGCATCCGACCGGGGTAATCCCAACGGTCCTTTCCTGGAGGTTTTCCTCCTCCAGCACCTCTGCCAGCACCTGATGTGCAGTTCCGTGTCCGCAGCCCGGGCAGTAGTGCATGACATTATCTGTCATCAGCTTTGACCTCTTATATGCCAGGTTTTCAGGCTTTATTATATCATTGAATGTTATGTCTGCCATGTCAGTTATCCTTTAATGAATGATTTCAGGTTTTCAACAACCTCTTCAGGTGTCGGGATCATACCTCCCATTCGGCCGTAGTGGCTTACCCTTGTCTTGCCGTTAACAGAGAGCAAGACGTCCTCTACCATCTGGCCGGCGCTCATCTCCACGGCCAGCATCCCTTTTACCCTGTCAGCAAGCTCGTTGAGCCTCTTTTTCGGGTAGGGGTAAAGGGTTATCGGCCTCAGCAGTCCGGCTTTGATGCCTTCGGCCCTGGCCAGCTGGAGTGCCTTCTGGCACAGCCTTGCGCTTGTACCGTATGCCACGAAGAGATACTCCGCATCTTCTGTCATGAATTCCTCGAAGCGAACCTCCTTTTCCTCCATTTCGCGATACTTTGCTATAAGCTTCAGGTTGAACTTCTCCTGGCGCTCCGGATCGAGGTCAAGCGACGTGATGATATTGCGTTCACGGGTGGCAGGCTTGCCGGTGGTAGCCCACGGCAGTATCTCTTCAGATCTCTTCTTCTGCGGCTTGAGCCATACCTTCTCCATCATCTGCCCTATCGCGCCGTCAGAGAGAATCATGGCAGGATTCCTGTATTTAAATGCAAGATCGAAGGCCAGTTCCACGAAGTCAGCCATTTCCTGAACTGATGCCGGGGCGAGGACAATCAGGTGATAGTCGCCGTGACCGCCACCCTTGGTAGCCTGGAAGTAGTCGCTCTGCGCCGGCTGTATGGTTCCCAGTCCCGGACCGCCGCGAACCACGTTCACTATCAGGCAGGGCAGCTCGGCACCCGCGATGTAGGTTATGCCCTCCTGTTTGAGGCTTATGCCGGGTGAGGATGATGATGTCATCACCTTCTTGCCACATGCGGCGCCACCGTAAACCATGTTGATGGCAGCCACCTCGCTCTCCGCCTGAAGCACAACCATCCCGGTGGTTTTCTGAGGATTGGCCTCCATGAGATATTCAAGTACCTCGCTCTGCGGAGTAATGGGATACCCGAAATAACCGTCGACACCGGCGCGTATCACCGCTTCGGCGATAGCTTCGTTGCCTTTCATCAGTCTCAGTTCTTTTTCCATTAATGTATAGTGTTTCTTCTTTATCCAACCTTTACTTTGTAAACTGTTATCACGCCGTCAGGGCAGACTACAGCACAGTTTGCGCAGCCGATACACGTATCCGGATTAGCCGCATAACAGTAATGATAGCCTTTGGAGTTTACCTCCTTTGCCAATGCCAGTGTTTCGGTAGGGCATGTAACCACGCACACCTCACAACCCTTGCACCGCTCACGGTCAACAACAACTGCTCCTTTTATCTTTGCCATATCTTTTTTGAATTTACTGCAGTTTAAAAGTATGATTTATTTTCCTATCGGATTATTTTCACTGAATAGCGCGAGTCGTTCTTCCAGCAACGGAAGCTGACTCCCTCTTACCTGCGAAACGCATGCTCTGAGTCCCTCATGTCTCTCACTGCCGCAGATATTGAGCGTGATGGCTGCTATGCCATAAGCGAGTAGTTCCTGCAGGAGCTCTCCGCCGGTCATACCCGGATAGGAGATTGTAAAATAGAAGCCGTCAGCCACAGGCCTGTCAATGTCCATATCATAAACGATCCTGAAACCGTTCCTTGTGAACATCTCCTTCATTTTTGCAGCCTTCTCGCCATAGACCCTGGTATTTTCTACAAAGTTATAGAGACCCTCATTCACTGCCTTGAGTATGGCAGTAAAACCGTACTGAGCCGAGTGGCTTACCCCTGAAGAGAGAGCATAAAGTGCCCCGAAGATCATAGCCCTGCCGAAGATTTCAGATGAATAATACCTTAGAAGATCCGGGTAACGTCTGTTGTAGAGATGGTCAGACATGATCAGCAGGCCTATTCTCTGTCCTGCATAACTGAATATTTTTGAGCTGGATATCAGGAGTATGTAGTCATCGCAGTATTTTGCCACAGTAGGCTGGAAGGGAGGTTGTCCGGGAATGGAATAGTTCTGGCGGAAATCCATCCCAAAATAGGCCAGGTCCTCAATGACAATAGCGTCATATTTTTTGGCGAGGGTGCCGATTGTACGCAGTTCGTCGTCAGTAAAACAGATCCATGACGGATTGTTGGGATTTGAATAGAGGATGGTTGAAACCTTTCCGCACTCAAGGACTGACTCCAGTTTTGGGCCGAGCTTCTCTCCGCGGTAATTGTACACGTCAAAAGACCTTAAATCCTGGCCGAGGATACGTGTCTGCGTTTTCTGTACGGGGAAGCCGGGGTCAATGAAGAGGGTTCCCTCTTTTGTGTGGTCATTGCGATTGGCCACCATGAAGCTTGCCATCCCTCCCATCATGGCTCCGCCGGTGGGGACGCAGCATTCAGGCTTCACATCCACATCGAGGAAATTCTTCACGAATTTTGATGCTTCTGTTTTCATTTCCGGCAGGCCTTCGATGTCAGGGTAGTCTGATGCGACTCCTTTCCTCAGTGCTTCAATCTCTGCTCTCACTCCTACCTCTGCCGATGGGAGGCCGGGAACACCCATCTCCATTCTTATGAACTCCACTCCTGTCTCACGACGAAGTACATTCACCAGCTTGACTATCTCCCTGATGCTTGCGCGGCCCAGGTCCGTGATACCGCTGGATCCTATGGCGTTGCTTACTGTTTGACGATTAATGGGGGTATTTTTCATAAATTTTCCATTTAGTGCCCTCATATGTGGCCCTAAGATAAAAATTTATTAAGAGAACGTTTGCTGCTATTTGTCATATTTCAAAAGGGTAGAAAGGTCTCAAAGGGCGGAAGGTCATAAAGTCTGTCGCTTAACGACGCCGTGCGGTCATGTTGTCCGTCTGTCCGTCTGTTTTTCCCAGGGATTGAAAGACAGCCGCCGAAGGCGGCCAGACCAACAGACTCTCAGACTCTCTTCCTCCGGTTGGCGGTTCAGACTTTCTTCCCGGCTGCCAGCGCAAGTATCACCCCGAGCACAGTACTGTACAGGGCGGCAACAAGCATCCTGAACTCATCGGGCAGGAGGAAGTTGACCGTCTGTGCCGGTATCCAGAAGAATGGTATACTCTTTTTCAGCACGATGCCCCACATGCTGTTCCAGTCTATTGATGCCAGCAACCCTCTCACATCGGGTACAGTAAGAAGTTTGCGCCGGTTACCTGCTGCTGCGGCCAGGTGGAGGTCACTGACTCTGTGGGTCACCATAAGTACCGGGGCATAGAATATATTCAGGAAAGTGCTGATGGCGAACGCAAGCAGCACCCTGGCGCCGGTCAGCGGGCCAGCCATGACTGCTGTGGCATTCTCCATCCCCAGGTGTTGCATTATAACCGGTGTGCCCCCGCCGAAGATCATAAAAGCAGCCTTGACGGTCATACCGAGGAATCCCCAGACGACAGCCCTGTACACCAGTGCAAAACCCTCCGGCAGGTAGATTCCTGTCCTGATCCTGCTGCCGAGCATCTCGCCCATTGTGGCAAGGATTGCAAACTTTATGAAGCTTGCAGTAAATGCCCAGTCAGTGCTGAACCAGACAAAAAAATCATACAGCTTGTCAGAAAGGAAAAACGGAACAAAAATTCCGACAAAAACGGTTATGAAAAATATATCCGAACGCTTCATGGGGATTTTCGATTTGCGATTTGCGATTGACCTTCAGACTTCACTACTGCCTACTGCCTACTGCCGACTGCCTACTGCCTTGTCTGACTGCCTACTGGGACTGCCGACTGCTGACTCTTATCCTGGCGTCCACCGCAACTATCTTATCAGGAGTGCCCAACAGCGGATTAATGTCCATCTCCTCTATCTCCGGGGCGGCAGCAAGCAGATCAGAGATGGAGATGATCACCCTGACAAAAGCTTCCTCGTTGACGCCATCGGCACCGCGGACCCCCTTGATAATCTTATATGCCTTGAGTGACCGTATCATGGATCTGGCCTCCTGATCAGAAACAGGCACCAGGGCGGTGGCTACATCCTTGAAGACCTCAATAAAGATCCCTCCCATGCCGGCCATCACAAGATGGCCGAAGTGGCCCTCTCGGGTAGCGCCGCAGAAGAGCTCGCGCCCGCTGATCATCTTCTGTATCAGTATACCTGTCACTTCAGGCAGTGCCATCATCCTGGCAAATTCTTCCCTGACCCTCTCTTCATTGCTGATATTCAGTGCCACACCGCCGATATCCGATTTATGCACCGGACCCACCACCTTCATCACCACCGGGTAACCCATTGAGGCAGCAGTCCTGACGGCCGCTTCGGCGGAGGTGACAACACTCTCCGGGACTGTCTCGATGCCGGCAGCCCTTAACAGAATACCTACTTTCCCGGGTGACAGGTAACCCTCTCCGGCGCCATCAATCACCTCCCGGATCGTCCTGATGTCGGTTCGTGATGATCCGTTATTCATATCAGACGATCCGGCAGAGACA
Source organism: Bacteroidales bacterium (assembly GCA_012514255.1). The sequence goes on along the minus strand of JAAZAP010000351.1, from coordinate 23,188 downwards.
TCTTCCCTTTTCTCAGGCACTGCCGGGGGGAGAGTTGCATTGACTCTGCAGAGAGCCCTTCCGAAGAGCACCTCGTCAGTGAAGATGGCATTGCCCCTGGCAATGAAATCGGCTATCTCCCTCTTCACGTTGATGACTGACGGCATGACAGGATAAACCGGTTTTTTGCAGCTGCGAATCTTTTCGTGGAGCAGGTTATAGACATCATCCACCGGAAAGAGTCCCGGGCTGCCGAAGATGACCGCAATGGCATCAATCTCGTCAAAATCGTTCTCGCAGGCATCGATTATATGTCCGAGCTGTTCAGCGGTTCCTGTGGCCAGGAAATCTATCGGATTTGCCACTGATGATCCCGGAAAGAGTTTTTGCAGCAACTGCTCTGCTGCCGGTCCAGACAGACGGGGTATCTCCATCCTGCCTTCGCTGAGGACATCGGTCAGCATCACAGCGGGGCCTCCGGCGTGGGTTACTATAGCTATTCTTTTGCCTTTGAGCGGTTTATATGTAAACAGGGCAGCCACGGTGGCCAAGTCAGTACGGCTGTAGCACCTGACGATACCTGCCTTGCGTAAAAGGGCATCCACTGCCGTATCGGGCGATGCCATTGCTCCCGTGTGTGATGAAGCGGCCCTGGATCCTGCCTCTGATGATCCGGCCTTGATGGCAGCTATCCTGCAACCCTTCCTGATAAGTGATGATGAATATCTGAGGAACCGTTGCGGATCGGCAATATTTTCAATATACAGAAGCTTGATCCGTGAGCTGGTCAACGGATCAAATGTATTGTCAAGATGTTCCAGCACATCCTCAACGCCGATCTGGGCGCTGTTCCCTACCGACCAGACGCTGGAGAACGGCAGCCCGCCGGTGATAGCGGTCTCAAGGATAAAGACTGCCGTAGCCCCGGAGCCCGAAATAAAGTCAATTCCCTTATGTGACAGCCGGGGGATGGGTTCAGTGAAAATGCCGTGATAGTTATTGTTAAGGTAGCCAATGCAGTTCGGACCGATAAGCGTGCCTCCGGTTCTGTCAATAATATCAACTATCTCCTTTTCCAGGGCAGCACCCTCCTCATTCTCCTCGCTGAATCCGGCAGAGAGAATAATGAATCCGCCCGTACCCTTCTCTGTTGCCAGTGTCCTGACTATGCCCGGGCAGTAACGGGCAGCAACGGCAATCACGGCCAGGTCAGTGCGGGGCAGCAGTGACACATCGGCATAGGCTCTCAGGCCTTGAACAACCGGGGTCTTGGTGTTAACCACGTATATATCACCACCAAAACCGCCGTTAAGCAGATTCTTTAGCACCTTGCCTCCGGCCTTGGTGACGTCGTCTGATCCGCCAACAACGACTATATTTTTAGGATTCAATAATTTAGCACTGATCATAATCAGGGTCTCTATTGCCGGAAAGGTAAAAACATTTTAAAACTTACCAAATGATATGTTAAACATGTTGTACTATTCGGTTCAGGTCAGCGGTATGTTGTAGAATATTATCTTTGAGCGGGCAGTATTGGACAGTCCGATTATTTTTGTTGCTGAACTGAAATGCTTTTAATATGAAACCAACCCTTGGATTCTTCTCCACCATCCTGACGGTCCTGTTGCTAAATTTTACCCTGATTTCCTATTCACAACCAGAAAAGGATACAGATCCTGACGGCCCGGGATACGCCGAAAACTGTACCAGTATTATGGTGGGCAGACTGGCCTCCACTGACGGTTCGGTGATGACCTCCCACACCTGCGATGGAAGATACCGTACCTGGCTTGAGGTGGTACCGGCAATGAAGTTCGAGCGGGACACGGTCCATCCCGTATACTGGGGCACGATGCACACCGAAGAGGCATGGGACATGATCAACGTGACACGCAAAGGGGAAATTCCAGAGGTGAAGGATACATACGCATACCTCAACACGGCATACCCCTGCCTGAACGAGAAGCAACTCGCCATCGGTGAGACCACCATATATGGCAAGAGAGAGCTGATGAACCACGATGGGCTTTTTCTTATTGAGGAGCTTGAGAGGATTGCGCTGCAGCGCTGCACCACGGCACGCCAGGCAATAGCCCTCATAGGCTCGCTTGCAGAGCAGTACGGTTATGGTGACATGGCCGAATGCATCACGATAGCTGACCCTAAAGAGGTATGGCAGCTCGAGATAGCAGGCTCAGGCCCTGGCAAACCCTCGTCTTTGTGGGTGGCGCAGAGAATACCGGATGACCATGTTGGTATTGCAGCCAACATCCCGAGAATCTCCGATGTCAATTTCAAGGACACCGATCACTTCATGACCTCCACCGATCTGCGCAAGAAGGCAAAGGATCTTGGTTACTGGGACGGGAAGGAACCGTTCAAATTCTACAAGGTGATAGGCACCGGGAAACCCTACGCCATCCGGGATTTCTTTGTGCTCAGCACTCTCGCACCCGGGCTGAACCTGACGATGGAGATGGAGGAGCTTCCCTTTTCGGTGAAGCCGGAAAAGAAGCTTTCAGTCAGTGACGTGATGGCTCTCTTCCGCGAGACCTACGAGGGTACACCGTATGACATGACGAAAAACCTTATGGTCAGTGTCACCCGCAGAGACGAAGCGGGCAACCAGGTGACAGATACAGTCAAGTCGCCCATTGTCTCCAACTGGATGAGCGCTGATATGCGCAATCTTGTCAATGCGCTCAGGCCTGGTACCATTGAGAGGCAGCGTACTATTGCCATCGCAGGATGCTCCTATTCGCACGTGATACAGTGCCGCTCATGGCTGCCCGACGAGGTGGGTGCCGTGGCATGGTTCTCGTTTGACAACCCGGGCCAGAGTCCGCGCGTACCCATTTTCTCAGGCACAATGGCGTTGCCGCAGAGCTTCCGCATATGCGGGCAGCACCGCTATCGCGAAGACGCAGCCATCTGGGCATTCCGCGAAGCCAACAGGCTCTCAACGGTGAACTGGGACCGCGGTCGTAAACTGCTGGAACCCGCTGTTGCCAAAATGGAGCAGAAAGCGCTTGCCGAACTGCCTGCACTGGAAGAGAGAGTGAAAGGACTTGTTAAGGATGGCAAAAACGAAGAGGCCAGGAAAGCCGTAACGGAATATACCAACGCATTTGCTCATGGCACCATGAGCAGATGGCAGGAGCTGAAGGCAGAACTCTGGCAGATGTTCGGCAGGGGATTCTGATAATAGCCAGGGAGCACTCCTTACTTGAAGGTAGCAGCTTCAACTATATTAATCATTTCCGGGCTGAACTTATCAGTATCCGGCTTGTTAATGTTAAACGATTCACGCAAACAATGGGTTCGGGCATAGCCTCAATTCTTGAGAAAAAAGTCCTTGACAGGTCAGACATACTTGCCATGTTGCATACCAGTGAGGAGGAGGCCCCCCTGCTATACCGCAGGGCAGCAGCCGTCAGGGATCGGTATGTAGGGAACCATGTCTACCTTCGCGGACTGATTGAATACTCTAATATTTGTGGAAAGAACTGTCTTTATTGTGGCGTCAGGCGTGACAACGTGAAGATTGAAAGGTACACTATGTCACGGGAGGAGGTACTGGAAGCTGCCCTGACAGCCTTTAGGCTCAATCTCGGGTCTATTGCCATCCAGTCGGGAGAGAACTCCTCAAAAGTCTTTGTTGATACAATCGAAGAGCTGGTAACCACCATCCGTCAGCTGACTGACGGAAAGCTGGGCATCACCCTTTCACTCGGCGAGCAGAGCAGGGAGACATATAAACGGTGGTTTGACGCCGGTGCTCACCGCTACCTGCTTAGGATAGAGGCTTCGAGCGAAGCTCTCTACCGCAGGGTGCACCCCAACGATGACATGCACAGGTATTACAGGAGACTCGAGTGTCTGAAAGCAATACAGGAAACGGGATACCAGACCGGCACAGGGGTGATGGTCGGCCTGCCATTCCAGACAATGGGCGATCTTGCCGATGATATAATCTTCATGCGCGACTTTAACATTGATATGTGTGGCATGGGCCCCTTTATCGAGCATTCGGATACACCGCTGGGAAAAAGAGGAATTGACAATCTTTTCCTTAATGAACGTTTTAATCTGACACTCAGGATGATAGCAATATTGAGGATCATCATGAAAGATATCAATATAGTAGCTTCAACGGCCATGCAGACAATTGATCCTGCCGGGCGCGAAAAGGCGATATCATGCGGTGCCAACGTGGTGATGCCCAACCTCACCCCTGCCAGGTACAGGTCAGGCTACCTGATTTATGAAGGCAAACCCGGATACCGGGAGGCAGATGAATCCAATGTAAGCGGCCTGAATCTCGACCTGATTCCGGATGTCATAATCGGTCTGGGTTCCTGGGGCGACACACCCCACTTCGCCAGACGTATCAGCCTGCACTGACCTCGCTGAAGAACAGGTTTTGCCAAGGGTATCAACCGGTGCTACCCCGCTGAAGAGCCGGGTATGACGGCAGCAGGCATTTCACGCCGTGGGGCTTGCTAAAAGATGATTATGCTGCAGAACAAACTATACCTGTAACAACCAATCCTCTTTTTTCCGAAATTGCTCACTGTACTTAAACCTGATGTGATGAAAAGAATGCTCCTTTCATCAGTGATTCTTCTGGCATCACTGGTGAGTTTCGGTCAGGCCGGCACACCATCCGGCAAGCAGGAACCGGTTTACGGCTTCACGGGTCCGGGTATGTCCGGAATAATCATCAATGAGCCTGGCCTCAGTTATTATCTGCCAGCAGGAATATCATACAACATCGATATACCAGTTCCCTCTGCCTCCATTGGTCATGAGGTCGGGGAATGGCATGTCACCCATGACAAACTGGTTGGTTATATGAAGCTTCTTGACGCAGTCTCAGACAGGGCGAAATGGGAAGAATATGGTAAAAGCTGGGAAGGGAGACTCCTGGGGCAGTTGATCATCACCTCTGAAGAGAACATGGCCCGGCTTGAGGAGATAAGGCTGGAACATCTCAAGCTGTCTGATCCGGCTGTTTCAGGAGGTGTCAGCACGGCTGATATGCCGCTGATCATCAAGCTTGGTTACGGTGTGCACGGAAACGAGTCTAGTGCCCAGAATGCATCACTCCTTACTGCCTATCATCTTGTTGCCGGTCAGGGGACCGGAATTGATGAAATACTTGACAGGTGCATAATTCTTATTGACCCGGCACTCAATCCCGACGGGCTGCAGCGTCACTCAACATGGGTCAACATGCACCGGGGTATGACCCTTGCCACCGACCCTTCAGGCCGCGAGTTCAATGAAGCATGGCCGGGAGGCCGCACCAACCACTACTGGTTTGATCTCAACCGCGACTATCTCATGCTGCAGCACCCTGAGAGCGTAGGCCGCGTTGATGCATTCTACCGCTGGATGCCCAACATAAACACTGACCATCATGAGATGGGCGCCAACTCCACCTTCTTCTTCCAGCCCGGCGTGCAGTCGCGCAACAACCCTGTTGTCCCGCCGGATAACCAGGCACTTACAGCGGAGATAGGCAGTTACCATGCAAAGTATCTTGATTCCATTGGCAGCCTCTATTACACTGAAGAGAGTTTTGACGACTATTACCTGGGCAAAGGCTCGTCGTATCCTGATGCCCACGGCTCCATAGGGATACTCTTTGAGCAGGCAGGTACCAAGGGGCACCTTCGCGAGGTGCCGGGCGGAGTGCTCTCGTTCCCCTTTGCAATACGTAACCAGTTTACAGTCTCCCTCTCCACTATCGAGGCAGGGATGAACATGAGGGTCAGGCTGCTGGATATGCAACGGGAGTTCTACCTCTCGGCACTCAGGGAGGCAGATGCCTCGCCGGTGAAAGGCTACCTGTTCAGCGCCGGTACCGACCGCGGGGGCTGTGCACGCTTCATAGAGAACCTTCTCAGGCACAGGATAGAGGTATACAGGTGTGGCCGTCAGCTAACCAAAGGCGGAGTCACCTACAGCCCGGGCGACAGTTATTTTGTTCCTGCCAGGCAGAAGGAGTACCGTTTCGTCAGAATCCTGTTTGAAACAGTAAAGTCATTTTCAGACACTGTCTTCTATGACATCTCAACCTGGACCATGCCTATGGCCTTCAACCTCAGCTACACTCCCCTGGGGAGCACTGAGACAACCGGCATGACCGGGGAGCGGGTGAAGTCACCGCCATTTCCTGCCGGGTCAGTCAACAACACGCAAAGTGATTATGCATGGCTCTTTGAATGGCATGATACATATGCACCCAGGGCACTGTACATGATCCAGTCGGCCGGCCTGACAGCGAGGGTTGCAACCGCACCTTTCACTGCCATCACGAATGACGGCAAGAAAAAGACCTTCAGTTACGGCACAATCATGGTAAAACGAGGTGAGAACTCCTTCCCTGCCGATGAGATCATCACTATCCTCAGCAAAGTGGCTGAAGAGTGTGGCATAACGGTTCACGGGGTCACAACCGGGTTGACGCCGGCAGGCATAGACCTTGGCAGCGGAGGATTCGTGGTACTGACCAGGCCGTCGGTGATGCTGGTTATTGAGGATGGCACACCTTCAGATGATGCAGGTGCGATCTGGCACCTCCTCGATGTGCGTTACGGCATGCCTGTCACCCTGGTCACGCCGTCAAGGATGGCATCAGTATCACCTGGCAAATACAATGTGATAATCATTGCGGGGAATCCGTCATTGTCTCCTGCAACGGTTGATCGTCTGCGCAACTGGTCACGCTCCGGGGGCACACTTATAGGTTACAGGGGAGGAAACCGCTGGCTGGCGGCAAACGGTTTTGCGGATATCAGCTACATTGAAGCGGCGCCGGTTGTTCCGGGAAAGGAGCGCAACTACTCCGGGAGAAGTGTTGACAGGGCCTTACAGTCAGTGCCGGGAACCATTTTCAGGACTACGGTTGATATCACTCATCCCCTCTGTTACGGCTACACCCAGCCATATCTGCCTGTATTCAAGACCAATGCATCAGCCGTGAAGGTTTCAGGCAGCAGCTGGAACACGCCAGTGAAATACACATCCGACCCGCTGCTCAGCGGGTACTGCTCAGGAGAAAACATTCAGAGGATTGCCGGCAGTGCCGTTGTAGCGGTTCATCCGGGTGCGGGAAGGATTATATCAATATATGACGATACCAACTTCAGGGCTATCTGGTACGGCACATCGAAGCTGTTTATGAACGCCGTGTTCTTCGGGCAGACACTAAGGCCGGAAGGCAGGTACGGATATTAGCACTATCCCTCAGTGAAGTATAACAGATAAACTCATTCCCCGTGGTCAGGCCGGAGAGCAGATACGGATATTATTGGTCTCCCCTGAGGAGTGAATGCAGAAACAGCGTCAGTTTTTCCCTCAGGCAGGAAAGCAGATACGGCCAATGGCTATCTCCTCTATCTCGCGCAGTGAGCGCTCCAGGGAGGCATACTGGCCCCTGTCGCCTGCCAGTTCAAGGATGATCAGCCCGGCCGGCTCACCGAAATATATCTCATTGACTCCCAGTCTGGTGCGGATAACACACCCGTAGGTGGTAAGCAGTGCCTGCACCGCCGGCCCCAGGTCATCACGTTTCGGTACCATAATCCCAAGTATGGTAGTGCCTTCGCACTCCATGGGAGCATCAGCCAGACCATGCGAGAACACCATCTCCTTAACGAACAGCCCCTCAATACTCTTCAGCTTTGCAACCAGATCCTCACAGTCGTCAGCCTGACCTGCAATGTGGATAACCATGAAACCTTCACGGCCGCACACCTCAGGGTTCAGCTCGTGAAATCCAAGTCTCGTACTGACCACGGCAGCATGTTCCGAGAGTGCTTTCTGGACCAGTCCTGCCTCCTTGATCCTGTCAGTAATCTTAATGCCCAATAATCTGACCATAATTTCCAGTTTTAATAGTAAAGGTCTCTCTCCCCATTCCTGATACGTTCAATCTTCTTCCTGATACTCTGCTTCATTCCCTCATCGAGATCTGCCATGTTCTTTTCAATGGCCTTCCATCCCTTCACGGCCAGCTCAGGCGAGGCGTAGTCAACGATATACTCCGAAAGGGTCAGTATGGCGTTGGGGGTACAGTAACGCTTGATGAAGCCCGGTACCGAAAACTCCATGAAATGTTCACCTGTGCGGCCGAGTCGGTAGCATGCGGTGCAGAATGATGGAATATAGTCGTTGTCTATCAGTTCATTGATGACGTCGGCCAATGACCTTTCATCATTGATCTTGAACTGTTCGCGGTTGAGGTTCTGCTCGGCATTCTTCGATGCTGCGTAACCACCCAGTTCCAGTTTTGTTCCGCCGTCTATCTGTGAGACACCAAAGGCCATTGCTTCGGAGCGCACTGCCGGGGCCTCCCTGGCGGTCAGGATGAGTCCGGTATATGGCACCGCAAGGCGAAGGATTGCTATCAGCTTCTTAAAATCGTCATCATTGACATAGTACTTCGGATTCAGGTTCAGCGCCAGTGCATCCTTTATCCTTGGGAAGGATATTGTATGCGGGCCAACATTATAGCAGGCCTCCAGGTGGTTGGTATGCCTGACCAGGCCCATCACCTCGAACCTCCAGTCATACAGGCCGAAGAGAGCGCCAATGCCTACATCATCAATACCTGCCTCCTGGGCCCTGTCGAGAGCTGTCAGCCGCCATTTGTAGTCTTTCTTTTTGCCTCCCAGGTGATACCATGTGTAGGCCTCCGGGTCATAGGTCTCCTGGAAGATCTGGTAGGTGCCTATGCCAGCCCTGCCAACCGTTCGGAAGCCGTCTATATCCAGGGGAGCAGCATTGATGTTCACCCTGCGTATCTCACCACGGTCTTTCTTGATATCATAGACCAGGCGCACAGTATGTGCAATATACTCCGGGCCATATTCCGGATGTTCTCCGTAAACAAGTATCAGTCTCTTCTGCCCATTATCCTCTAAAGCTTCAACCTCTGCTGTTATCTCGGCATCGGAGAGGGTTTTACGCTTTGCATCCTTGTTGGTGACCCTGAAGCCGCAGTACTGGCAGTTGTTGGTGCACTTGTTACCTATGTAGAGAGGTGCGAACAGCACTATCCTGTTACCATAGACCTTTTTCTTAAGCTCGCGGGCTCCTGCCTTTATCTCCTCCACCAGATCACCTTCGGCATTGATCAGGACAGCTGTATCCGCAAGGGTGAGGCGCTCCTTCGAGAGCGACTTTGCAATCAGTTCCCTTACTCTCACCCTGTCAGCCTTATTGTTATTCAGGAATGACCACAGCTCGGCAGGATCGATGAACGGTTCCATCCGACGGTCGGGAATGCTACATTTTTCAGGATCAAATTTCATTTCGCTACTTTTTTGTTCTCTCCCCCCACCAGGAAATTAACACGCAAAAATACGGCAAAAAGCCAACTGTGGTTCAGCTTATCAGAAGATCAGCTCCTCCATTTCCCCTGCTCCGGCAACAAGTGCTTTTGCCGGAGCAGCCACAAGTCGACTCGCATCCAGTCGTTTATGAAAGAAGAGTGTCATCCTCTTTCCCGGGATATCACTCTCATAGTTCTCCAGGTGGAGGAACAGGTCAGGTAATGGCGAGCCATTGCCAGGGATAAACACCATCCCCCTTGAGTAAAATGTCTCTGCTGCGCATGATACAGCGTACAGACCTGGCGCTGGCAGGAGTTTGGTAACATCAGTTATGGGAATGCGTATCATCGGTACCTGGGGACTTATGGCCGGATCCTCTTTTACTGCAGTGCCAATGACAAGATAGAAATGGTCAAGATAGGCATTGGCACGCTGGATGTATCCCTCTGTCAGTGCCTGCCTTATACGTGTTGAGCTGACTGTCTCATTCTGTACCTCCTGCATTGGTATCTCTTCAGCTTCAAAGCCGTACTCCTCCCTCCACGCCCACAGCGTATGGTAGTCTCCCTGCTGGTTGAATCCGAAGTGATGATTATGACCCACCACTATCACCTTTGCCCCAAGGGTACCACAGAGAATATCTCTCACGAATTCCTTACTTGTGATATGCGAAAAATCGCGTGTAAACTCAATAATGATGATATTGTCCAGGCCCGCCTTGCGCAGCAGCTCTATCTTCTCCTCCTGTGAGCAGATGAGCTTAAGTCCCTTGCCGGCTGTCTCAGGATAGAGGACCACCCTGGGATGGGGATGAAATGTTATGAGTACGCTCTCGCCGTTATGTTCGGAGGCAAGTTTTTTCAGCCTTTTGATGATTGTCCTGTGGCCGATGTGAACGCCGTCAAAAGTACCAGTGGTCACCACGGGTGATTGAATTACCGATGCCTCCTCAAAGCTCCTGAAAATTCTCATTACCCTGCAGGCTGCTGGTTTTCTTTGACAAAGTATGCCACTTTCTCTATTGAGGTTATCATATCAAACTCCTCAAGATAAACGGTATCAGGTACATTCAGCGGAACAGTTGTGAAGTTCATTATGCCTCGTATTCCGCTACTGACCAGCATGGAGGCAACAGATACCGCCTGATCAGCGGGGACGGCCATAACTGCAACAGAGATGTCAAGTTCCTCTCTCAGGCTCCTTAACTGATTAATGTTATGACATCTGACCCCGGCTACTACTTTATCAACTTTCTGAGGATCAACATCAAAAGCAGCCACCACATTCATATTGGTACGCCTGCCCTTAAAGTAACCTGTGATGGCTCTTCCCAGGTTACCCATACCGATGATTGCCACATTAAGTCCGCTGGGTGCATCAATTATCAAACCGATTGTTTTTATCAGTTCTCTCACGTCATAGCCCTTTCGCATCACGCTGCCGTAGCCTATGAGCATCAGATCACGCCGCACCTGTACGGCTGTGATATGCAACATAGAAGCAAGCTCATGCGAGAAAACATAACTGCGATTGGCAGCCAGGGTAGCGGCAAGGGCTCTCCTGTACTGGCTGAGACGTTCAACAGTCTTTCCGGGGAGTGTTTTCATATTCCGGTCTTTAGATTAGAAACCTGTGACCTGGGTATTATCACCGTGAAGACTGATCCTTTGTCGGGGGCACTTTCCACGTTTATCACGCCATGATACAGATCGACTACCTTTTTGACTATTGAGAGGCCCAGACCGCTCCCGCTGATGTTGCGGGTCTTGTCATTGCGTATCCTTGAGAACTCTTCAAAAAGCATTTCGCGCTCTTCACTGTTCATTCCTATGCCTGTGTCAGCCACCGAAAGGGAGAATTCGTTCTCATTGCAATCAAGGGTTATTGTTACCGTTCCTCCCTGGCTATTGTATTTGACAGCATTGGAAACGAGATTATTCATGATTATCTCGAAATCATTGGGATCGGCCCAGATGGTCTCACATCCATTGACCTCGGTAACAAACCGTATGTCCTTGTGTATGGCATACGGACTAACGGTCACCACTGCCATGGAGGCCAGTTCGCGCAGGTCAATGTTCTGCATCTTTTCCATCTGTCTCTCAAAACTCACCTTTGTGAAGTCGAGCAGGTCCATGATCAGGTGCCTCATGCTGTCAATGCGCTGAAGTGATCTCTCTATGGCAGAAGCATATTCGTCGAGGGAGTCTCCCATCTGTCTCTCCTGCATCATCTTGAGATACCCTTCCACTGCATTCAGCGGTGCCTTCAGCTCGTGCGACAGCACAGAGAGGAACTGGAACCGTACCTTCCTGCCTTCAACCTTAAGCTTATGGGTTATCCTGCGCAGGTACTGCTGTTTGGTGATCTGCTCAATTGAAGACTTCAGCTCCTGCGGTGTGAACGGCTTGGGGATAAAATCGATGGCTCCGTCACTGTGCGCTTTTACGGCCACATCAATTGAGGCATATGACGTGATCATAGCCACAACAATGTCATAGTTCTTTTTCCTGACATATTCCAGAACCTCAACCCCCTGTATACCCGGTAGCTTGTTGTCAAGAAGCAGGATATCAGGCATCTCCCGGTCAATTATCTCTATTCCCTCCTCACCTGTGGCTGCTTCCAGTATCTGAAACGTATAATCCTCATCCATAAAAGGATAGGTTACATGAAAATTGCCCAGTATCCTTGACACGCCAGAGCGGATACCGGGTTCGTCATCTACAACCAAAATCTTCAACTGTGCCATTGTCAGATCTTTAAGAGCTTTCTTACCTCCTGTTCAAGTTGCTCGGGTCTGACTCCTTTCTCGAGGTAGAGGTCAGCCCTGATCCAGTCGCGGTCCTGCTCCCCGCTCAGTCCGAAGGTGATTCCGGTCTCACGTGAGACTGCAGTAGCCAGTATCACCGGTACTTCGGGATACCTCCTCTTGAGCTTGTAACAGAGAATGAAGCCGCTGTCATCACTCTCCATCATAAGATCAAAGATAGCTATATCCGGTTTCATTTTTGCAATGACCTGCTCCGCTTCAGCCTGGCTCTCCACGGCAATAACCTCAAAACCCGCCTTACGGAGGTAAAAGGCGACCTGGAAAAGATAATCGGGGTCATCATCAACCAGCAGGACTGTATATACTTTATTCATTATAACTATTTGTTTTTATACTAATTATCATTCATTCACATTCATTGTTATTCAGGTCTCCTTGGGAGGATTATTTTGAAGGTGGTGCCTGTAGCTCCTCTGGCCGGATCACTGTTTGCCTCAACGGTTATCTGTCCCTTATGCATCTTGACTATTCCATAGGTGGTTGCCAGCCCGAGGCCCGTCCCCTTTCCAAGACCCTTGGTGGTAAAAAATGGTTCGAAGATCTTTGGTTTATCCTCATCCCTTATCCCGCTGCCCGTATCCGAAACGATGATTATCACATCGGCCGGTGTATCCTCGAGGGCGACTGTCAGTGTCCCTCCCTCCGGCATTGCATCAATGGCATTCCGGAAGAGGTTGGTAAGCACCTGGGTCATCTGTTCGGAATCGATAGACGCATCAGGACTGGTGGTGCGGTCCTCTATAACAGCCTTAATATTGTCAGGGAAGACTACCCCTGCCACACTGTTTTCGGTAAGCTTCCTGATATCAATGGACTGGTGATTCACCTGGTTCTTGCGGGCAAAATTAAGCAGGCCTCCCACAATCTTCTTGCATCGTGCTGCCTGTTCCACAATGAGCTGGAGGTCTTCGCGGACAGGGTCCTCAGGGGTGCACTCGTCAAGCAGAATGTTGCTGTACATAATGACTACGCCAAGCGGATTATTCAGCTCATGGGCAATACCAGCCGACAGCTGTCCCATATGTGCAAGCTTCTCTGACTGCTTGAGGGCATTCTGCATGGTGGTGAGTTTGGCGTTTGAGAGGGCCAGATCCTGTACTGACCTGTGCAGTTTCTCAATAGTATACGGAAGGCACATCTCCTCCTCGGCCAGTCCCTTGATGATTGCAATGGCATGGTCATAGCATGTCTCATAGCCGCATGCGCCGCAGTTAAGATGATCCTTCTCCGTCAGTTTGCCCATGGAGGCGAGAACCTCTTTTACCTCCTCACTGGCAGCTGACATCTGGCGCTTATCCTCCGAACGGTAACGGACAGAGAGGTCTAGCTTGTCATATAACTCCACGTTTTTCTTCCACTCCTCAATATCAAGAGTGACCATCTTGTTCTGCGCATAGGTACTTACCAGGGCTCTCCTGTTGTACTGTTTGCCGCCCTTGCTCATGCCGGGACCCATGATGCATCCCTCACAACAGAGCAGTTCAAGATGCTGCCCTCCTATCATTCCCTGCTCAAACTCTTTTATTGCCTCCTGGAAATCTGTTCTTCCTTCTGCAGCAATAATATTTCCTGTTATGGCATCATCATTGACCCCGGCCGTCTGGAGCAATCCCCTGGTTACCGGGAAGATGGCTCCTCTCCCTCCCAGCGGCGGGTCGAACTCCGAGGGTTCAACCGAGTCAGGAGTGATGCCGGCTGTCTGGAGCATCTCACGAAGCTCAATGAATGTTATAGCTACATCCACCTCCGCGTTCTCCGCTTTCTTGGCCACACAGGGACCGATAAAGACCACGGAGAGGTCATCTCCGTATCTCTTCCTCATGACCCTGGTCATTGCCACCATGGGTGACACCACCGGCACAAGGTTCTCCGTCAGGTCAGGATGATAAAACCTGATAAACGACACTATGGCCGGGCAATCAGATGAGACATAGTTCTGTTTTCCGGCCTTGTTGATCAGATCGCGGTATCGGTGTGCCACCAGGTCAGCCCCGAAGGAGACCTCTGACACATAGTCAAAGCCCAATGACCTGACCATGCCCACCACCTTCCGGTAATCGGTTCCTTCATAGAACTCAGCAGGGAAGCTGGGAGCGATGATAGCAGCCTTCCTTACCGGCCTGGCGAGCACTTTCCTCACAAGGTCCGTGGTATTGACAAAGACCTTTGCTCCCTGGCTGCATACCTTGGTGCAGTTTCCGCAGGCAATGCACCTCTCGGTTATCACCTCCGCCTGTCCACCAACTATCCGTATGGCCCGGGCAGGGCATTCCCTGACGCAGGTGTAGCATGTACGGCAAAGCTCTTTTATTGTATATACAAGCATACTCTTATCCTGTTAAAGCAAAACATCTCTCTTGCTGAAATGTGTATGAAATACCTCTTTATCAGCAAGCTCGGAACACTGTTCAAATACCCTGCCATACAGTTCGGCCACCGAGGCAGACTGCTCGGGTCCGCGCACTGCCTCCTGGTCATCAGTCTGCCATATGAACCTTGAGCGCTGTCTTACTGCCTCTCTTGATCCGGCGGGCAGCATGCCGCCGCCGTTGACACAGCCGCCGGGACAGGCCATTACCTCCACGAGGTCATATTTAGTGCCGGCATCAACCATCTGCCTGATCTTTTCCAATCCCTTCAGGCCGTCAACCACGGCTACAGAGTAACTCCTCCCGCCGATGGTCACCATGGTCTCCCGGAAGACACCGGTGTTCCTCAGCTTCTTCAGTGCTGGTTTTTCCGCCTCTTTCTCTCCCTTTCTTGTTGCCAGCGACCGCAGTACCGATTCAGTGATTCCCCCGGCCGATTCAGCAAGGAGCGATGCTGAGCTGCGCAACGGCATAGGCTCGTCTGCCGGCTCGGGATCGATGTTCGTGATGTCAATGCCGTAAAGTACGATCAGCCTTGCCAATTCCCTGACAGTCAATACCGTATCAATATCACTTATTCCCTTCCTGGTCATGCTGTCTCTACGGGCCTCGAATTTCATTGCCGTACAGGGAGTAACTGATACAGTGTAGACCCGTGGTTTTTCATCGGTTACCGGAACAACTGATTTAATTATAGATCCTGATATCTGCTGTGGTGTCTTGAGGGTTGAGAGCAGGGGCAGCAGTTCAGGCGTGAACTGCTCGCAATATTTGACCCAGGCGGGGCATGCCGAGACTATCAGCGGCTTCTTTTCCTCCTGATTCTCCGCGCTGATGACAGCATCAGTAAGCTCGGTTATCAATATATCGGTGCCTGCTCCGGAGAGGAACACCCTGTCAAAACCGGCCTTTCTCAATGCTGCATTCAGCAACCTGTCAAAGTCACGATTATACTTTATCCCCAGCTCCTCCGCCAATGCATAGGGCACCAGCGGCGAATACTGTATCACCCGTGTTACATCTGTCCTGCTCAGCTGCTCCTGCACTTCTGAGAGGTAATGCTTTTCATGGAGTGCTCCCGTGGGACAAACCAGCACGCACTGACCGCAGTGTATGCAGCTTGAGAAGTTGAAATCGCGGTCCATGGCCGGCCCCACATGGGTATACCGTCCCCTGCCAATGAAATCTATTGATGTGGCTGTTACCACCTCCTCGCATACCCTGAGGCAACGGCCACAAAGAATGCATTTGGAGAGTTCGCGCACTATGGCGGGGCTCGACTGGTCGCGACGGGGTTTGATTTTGTTGCCGCGAATGCGCCGTTCTCTCACCTGCATCTCATCAGAGAGGCGCTGCAGCTCACAATCGAGATTGCGCTCACAATAAAGACAGTCATCAGGATGATTTGAGAGCAGCAGCTCAACAATAGTCTTGCGTGCCCTGATGACCCTCGGCGAGTGTGTTTTTATCTTCATCCACTCCTCCACCGGGGCCGAGCAGGCGGTAACGAGCCTGTCGCGTCCCTCCACCTCAACCACGCACATGCGGCACGCACCGGTAGGGGTGAACTCTGCCATCCGGCAGAGGGTGGGAATGATTATGCCGTTGCGATTAAGGGCTGAAAGGATGGTCTCACCCTTCTCCGCCCTGATGCTTTTGTTGTTTACTTCAATTGTGAACTGCATGGCTTATTTAACTGTAACAGCGCTGAACTTGCATACATCATAACATATTCCACATCCGATGCACTTGTCCTCAACAATGAAGAAAGGCTGGAGCCTGGTGCCGTAGATGGCATTTACCGGACATTTGGCGGCACAGACGGTACAACCGGTGCATTTCTCCACATCAATGCTGAATGTTCTCAGTCCGCGACACACGTTTGCACGGCAACGTCTGTCAAAGATATGCTCCTCAAACTCCTCCCGGTAGTTGGCCAGGGCGCTGATGAACGGGTTCGGCGCCGTCTGTCCCAGTCCGCAGAGCGAAGTATCCTTCATCACCGCAGCGATGGTCTCAAGCTGCATCACCCCTTTGAACCTCTCGAGAGTGGCGTTGGAGTCCTCACTGTGAGGCTTCCTGACTATGTTTTCCAGTATCTCCAGCATGCGTCCCGTGCCTTCGCGGCAGGGGATGCATTTGCCGCAGCTCTCCTTGTGGATGAATCCCATGTAATACCTTACAAAGTCAACCAGGCAGGTGGTCTCGTCAATTATTATGAGCCCTCCTGATCCCATGGCTATACCGTTTTCGCGGAGCAAATCATAATCGACCGGCAGATCGAGGTTCTTCTCAGTGATAAAAGTACCCGAAGGACCGCCTATCTGCAGCGTTTTAAATGCTTTCCCATCCTTTATGCCATCAGCAATGCCTTCTGTGATGGTTCTGAATGTAGTGCCCATCTCCACCTCAATGAGTCCCGTGAGTCGGCCCCTGCCTCCCAGGGAAAAGAGCTTGGTACCCTTGCTTCCCTCCGTGCCCATTCCACGGAACCACTCCGGTCCGTGAGACAGGATGAGAGGCACATTCATCAGGGTCTCCACGTTGTTGATGACGGTGGGCTTGCCAAAGAGGCCGCTGCTGGTGGGATATGGCGGTTTGAGTTCAGGCATGCCACGTTTGCCTTCCAGGCTGGCTATCAGCGCTGTCTCCTCACCACACACGAATGCTCCGGCCTCTTCACGGACGACTATCTCCAGGTTGAAGCCGCTGGAGAGGATGTTGTGGCCTGTGATACCATACTTTGCGGCGGCGGTAAGAGCCTTCCGAAGACGGGCCAGCGGGTGAGGCGACCCTGCCTTGAGATAAATGATGGCACTTGATGCCCCGATTGCGTATGCCGCAATACATATACCTTCAATGAGTCGGTGGGGATCGCCCTCAAGGACAGACCTGTCAGCATATGATCCCGGATCACTCTCCTTGGCGTTGCAGATCAGGTAGCGGTTGTCAGATGCCGAATTCAGGGCATACTTCCACTTGAGGCCCGTGATGAAGCCGCCGCCGCTGCGTCCGCGCAGTCCGCTGCGTTCAACAATATCACACACCTCCTCATGAGTATAATTGCGTATTGTCTTGAGAAATGTCCTGTAGCCGCCGCGGGCAATGTACTCTTCAATGCTCTCCGGATCATAGCAGCCACAGTTGCCTAACACAATCCTCTTCTGCAGCCTGAAGAAAGGGATCTCATCAATGAAGGGTATATCATGCCAGGCCTCGAAGCCGAGATTGCCTGACTGGCCGACGAGATCCTCCTCAGGCATGTCATTGTGGAAGACCCCGTTGAGAAGCGGTTCTACCTTATCCTCTGTAATGTTCCTGAAGACAAGCTTGTTCTTGCCCGGCAGGTGAACATACATCATCGGTTCGAATGCAGCAGGGCCATGACAACCGGTAAGCACCACCTCACCCCTTAATTTCATCTCTTCCAGGTACTTCCTCGCAGTCTCTGCCGAAACATTACTGCCCGCAATGATTGCAGCCGATCCCGAAGCCACATAGATGACCGGCACAGAAGGTTTGTCACGACGTATCTCCGAGAGCCTCTTCTCCGTCTCAGCCGGCAGGGTATCAGAAGCATGGAGCAGTACCTCCCTGATAAGGAACTCCTTCAAATCGGTTTCTGTTTTCTGTTTCATTTCAGGTCAGCCAGGGCTTTAAGTTTAGCAATCATCGCCGGAATATCCTCCGGACGAATATGAGTAAAGTATTTTTCATTGACATAGATGACAGGTCCCTCATTACACCCTCCCTGGCACGCCGTCAGTTCATAACTGAACCTGCCGTCGCGGGTTGTCTGCCCCGGTTCAATACCCAGATCCTCCTTTATGGCAGTTACCACACCCCCTGATCCATTTATGAAACATGTTGTTCCGTTACATATACGCAGATGTATCCTGCCTTCGGGAATGAACCTGAAACGGTCATAAAAGGTAGCCAGCCCATAAATCTTGGTAGTTGACATGTGAAGGAACCTTCCAATACTGACTATAGCATTCTCAGAGAGATATCCCTCAGACTCCTGCACGTCCTGAAGGATCGGGATCAGGTTTTCGTGACTCCCCTCCCTGTAGCGGCTCAATATTTCCTCTATCTTGCTCATTTCTAATTTGATCTGATAATCCGGACAAATACAAAACTACTTCTTTTTGTTGTTATTTCAAAAACAATGTTATTTTATTAACAATTAACGACTGAAATTCTTGGTTTAGTGGTGTAAGCGATCAAAATTATTGTACTTTTGAGTTAGGATGCAATAAAAATTCAGGTTCTTGGGACAATCGCACAACATAGAGATCTGCCTTGGGAGTTCCTGTTTTTCAAGAGGAAACAGGGAGGTGGTACATATAATAAAGGAGTATCTCAGGAAGAATCACCTGGATGACAAGGTGGTGCTCCGGGGAGCCCGTTGCATGAATCATTGCAGTGAGGGTCCGGTCATCATTATTAACGGAAAGACTTTTTTCGGCATAGATATTCAGGATATTGAAAAGTTACTGGAGAAGGAGCTGGTTTGATCCGGCATGATACACCAACGCATTGATTATGAAGATTCCCAATCAGGTAATATACATTAATGAGGATAAGTGTCGCAACTCTTATTCGTGTGTCAGGGCATGTCCTGTTAATGCCATCGAGGTTAAGCCTGAGAGGGCGCACCCGGTGATCATTGCAGACAGGTGCATTGGGTGCGGGCTCTGTTACCTTGCCTGCTCACCCGGGGCCATCGAGTTCATGGATTCGAAGGGCCGGGTAAAGGAGATACTGCAATCGGGCCGTCCTGCTGCGGCCCTGGTGGCCCCCAGCATTGCATCAGAGTTTGATGACATCACTGACTATCGCAAGTTTGTGGCAATGATACGCAAACTGGGATTCACCTATGTCCATGAGGTCTCATTTGGTGTTGACCTGGTAGCCTTTGCCTACAAGAAGCTATTTGAGGAGTCAAGCGGCAAATATTACATTACAGCCAACTGTCCCTCCATTGTTGAGATGGTAGAGAAGTATCGCCCTCACCTTGTGCCCAACCTGGCCCCGCTGGTTTCCCCGACAATGGCTACGGCGATGGTCACCCGCGATCTCTACGGTGAAGAGGTGGCCAATGTCTACATCGGGCCATGCATTGATATCAAGGCTGAAGCTGACCTCTACAGTGACAGGAATCTGGTTGAGGGGGTTCTGACCTTCATTGAGATTCGTCAGCTCTTTGAAGAAAACAATATCCAGGAAAAGACGGTCAAGATGTCTGAATTTGATCCTCCCTTCGGCAACTGGGGAGCTCTCTACCCCTACCCTGCAGGTATACTTCAGGCAGCGGGCATCAAGCGTGACCTGGTCTCGAGCCAGGTGATCACTGCCTCCGGTGTTGAGGATATAAAGGAGGCCATAAACGACTTTGACCACCACATTGATACCATCAGGCATCATTTCAACCTCTTCTTCTGCCAGGGCTGTATGCTGGGGCCGGGGATGATCAGGCATGATGAGCGCTACCGGAGACGGTCACTTGTCAAACAGTACGCTGAAAAACGAGTTGAGGTACTTGACAAAAAACAGTGGCAGAAGGATATTGACCAATGGTCAAAGCTTGATCTGACCCGCACCTTCAGGACCAATGACCAGCGTATACCTGAACCCACGCAGGAAGCGATAGGCGAAGTGCTCAAGATAATAGGCAAGGATAACCGGTCAGAGGAGCTAAACTGCAATGCCTGCGGTTACGGCTCGTGCCGCGAGTTTGCATCAACGGTGGCCAAGGGTCTTGCAGTACCGGAGATGTGTCATACCTATAACCTGAGAAACAAGCAGGAGTACATCGAGACACTCCGTCAGACCAACAGGAAGCTTTCAGAGACCAAGAAGGCCCTGAAGGAATCGGAGGAGCAGGCCATGCGCGAGAAGGATGCGGCACAGGATGCCTCTGACACCATGAACAGCATGCTCAACAAGCTGCCAAACGGGGTGGTCATCGTTGACAACGAGCTGAAGATTCTTCACTCCAATGAGCGATTCCTTGAGATTATAGGTGAGGATGCCAAATCCATTGCCGAGATCATTCCAGGGCTAAAGGGAGCCGACCTGAAGACACTGATGCCGTTCAACGTTTACAATATCTTCTCCTTCGTGCTGCGCGAGAATGAATCAGTCATCAGCAGGGATGTACAGCTTGAGGATCGTATGTTCAACGTCTCAATCTTTCCTATCCGCCAGAACAGGATTGCCGGGGCAGTTATACGCGACCTGTTCTCGCCCGAGGTGCAGCGTGAGGAGGTGATCAGCAGAGTCTCGGACGTGATTGACAAGAACCTGGATATGGTGCAGAAGATAGGATTCCTTCTCGGCGAGGGTGCCTCCGAGACGGAGAAGATGCTTAACTCCATTGTGGAATCATTCCGGCAGAAAAAGAATGAACCGGGAAAATAATCCTTCAGCCGTAATGGAGAAGCAGTTCTTCATAGAGGTGAACAGCCAGCAGCGAAATCATCATGGTGAGCGTATCTGCGGCGACGTCTTCCTGTCTGAGAACGTACGGGAGGAAAACCGTATCATTACAGTACTCTCTGACGGTATGGGACACGGTGTAAAGGCCAATATCCTGGCCACGCTCACATCCACCATGGCTCTCAATTTCACAAAGGAACACAAGGAGCCAGACCACATTGCCGAGATCATCATGAATACCCTGCCGGTCTGTTCGGTGAGAAAGATCAGCTATGCCACCTTCTCTATTGTTGACATTGAAAGCGACGGCCGCATCAACATACTGGAATATGACAATCCGCGCTGCATTATCCTTAAGGGCAGCCAGCCCTTTGAGCCGGGATGGAAGGATGTGGTGCTTGACACAGGCAGGAATGCAGGCAAGCGGCTTCATAAGTGCACCTTCTATCCTGCCAAGGAGGACCGTATCATCCTTCTTTCTGACGGTGTGGCACAGAGTGGCATGGGATCAGCGGCCTGGCCCCTGGGATGGGAACGTGACAACGTGCTGCAATACGCAGTCTCGCTTGTGGCGGGAGAGCCATCCATCTCTGCCGGATCATTGGCTGCCAAGATCGTCAACATGGCCTATAAATATGACAACTACGAGGCAAAGGATGATATTTCATGTGCCATCCTATACTTCCGCGAGCCACGCAAACTGCTCATCTGCTCAGGACCGCCCTATGACGAGGAAAAGGATAAGGAGCTTGCCACCATGGTCACCGGTTACAGTGGAAAAGTCATCCTCTGCGGAGGAACAACCGCTGATATTGTGGCTCGCGAGCTTAACCGCAAGATAGTTGATGAGCTGATATTCGAGGATCCTGACCTGCCGCCTGAGAGCTTCATGGAGGGTATTGACCTGGTCACTGAAGGGATACTTACACTGCAGAAAGTCAGCGAGTTGTTGAAGACCTACAAGAGCAGTGTCAAGCTTGGTAAGGGGCCGGCTGACAAGATTGTCAGAATGATCATGGAGAGTGATGAGATCAACTTTGTGGTGGGCACACGCATCAATGTGGCTCACCAGGACCCCAGCCTGCCGGTCGATCTGGAGATACGCCGGACGGTGGTGAAGCGTATAGCCCGCATCCTGGAAGACAAATGGCTGAAACAGGTAAGTATTGACTATATCTGAAAATGAAAGTCTTGTAGCCCTGCAGTAAAAGAATCATAACCGCCGGAACAGAGGACTGCACCACATCACGGCCGCAAGATGTCCGCCAGGCGGACAACCTTTAGACTTTCCAACCTTCTGACCTCCTGACCTCCCTGAACAGGAATGACATCACCTCGGGAAGGGAGAGGTTGCGTGGCCTTCTCCGGAATACCCTGACCCTTTCTATCTCATCATGGTCAGTCAGATCACCCAGCCTCTCCACCTCTGCACGGAACAACCTTCCGTATTGCTTCCCCTTTCCTGCATCTACTGAGTAGTACGAAACCGGTTCCATGACGAAGTCAATAGCACCTGTCTCCTCTATAAGTTCCCTTACTGCCGCCTCCACACTGTCTTCCCCCTCATCAGGATGACCTGCCGGCATCTCCCAGCCTCCCCTTCTGCGGTGCCTGACAAAGAGCCAGCCTCCGTTATAGCGGGCAGCTATAACAACATATGAAAGTTTTACCTTGACCTCCTCTCCCGGTATCAGTTCAACCATGACCATGGCATAAAAGTAATCCAAAAACATAAGCGGGTATATTATTGTTTATGATATGTTACTTTTGCTCAAAAGCCTGACAATGTTTTACTATCTCACATTGTTGTTTGCTGATCTGTTGCTGTGGTTCATTCTCCTGCGGGACCTGAAGGAGAGGAACAAGATCCTCCGGCTGGCAATACTGGCGTTAAAGGCAGTGGTCTCTGCCCTGTTCATCTATCTCTTCTTCAGAATCACACTATATAAAGGTGAGTTTGCCGATCCTGCAAATGCCTTCAGGCAGATACAGATGGGTGCAATCGGCATACTGCTCCTGACAGCATCATCAGCATGTCTTCTCCTTACAGTAATTATAAGACTCTCTTCAGCAGCACTGAAAAGGAGACACATGGGAAACGGATTGGCCAGCAGCATAATCTTCATCCTGGTGGTACTGCTGGTTGCTGACGGTTACTTCCGTCAGAGGTTGGATATACGCACAGTCAGGGAGGAAGTAACCATTGAGAATCTTGATCC
>JAAZAP010000350.1 GCA_012514255.1 Bacteroidales bacterium | reverse complement strand
CGGTGTTAACCGCAGGATTGATTAATGCACAACAGTATCCATACCTTGATACTTCGCTGACTTTTGAAGAGAGGGCGGATGACCTGGTATCGCGCATGACTGTTGAGGAAAAGGCTGCGCAATTGCTCTACACCGCCCCGGCCATTCCGCGTCTGGGTGTGCCTGAATACAACTGGTGGAACGAGGCACTTCACGGTGTGGCCAGGGCTGGTCATGCAACAGTCTTTCCGCAGTCGATCACCATAGCCAACAGCTGGGACGAGGATCTGATGCTGGATGTTGCCAATGCCATCTCTGACGAGGCAAGGGCTAAGCATCATGAGTTCATCAGAAGGGGCGACCGCGCAATATACCACGGCCTCACCTTCTGGTCGCCCAACATCAATATCTTCCGTGATCCGAGGTGGGGCAGAGGACAGGAGACCTATGGGGAGGATCCATATCTCACCGGCCGCATGGGGCTCAGGTTTGTGCAGGGTATGCAGGGTTCGGATCCGAAATACTTCAAAACTATTGCCACGGCGAAACATTATGCCGTTCATTCCGGACCGGAGCCACTGAGGCATGAGTTCAATGCTGTTGTCAGTGAGCGTGATCTCCGGGAGACATACCTGCCTGCATTCCGCACACTGGTGAAGGAGGGCGGGGTATACTCGGTTATGGGA
This sequence comes from Bacteroidales bacterium, assembly GCA_012514255.1. Next base: position 1,109 of record JAAZAP010000350.1, on the reverse strand, counting down.
TCGTATAACCAGTTCCGGGGGCATCCGGCATGCGCCAGCGGTGAGCTGTACGGCATACTGCGCGGTGAGTGGGGTTTTAAGGGATATATCGTTTCTGATTGCTGGGCTGTATCCGACTTCTATAATTTTCAGGGCTATGCATCCGGCCCCGCTGAAGCTGCTGCCATGGCCCTTAAGGCAGGCACTGACCTGGAATGTGGTGTGGATTACCGGCACCTGATGGAAGCGCTGGGGAAAGGACTGGTCGCGGAAGAGGATATAGACCGTGCTGTCAGGAGGGTTATGCTGGCACGATTCAGGCTTGGGATGTTTGACCCGGACAGTATGGTTGAGTATGCTCAGATACCCTACCAGGCCAACTGTTCTGATTACAACAGGTCACTGGCCAGGAAGGCTGCACAGAAGTCTATCGTGCTTCTTAAAAACAGCAACGGCACCCTGCCCCTGAACAGGGGCATAAAAACGATTGCCGTTATCGGGCCCAACGCTGCCAGCCACGAGGTGCTTGTTGGCAATTACAATGGCATCCCGAAGGATCCGGTGAGCCTGATTGAGGGCATCAGGGCCAAGCTCAGTCCTGAAGCAAAGATTATATATGCCGCGGGAAGCGACCTTGCCCCGGGAATCAATAACCTGGTGCCCATACCATCACGTTATTTCCGTACATCTGATGGCAGACAGGGCGTTGAGGGAGCGTATTATGCCTCCCGTGACATGAAAGGTGATCCTCTCTTCACCCGTACCGATGACATGATTGATTTCTACTGGGACAATGACTCACCCCACCCCATGATGCCTGTTAACAATTTTGGGGTTCACTGGGTAACTGACCTGGTGCCACCGGTGACGGGCACATACTATCTGGGCACATGGGGCTCATCAGGCTATGACATACTCTTTGAAGGCGACACGCTGCTCTCTTTCTTTCATGACCATCATGCAGCTGTCAGGGGTGTGCCTGTCGAACTGACTGCCGGCAGGGGATACAGGATAGAGGTGTTTTACAGGAATCACATTGGTGATGCTGACATGGAGCTTCTGTGGTGTCCGCCACGCGGTGACATGGTTCAGGAGGCTGTTGAAGCCGCCTCGGCGGCAGATGCAGTGAT
>JAAZAP010000349.1 GCA_012514255.1 Bacteroidales bacterium | reverse complement strand
TCAGTATGTCTGATGAAGGCTGATGGATAATGACAAAGACCAGCTTGCCATTTATTGCCTGGTCCTTAAGCAGATCCATAACATTCTCCGAGTCGTGCGATGCCAGGCCGGAGATGGGCTCGTCAGCAAAGAGCACTGCCGGCTCACGCATCAGCTCCAACCCTATGTTCAGTCGCTTGCGCTGCCCTCCGCTTATCTTCTTATTCAGCGGATCACCCACAAGAAGAGCGCGGTAATCATACAGATCAAGCTGCCTCAACATGGAAACAACCACCTCGTTCAGCTTCTCCTCATCATAATCGCCAAAAGTGAGCCGGGCATTATAATAGAGGTTCTGATATACTGTCAGCTCCTCAATCAGCAGATCATCCTGAGGAACATATCCGATGAGCCCGTTCAGCTCCTCTGACTCATTGTGCAGGTCATAGCCGTTTATATATATTGACCCGCTCTCCGGCTTCAGCTTCCCGTTGAGAATGTTAAGCAGAGTACTCTTGCCCACACCGCTGCCTCCCATTATACCCACGAGATTGCCGGACTTAACGCTGAAACTCATGGGCTGAACACCATTCTCCGAGCCCTTGAAACGGTATGATATGTTCTGGCCTTCGAAAACGATATCCTCAACGAAATTGGCCCTGATGAACTTTCTGAAAATGACAGTGTAGTAGAGCGGAGCCATGCCCTGACTGCGTATGTTTACACCGGGCTCCAGAAGATACGGTCTCATCGGAACCACGTTGAGGCCCTTGAAGTGAAGCTGCATCTTCCCCTCGTACATAAAAAGAATATGGCCGGTGCTCCTCACATAGAGGACATAAATGGTGCCCTTCAGGCCCTTGGAGACCATATGGTGCCACTCATGGTAGTTGGAGTAAGTTGAGGCAGCCTCTCCTATGTTGCCCTCACCCTCAATTGCAAGGAACGACTCCGGGCTGATCCTGTCAAATTTCATCCCGAGCATGAAGGCATGGGCGTTTGTCTTCTCCTGCTGCGAGATGTTGAATGTCCGGGCCACTATGTCAACTATTGACGACTCCTGCTCCGAAATGGTGCCGTCCTCAAAGACAAACTCCAGCAACTGGAGAAAGACTATCATCCTCTCTTCAATGAACAGCCCCTTCTTTATCTGCCTGCATATGTTGGTGATCTGGAAGGTTATAAGGGAATCTTCATCTGACAGCTCACCCTCCTCCACAGCTTTCAGCTCACGCTCATAAAAATGCAGGTTATTCTCAAAGAGCTTGAAGTATTCCTCCTCAAGCTCCTGGTTGAGGTAGCGCTTCAGATAACTGCGAAGGATCTTTTTGCCCCTTGAGGTGACCCCTGCCGGGTTTACCGTAGAGATAATGGCAAAGATATGTATCAGTGCATGTAATACTGATTCCCTCATAAACTCAAAAAAAGACCGCAAGTTTTGTTTGCGGTCTTCCTGTATCTTGTGGTTTTTACTTTATCAGTTCAGACCTCACTGAATTCACCGCTTTCTTCAGCCTCTCTATATCATCCATCGTGAGACTGGTGCTCAGGGTAGCATATATATCCTTTATCGGCTGTACTGCCGTCACAATCCTCTCAATGAGCGGGTCACCGCCGTGAGGTGAAGCAAGCTCAAGGAAGAGTTCAAACGACTTCTTCTGATCGAGAAGGGTCGATTCGAATCCTGAAAGGTGCCCGCCTGACTCGGAGACCGAAAGGGTCAGATACATACCCTCTACCCAGGCTCCTCCTACCATCAGGAGAGCCAGGTTTGCCTGCCCGGCATCAACCATATATGAATATGTGCGGTCAAAGGCATCGGTAAGAATGGTAACAAGCGTGTCCCTGTTGTCAAAATTATCCTTAATCCTGTCATACAGTGATTCATCATAGATCTTTGAAAGATTCTGCTCCAGGGCAAGCGTTCGTATGGCCGCCAGGTAGTCAATTACATCCTGTTGCATGTTGTAGAGAGTGGAATAGCTGAGATCAGCGCCGTAAACACCGAGATTGACTGAGCGGTTATAGCTCTCCACATAATTGCGGGCATTGTCCGGAGGATTAGTAGCGCCAAGGATGTAACCAAGGTCCATGTCAGTGAGCTTCTTGATCACTTCAGCTGAGGTTGGAAGAGGATAGACATTCTCTTCAATCTTCTTTTCAAGGGCTCCGAGCTCAACCTGGTTGATCTCTTTCTGCTTCCTGGATTCACCCCTGTTCTTGCAGGAGGATGCACCGGCAACTGTCACAATCATCACAGCGACCAGTAACTTTGCGAGAGTCTTTTTCATATAACTGCTGTTTGGTACTTTTGTTTGGCTACGTAAAAATAAGACTTTTTACACATTCAGCCGGAATATTATGTCAAGAATAATTTTATAATGACCCGGCCTCACAGATATGTATCTATAACGCCGGGGCCTGCCGGTTGTTCATTGTCATTTTCTGCTAACTTTGCAACCCGTAGAATCGACAGGCCCATGATATACAACTTCGACGAAGCCCCGATGAGGGAAAACACTGACTGCCTTAAATATGACAAGCGGGAAGAGGTCTTCGGCAAAGCCGACGTCATCCCCATGTGGATAGCTGATATGGACTTCGCCACACCTCCCTTTATTATTGAGGCGCTACGCGAAAGACTTAACCATGAGATACTTGGATACTCTTTCAGGCCTGACAGCTATTCTGAATCTTTCATCAACTGGGTTGCAGCACTGCATGGCTGGAACATACAACGCGAATGGATAGAGTTCAGCCCGGGAGTGGTGCCGGCACTCAATCTATGCACCCACGCCTATACCTCGCCGGGCGATGAGATCATTATACAGCCGCCGGTCTATCCTCCATTTTACGGGGCAGTCTCTGATCACGGTCGCAGACTGGTGTTCAATCCTCTGACTGAGACAGATGAAGGATACATCATGGACTTTGAGGACCTCTGCAGGGTCATCACACCGAAAACGAAAATGCTCATCCTCTCAAACCCGCATAACCCGGTGGGCAGGGTGTGGCCCCGGCATGAACTGTCAGAACTGGCGGATATATGCCATGAAAAAGGAATAATTATTCTATCTGACGAAATACACTCTGACCTCACCCTGCCGGGAGTGAAGCATGTACCGCTGGCTTCCGTTTCAGAGAGAGCGGCCGCAGTGACGGTGACATGCATGGCGCCAAGCAAGACCTTTAACCTGGCAGGACTGTCAACCTCATCAATCATCATCTCTGATCCGGAACTGATGAAGAAATATCGTACCACGCTCGTGGGTCTCCACCTGCATCTGGGAAACATCTTCGGGAACGTTGCCTCGGAGGCTGCATACACCGGCGGCCGCGATTGGCTTGACCAGCTGATGCAGTATGTTGAGGGGAATGTTGACCTGGTGATGAATTTCTGCCGTGACCGGCTGCCAGTCATCAGGCCGTTACGGCCTGAGGCTACATATATGATATGGCTCGACTGCCGGGCGATGGGTATGACCGGCACTGAGCTCAACCGTTTTTTTGTTGATCATGCCGGTGTGGGGTTGAATGAAGGATCACGCTTCGG
>JAAZAP010000348.1 GCA_012514255.1 Bacteroidales bacterium | reverse complement strand
TGTTGATGATAATCTGAATATAAAACTAATTATAATTCGCAAAAAACACCATCTTCTGCAAGATTTTTGCATGGATAACGCCATGTGAGCTCCGGTTCTTCAATCAGGGAATCTGCTGTTTCAGGACCCCATGTACCGGCAGGATACCCATAAACCGGAATCGAATGGTCATTCCTCCAGGCCTTAAGCACCGGCTCAAGGAATTTCCATGCTGCCAGGACAGCATCAGACCTGGTGTAAAGTGTTGAATCTCCGTTCATGCAATCGTATATCAGCCGTTCATATGCGTCCGGAATGTGCCCTTCGGCAAGGTCAGAATAGTGAAAATCCATATTTACGTTCCTGACATTGAATCCGGATCCGGGTATCTTCATGCCGAATTTAAGCAGTATCCCCTCATCTGGCTGTATTCTGATTATCAACTGGTTGCATCCTTCGCAGGGCGACTTGCCGGAGAACAGGTAGTGTGGCGTCGGCTTGAAATGTATCACTGCTTCGGTCACGCGCGTTGGTAACCGCTTGCCGGTCCTGACGTAGAAGGGAACCCCTCCCCACCGCCAGTTGTCAATATAGAATTTTATTGCTGCATATGTCTCTGTAAGTGAATCCGGGTTTACCCCTTCTTCTTCACGGTACCCCTTCATCCACTCTCCTCTTACATGTGCGCCTGTATACTGACCCCTGATTGCAACTTTTGCCGCCTCTTCCTGCCTGACGGGACGAAGTGATTCAAAGACCTTGGCCAGCTCTTTCCTGATTGACGTTGCATCAATGGATGAAGGAGGTTCCATTGCAATAAATCCGGCCAGATGGAGCAGATGATTCTGAATCATGTCACGCATGGCTCCCGTTCCCTCGTAATATGCTCCCCGCTTCTCCACTCCCAGGCTTTCACAGGAGGTTATTTCAACATGATGGACATAGTTCCTGTTCCAGAGGGGCTCAAAGATACCATTGGAGAATCTTGTCACAAGTATATTCTGTACCGTCTCCTTGCCAAGGTAATGGTCAATACGGTACAGCTGGCTCTCTTTCCAGTGTTCAAGCAGTATATTGTTCAGACTTACCGCGCTGTCATAGTCGTACCCGAAAGGCTTCTCGATGATCATCCTCTTCCATCCTTTATCCTCCAGGTTCATTTTTTGTTCCGCCAGGTTACATGTAATCTGAGCATAAAGCCCGGGCGGCAGGGAGAGGTAAAAAAGGGTGTTTCCCGGGATGTCATTCTCCTGCCTCATCTTATTAAGTAATTCTGCCAGAACTACATAATCCTCAGGCACGGAAGGATCAATGGCCGCATATTGAAATGCAGAGATATATCTCCTGACAGACCCCTTTTCCGCATCAGCTCTGTCTATTCCTGCTGCCCTCATTACCTCTTTCCGATACTCCTCATCTGTCACCTGGCTTCTTCCGGCAGCCAGTATTCTGTACCGTCCGGGCATGAGTCCCTGTTTATGCAGCGCGTACAGTGAAGGAATTATTTTCCTGGTGGCCAGATCACCCCTGCCCCCGAAGATGACTATTATCTGATCATCTGGCTTTGTCATGGATCCGTAGTTTACCTGTCACTATACCGGAAAACATGATGACAAATATAAAAAAAAGGATACTCCGTGATCAATACTATAAAACAAATCAGGGTGCCCTTTTCTCTTGAGCACCCTGATCTCTAATATCCTGGCAAGACCCTGATGGGCCTTTGATTAAAGCAGATCCGTCTACTTTGCCTTGAATCCGAACATAATAGCCACACAACCACTGACAGGCAGCTGGTCACTTACGCCGAAGGTGGTTACCCTGACCACAACTTTTAGCTGCTGGCTTGACTCCAGCTTGAAGTCCCACGTCTTGGCAAGTCCCTCATCCTTATTGGAGTACAGCACTTTACCGGTAGCGTCCATTACCGATAATTCCACTGGCGGCATACCGTCGGCCGAGCAGATGGCAAGTCGGTACTCGAGGTCAGAATAGAATGTCTTGTAGAGTTCAGCCTCTTCACCCTCTACCAGTACGGCAGCGTGATAGTTGCCATCATGCAGATAGGCTCCCAGTTCTTTCTTGCAGATTGATTTGGCAAAGCCCTTGCACTGTGCGGCAGCTTCACCCGGGAAAATGACTGAGAGAAGTGCCGTGATAAGTAATGTCTGTATAAGCTGTCTCATCGGTATGTGTTTATTTTACGTATGTATTTCTGATCTCTGTCACCTTGTCCCTGATGGCCACGAAGGTCTCCTGTTTCATCTCCGACCTGACCGCACCGGAAATTTCAGTCATCTGTAACTGCTCATTATATGATGCTGTTGAAGGTTCAGCGGAACGTTCTATTTTGTCAAAAAGAGACTTCAGCTCATGCATGGGCCCGAGAAGCTCTCGGATGGCGGCATTATCAGTATAGGTTTCCATCAATCGGATCATATCATCCACTGACATCTTCTGGTCTGCAATGGTTTCCACCAGCTTATTGCCCCTGTATTTCTTCAGGTCAACCAACTGGGTTGATATATACAGCCCTTCAACAAATCCGCCCGCAATGATAGTTGCAGCCACTGCATGCTGCTCATCATCCTCCAGGTATGCCTGTGAATTGAGGAATGTCTCAGAGACAATCTCCATGATAACGTCACGGTTGTTGATATTCTGTTCCAACCGCTCAATTGTGGTCTCGTCCACGGCATCAAGTATGCCCAGTCCGGTAGCCATATCCTCGGCTGCCTCCATGTAATTGACCAACAATGATGTTTCATCATACATGCTGGCAAAACTGAGATCACAGACAAATGTTCCCAGGTTCAGCGCCATGCTTTTGCTGGTGGTGTAGTTGGTCTTGTT
>JAAZAP010000347.1 GCA_012514255.1 Bacteroidales bacterium | reverse complement strand
GGTTCCGCGGGCCCAATTTCGCAACCGTGTCAGCCTGTTCATCTTCAACCAATGCCATCATTGATGCATATTACTACATCCTTCTGGGCAAGGCTGATCTCTTCATTGCCGGAGGCTCGGAAGCATCAGTCAATCCTCCCGGCATAGGCGGTTTCAATGCCATGCAGGCAATGTCTACAAACAACGAGGAGTATGCCACAGCCTCGCGTCCGTTTGATGTCACCCGTGACGGGTTTGTCATTGGTGAGGGTGCCGGAGCACTCATCCTTGAAGAGCTGGGACATGCCAGGGCCAGAGGCGCCAGGATCTATGCCGAGGTGATTGGTTCAGGTCTCACGGCTGACGCCTATCATATCACTGCACCTCATCCTGACGGTATGGGAGCTGTTAACGTAATGAAACAGGCTATTGAGGAGGCCGGAGTACAGCCCTCAGATGTTGACTATATAAACGTACACGGCACCGCCACCCCGCTGGGTGATATTGCCGAGGCCAAAGCCATCATAAAGCTCTTCGGTGAGCATGCATATAAGCTCAACATCAGTGCAACAAAATCAATGACCGGTCATCTCCTCGGAGCTGCGGGCGCCGTTGAGGCCATTGCCACCATACTGGCCGTTATGCATGACATAGTGCCCCCCACCATCAACTTCAGGAACCCAGACCCGGCTATTGATCCGAACCTGAACCTTACGCTGAACAAGGCGCAGCACAGACCGATGAGGGTAGCGCTGAGCAATAACTTCGGCTTCGGCGGCCATAATGCATCCATTCTTCTAAGGAAATTTGATGAGTAGTGTTCCTGCTTAACAGGAATAAAAGCCAAACGCTCATACATAACAGGAGCGAATTCCGGTCAGGACTAAAAAAGATCCTCGGCATTCGTCCCCGTAATCTCAGGCTCTACGAAAAGGCCTTCATACATCGTTCAGCCACCTATACCCTTCCTGATGGCGCTAAGATCAATAATGAACGACTGGAGTACCTGGGCGACTCAATTATTGACGGTATCGTGTCTGATTATCTCTTCCGTCTTTACCCCGAAGCTACTGAAGGATTCCTTACAAAAACCAGGGCACGTATTGTCAACCGTGATACACTGAACCAGCTGGGACTCTCCATGGGCCTCGATAAACTTATTGTCACCAATCTGGCACCGTCAGACTCACCCCGCAATCTGTACGGCAACGCTGTTGAAGCCCTCCTGGGCGCTCTTTTCATTGATACCGGCTTTGACCGTACACGCAGGTTCTTCATTGAACAGGTGCTTAAAAAGCACCTCAACCTGGATGCCGTGCTGGCCGCAGAGACCGATTATAAAAGCATTATCCTTGAGTATTGCCAGAAAAACAAACAAAAGCTTAACTTCACTTCACGGGAGAAACCATCCGCCGGAAACGGACACCCGCTCTTCACGGTAACCCTCGAGATAAACAATGAGGTGATCTCGCAGGGCGAAGGCACAACGAAGAAAGAGGCAGAACAGGAGGCGTCGGTGGCAGCCCTGAACAAGCTTGGGATAACGAAAAAATGAGCAGGGACAAGAAGATCACAAAACACACTATCGACAGCCCGGACCCCACACCGTTCAATTACCTGGGAGTGGTCTCGGCCGAACCCGACTACCGGCTGTCAGTAATGATCAACCGCCGTCTGGGAACAGATCTCAGCAAATGCCCGGAAGATATTAAAGTAAATACTGACTCCGGCACCCTCTCCTTCTCACGTTTCTCACCATCAGACCAGGCATTCGCGCTTGTGTCAAACCGCAGCGAAGGCAGACTGCTTCTGCGCAAGCTTAAAAACATAGATTACCTGGTTGTCACCTGCAGACAGCCCGGACAAATGGAGACAGCAGAGCTTGCCACCCTGCTCAGAACAATCCCGGAAATTACAGCTGTTTTCATCTTTGACAGCAGGTTAACAGCCGACAGAAACCTTGCACTGCTGGCACCCTGAAAATGAGAGAGGAGCCGATCTCTCGACTCCTCTTCAGTGTTAACCCTAAAACTAACCTAACCTATGAAAAAAACTCCATCTATGTTATAACAATTATCGTGCCATAACTGATGCAAATATGAGCAAAAATCTCCGGACAATCTCTTAAGGATATGTTAATATATTGATTTTTAACATTTTTTTAATAATTTGCGGTATTAATTTTCTGGTGGAACCTATTAAAATAAGTTAAGTCTAGGGATTAAGGTTTTACCGGATTATTTTTGTTAAGATATGAAGCGCTCATACATAGTACTTCTGGCTGTATTTTTTTTCCTGGCCATTTCCGCGCTGGTGATCATCCAGTTCCGCTGGATCAACAACGTGGTGAGCGCAGAGGATCAGGAGTTCAGGTTCGGAGTCAATGAGGCACTGAAAGAGGTGGTGGCAGAGCTGGAAGAAGCGGAGACCTACAAACGGATAATAGGAGAGATCAACCCGAAACCCGAACCGGCAGGGATAGAGGAACCGCCGGATCTGTCAGACCAGCAGTCAGCCGAATCAAAACTGCTGGAGAAGTACGGCTTTGATCCTGACGTACGGTCCGTGATAATCAGCAGAGCCGGATACACCTATCTG
>JAAZAP010000346.1 GCA_012514255.1 Bacteroidales bacterium | reverse complement strand
TTCTGCCAACCACAACGCACTCTGCACCCTTAAGGGGAATCTTGTACCGTTTCAGCAGTTCCATTATTCCTGCAGGCGTGGCAGACACAAATGACGGAAGGCCGGCAGCCATGCGGCCCACATTTACCGGATGGAATCCATCCACGTCCTTTTCCGGAGCTATTGTTTCAATTACCCTGCTCTCACGGATGTGGTCAGGCAGAGGCAACTGGACTATCAGTCCATCAAGCTCCTCGTCACCGTTCATTTCACTCACCTTTGCCAGGAGTTCGTCTTCAGTGACCGTGGCAGGCATCCTGAGGAGTGTTGACCTGAATCCCACCTCCTCACAGTCTCTGACCTTGTGTGCAACATAGGTTTCACTGCCCCCGTCGTTACCCACGAGTATTGCTGCCAGGTGCGGCACGCGTTCACCGCGGGTCTTCATTTTTGCAACTTCTGCAGCTATCTCGCCCCGGATTTCAGCTGCTGTTTTCTTTCCATCAATGATCTGATACATGTCTATTCAGGTGACAGGGGTTTACAATTCTTAATGCTCTACGAGCATTCATTATTATGTAATTACCTATTTTACAATTCTTTATCCCCTACGGGGATGTTCGTATTTCTGCTCTACAATTCTTAATGCTCTATGAGCATTCTTTCTTCCACTAATGCCTACTGCCTCTTGCCTGAATACTAATGACTCTTCGGCGCCAGTTTTGACAGGTCCCCTCCCTTGGCCACCGTCTTCATTATTTTCCTGGTCTCATCAAACTGTTTCAGGAGTCTGTTCACCTCCATTACCGTTGTTCCGCTGCCTTCGGCAATGCGTTTCCTGCGGCTGCCGTTGAGCAGAACGGGGTTTGATCTTTCAGCCGGAGTCATACTTGAGATGATTGCCTCTATACCCTTGAAGGCGTTATCATCTATATCCAGGTTTTTTATCGCCTTGCCGACCCCCGGAATCATCCCCATCAGGTCTTTCATGTTACCCATCTTCTTTATCTGCTGTATCTGCGAGATAAAGTCATTGAAGTCGAACTGGTCCCTGGCAATCTTTTTCTGCAGTTTGCGTGCCTCAGTCTCGTCATACTGTTCCTGTGCCTTTTCCACCAGGCTTACGATATCACCCATACCGAGTATTCTGTCGGCCATTCTTTCCGGGTAGAAGATATCAATGGCATCCATCTTCTCACCGGCACTGACGAACTTTACAGGCTTATTAACAACGGATCTGATAGAAAGGGCTGCTCCTCCCCTGGTGTCACCATCCAGTTTGGTCAGCACAACTCCGTCATAGTCAATTCTTTCATTGAACTCGAAAGCAGTATTGACGGCATCCTGGCCGGTCATTGAATCAACCACGAAGAGGGTTTCATGAGGAGTGACGGCGTTTTTGACGGCAGCTATCTCGTTCATCATCTCCTCATCAACAGCCAGTCGGCCGGCTGTATCAATGATCACCAGGTCGTATCCATTTTTCCTGGCCTCCCGGATGGCGTTTTTCGCTATCTCCACAGGTTTGCGGCTTCCCTCCTCGGTATAGACCGGCACTTCAATCTGGGTGCCCAGTACCCGAAGCTGCTCGATAGCAGCGGGCCTGTATACGTCACCGGCCACCAGCATTGGATTTTTGCCCCGTTTGCTTTTGAGGTGCTTTGCCAGCTTGGCGCTGAAGGTTGTCTTCCCGCTTCCCTGGAGTCCTGCAATAAGGATTATTGCAGGATTGGCTTTAATGCTAATATCGCTTTTCACCCCTCCCATAAGCAAAACCAGTTCGTCATGGACGATCTTGATCATCATCTGGGAGGGTTTGACTGCTTTCAGCACATTCTGGCCCAGGGCCTTCTGCTTAACGGTATCAGTAAACTGCTTGGCGATCTTAAAGTTAACGTCAGCATCCAGGAGTGCCCTTCGCACATCCTTGAGAGTCTCTGACACGTTGATCTCGCTTATTACTCCTTCTCCCTTCAGTATCTTGAAGGAGCGTTCCAGTCGTTCACTAAGGCTTTCAAACATAATTATTAAACAATTGACAGGTTACATTCGTTCAGGAGCCTCAATACCAAGGAGGTAGAGTCCTTTCTCAAGCACCCTGCCTGTAAGTTCGGACAGCCGGAGGCGGAAGCTGCGAAGGCTTTCATTCTCCTCGCCAAGTATTGAATAATCATGATAAAACTGGTTGAATTCCCTGGCCAGCTCATAGCAATAATTGGCAATCAGTGCAGGGCTCAGTTCCCTGGCAGCCTCCGTCACCAGCAGATGGAAGTCGTCAAGCAATTTTACGACACTTACCTCCTTGGGATTGGGTATAATCTTTTCTTTACTGTCAGTAAGTGACCTGACCCCCATTTCTTCTGCTTTCTTCATCACTGACCGGATCCGGGCGTAGGTATACTGGATGAAGGGGCCTGTATTGCCGTTGAAATCGATTGATTCCTTCGGGTTGAAGGTCATGTTTTTCTTCGGGTCAACCTTGAGAATGAAGTACTTCAGTGCCCCGAGACCTATCTGTCTGCATATATTCTCTCTCTCGCTGCTGCTGTACCCGCCCAGCTTGCCAAGCTCCTGTGACATTGCTGTTGCGGTGGCAGTCATCCCGGCTATCAGGTCGTCTGCATCCACCACGGTACCTTCGCGCGATTTCATCTTGCCCTCCGGAAGCTCCACCATTCCGTATGAGAAATGGTGCAGCCCTTCAGCCCATCCGAAGCCCATCCGAAGCAGTGTCAGGGCGAGCACCTGGAAGTGATAGTTCTGCTCGTTCCCGACAACGTATATATGACGGTCAAAATGGTAATCGTTATATCTTAATACTGCCGTGCCGAGGTCCTGCGTCATATAGACTGCCGTACCGTCAGAGCGGAGCAGCAGTTTCATGTCCAGTTTATCTGCGGTAAGGTCTATCCAGACCGAACCATCATCTTTACTTATCAGGTGTCCCTCTTCCAGTGATCGGAGGACGATCTCCTTACCCACCTTATAGGTATCTGATTCGTAGTAGATCCTGTCGAATTCCACGCCAAGGGCCCTGTAGGTTACATCGAAGCCCTCATAGACCCAGGAGTTCATCATCTGCCATAGCTCCACCGTCTCACGGTCACCGGCCTCCCATTTCTGAAGTAGTCGCCTTGCCTCCTGCATAAGCGGGGCATTCTCGCGTGCCTCGTCGGGTGATGTGCCGGCATCCACCAGCGGTTTTATCTGTTCCTTCAGCTTTTGCTCGAACAGAACATAATAGTCACCAACGAAATGGTCTCCCTTTTGACCTTCAGTTGCCGGTGTGCGTCCATTACCGTACATCTGCCAGGCAAGCATTGACTTGCAGATGTGTATTCCGCGGTCATTGACGATATTTGTTCTTATCACTTTTTTTCCGGCTGCGGTACAGATCCTTGAAAGTGACCAGCCAAGCAGGTTGTTTCTGATATGGCCCAGATGGAGTGGCTTGTTGGTGTTGGGTGAGGAGTATTCAATCACCACCGTCTCAGCATCAGGCACGGGTCCGGTAAATCCGTATGCGTCGTCAGCATGCATGGCGTCAAGGCGTCTGCCCCATTCCGCGGGGGCGATAACAAGGTTCAGGAACCCCTTTATGACATTGTATCCATTAACAGCATCAATCTCACGTACAAGATATTCGCCTATCTCACCGGCAGTCTGTTCAGGTGAACGGTGAGACAGTTTTGAAAGCGGGAAAGCCACAAGGGTGAAGTCGCCATCAAACTCCTTTCGTGTCTTCTGTATCTGAAGGAGTTCATCACCTGCATCCACTCCGTAAAGGCTTCTCACAGCCTCTCTGATTCCCGTTTTGAGCAGCTTTTCCATCTCTTTTATTCTGGCTGCAAATATAGCACAATAGTTTGTTACTTTCAGTCCTGATGAGATCATTGAACAATGGACAAATTGTTCAAAAAAGTTGATAACTGTTCATTAATTTTTGACGAAAGCAAAACGGGCATCGGGAAAAACGGCCTATCTTTAGCTTGTACATTCATTGGGGCATCAAGTACATTTCATGGGAAGAAAATACAGGTTATGGTTAAACTACAAGATATCAGGATTGAGGCAACCTCCAAGACACCGGCTGTTAGTTTCACGGCCGCCACAGGTAATCTGAACTTTACCGGCAAGTCGCTGCCGGAGAACGCCTCGGGTTTTTTCGAACCTCTATACAAGTGGGCATCAGAGTATGCCAAGAATCCGGCGGAGAGCACCAATCTGAAGTTTAATGTTGATTACTTCAATACCTCATCTGTGATCTGGATGGGAAAGATCTTAAAGGTTCTCACGAAGATCAAAAAGAATGAGCATATTCTGTTCGTTCATCTCTATTTTGACATTGAGGAGTATGACTCAATGGGAGAAGAGGATGTAAGGGAATCCCTCTCCCCCTTCCTTGATGTCACGGCAGATGCTACTTGCAGTGTCGGGCTCAGGCTCTACGGCATTGATGAAGACGGAAACACGCTTAAGGAGAATATAGTTCTCATCTGATCGGGCAATCCGGGGATTTTACGGTTTTTTAGCTTAACTTTACAGGATATAACTGCTTTTGTTATGAAAACGGTTAATCTTATCCTGGTAATTTTAATTTTTCCACTCATGAACATCTTCGGACAGGAACGTGACAGGCAGCCTGTGGTTTCAGGCAGTTTCTATCCCTCCGGCAGTGAACGGCTCAAAAATGAGCTGGAAGGTTATTTTTCCTCTTTCGCGAAGCCATCTCCGGGTGTGAGGGTGAGGGCTGTCCTGGTGCCACATGCCGGTTATGTCTTTTCCGGTCATACAGCAGCAGCGGGATTTGCCGCCATCCCTGCCGGTGAAAAATATGAAAACATCTTCCTTTTAGGTGTCAGTCACAGGTACGCGTTTGAGGGTGCAGCTGTTTTCACATCAGGGAACATGGTCACCCCGCTGGGAACGCTGAAGGTCAACAGGGAACTGGGCAATCAGCTTAAATCGACCAACAAATGGTTTATTGAGAAGGATGAGGCTCACGGACCTGAGCATTCGCTTGAGGTGGAGCTCCCCTTCATACAGTACAGGTTCAATCCTGCACCCCCCATTGTCCCCATACTCATAGGGACACGCAATCTAAATGTTCTGAAAGGCATAGCATCAGGGTTACAACCCTGGTTCAACGAGCGCAATCTCTTTATAATCAGCAGTGATTTTTCCCATTATCCCTCTTCAGCGGATGCGCGCCGCGTTGACAAAATGACGAGTGATGCCATCATCAAGGGTGATCCTGAAGGATTTCTGCGCACTGTCAGAAATATTGAATCGTCGGGTGTTGACAATCTGGCAACTGCAATGTGCGGCTGGCCTGCCGGCCTGGTGCTGCTCTATATGGCTGAAAAGAGTGATGGTCTGGTGTTCCGCAACGTGGAATACACAAATTCAGGTGATTCACCACATGGTTCAGACGATGAGGTTGTGGGCTACAATGCCATAGTGCTGGAGCAAAGAGTTTCTGCAAAGAAAGAAAGGTCCGCAGCTCAGGCCTTCACCCTCACTTCCGCGGAGAAACAGGTACTGCTCTCCATTGCCCGGGAGGCTATCTCAGCAAGGTTGGAACGGCGTCAACCTGCACCTGTTGATCAGTTCAGGCTGACACCCCGTCTGCGTGAACCTCTCGGGGCCTTTGTCACCCTGACCAACAAGGGAGACCTCCGGGGATGCATTGGCCGGTTCACCTCCTCTGATCCACTGTGGGAAGTAGTGGGTGCCATGGCAACGGAAGCGGCCTTCAGCGATCCCCGCTTTCCCCCGCTGTCAAAAGAGGAATACTCTTCAGTAGATATTGAGATATCCGTTTTGGGACCTATGAATAAGATTCAGTCAGTCAATGAAATAAAGATTGGAAGACATGGTATTTACCTGAAGAAGGGTTACCGCTCGGGCACCCTCCTGCCACAAGTGGCAGTTGAACGCGGCTGGAGCGTGGAGCAGTTTCTCGGATACTGTGCCCGTGACAAGGCCGGGATCGGCTGGGACGGCTGGAAGGACAGGGGTACTGAGATCTATGTCTATGAAGCCTACGTCTTCGGTGAATAAGAGGTTATTATGACCTATCATGTCCTGCCCATAGGATTGACCGTTCTGGTATTCTATATCTTCTCCCTTTACCTCTCTTCACAGGGTTTCACAGCCAGATTATCGCATCGCCGATTCTGGAACTGGATATTGCTTGTCTCCTTCCTGGTGACGGGGGGCTTTGGCGTCTTTCTGGCTCTCAGGATCAATTACCGGTGGGAGGTATCTTTTGCTGAGTCATTCAGGCACTGGCATGTGGAGACCGGCATTGCCCTGGTGCTGACGGCTCTCATTCACCTTTCATGGCATCTTGGATATTATTTCAGGCAGGCAGACCGGCATGCCGGTGAGCTATCTGACCGGCAGACAGCACGCAGGATTTCATCTGATCTCACTGCAGCAGGCAAGATTTCACCTGATTTCACGGCAGAACTATTCAGGCCACTGTTGCTGCTGATCGGCTTTGTCAGCTCATCATCGCAGTTTATCCTGATGCGCGAGGCAGTCATCCTTGGAGGTGGAACGGAGGCTGTGGCCGGACTCTTTCTCTGGCTATGGCTGATAATATCTGCCGCCGGAGCACTGACAGGTGGCAGGTCAGAGATCACCTCGCTGAAGAAGATGATCTGGACGCTCATTGCCGGCACGGCCCTTGCCCCGGTGCTGCTGATATCGATATCGGCAATTATTCTCAGTCCCGGCCAGACACCCTCCTTTTACCAGACACTGGCAATCATGGGTATAAGTGTTGCACCGGTGACATTCATCTCGGCACTCATCTTCGTGCGTATATCAGTTATCAGGCATTCAAAGGGCCTTGCTGGTTCAGGCAACAGCTTCGGGGCAGAAACCGCAGGATCGGTAACGGCAGGCATTGTGACCACCCTTACGGTGACTGTCAGGATCCCGAACTTCCAGCTCTACCTGCTCATCCTGCTGCTGGCATCGATCACAGCGGTCTGGTTGCTTGAAAGAAAACCGCAGATGAAGATACCGGCGATCATCAGTTCCATATTATTTACTGTGGTTCTGTTTATCAAACCACCAGATCCGTTCTTCAGAAGCATGCTGTTGCGGGGTGTCAGAGCAGAGAAGAGCACAGACACACCCTACGGTAACATCACCACTGGTCTTTACGGTGGTGAGCGGACGGTCTATTATCACCACAGGCCTCTCTTCTATCCCGGTGACGTGATAACTTCTGAAGAGAACATCCACTATGCCCTGCTGCAGCGCGAGAGTTATGACAGGGTGCTTCTCATCTCCGGGGGTCTCAGAAAACACCTTGGAGAGTTAGTTAAGCATCCCATAGAAGAAGTTGATTACGTTGAGCTTGATCCCGGGCTCATAGCAGCCGAGGAAGCCCGTGACACTGTCTGCGGAAACATGAAGGTGAAGGTGATAAGGAGTGATCCGATGACTTTTATGAGGGAAACTGCAGACGTATATGACGCTATCATTCAGCTGATTCCACCACCCTCAACACTGTCGGTGAGCAGGTTTTATACAGTTGAATATTTTCGGATGGTCAGTGAGCATCTGTCACCTGATGGAATATTCATGTGCACACCAATGCCCTGGTTCAACTATTCACCTGAGAGTTACAGGAGCGGGTTTTCTCCCCTTTTTAACGCCCTTTCGTCGGTTTTCAGCCACATTACACTCATCCCCGGCACCATGTTATACGTAATTGCCTCGGAGGGTCCTGTAAGCCCGGGAATAGCTCAAATGACCGGTCAGAAAGGAATTGTCAACAGCTATGTCAATGCAGATTATCTTGACGACAATGAGATCAGGCTGAAGGAAGAGCAGATCATGTCACAGGTTGACAGAACAGCCGGGATGAACAGGGCTACGAGGCCTGTCTCCTCCCTTTTTGCCAACATACTTTCCCTTGAAAGGATGGGGATGAGGGGAGGCATCATTGCTCTTCTGACCATACTGATAGCCATTCCATTTTTATTTGCGGCACGGCAGGGCCTGCTGATGTTCGCTTCTTCAGCCGGCCTTGCAGGCTACGGTATGATAATGATATTCATCCTTCAGATGGCTGTCGGCAACATCTATATTCTCTCTGCGGTGATTCTGACGCTGCTGATGGCGGGGCTGGCCACAGGTTCGGTATTGGGAGAACGGCTGGCACTGAAGAAGATCAGCCACTGCACACTGCTTCTGACTGCAATTTTCATCCTGACCGGACTGTTGGCTCCCATGCTGGTCACATCCCCTCCCGGTCCCGTCACTGTCTTCATGTTCATTGCACTCCCGTTATCAGGCATTATTACCGGGGCTGTCTACAGGATTTTAACCTCGCGTGACGCAGGCATGGTCACGGGCAAAGTATATTCAGCTGACCTGGCCGGTTCAGCCCTGGGTTATCTCACGGCAGCCACTCTGCTTGTGCCACTGGCAGGTACGGCCAACTCATGTTTTATCCTTGCAACCCTCATTTTGATATCAGGCACTGTTGCATCATTGACTATAAAACAGTAGCTTTATAGCCGGGCATAGAAACACACATCTGATTGAAAGACAAGGGGAAGAAGATATCAAGGAGGAGCTTTGCCCGGCAGGGGTCGCTGGCTGTTGCCGCAGGTTTTATTGCACCTGTACGGAGTGCTGCCCTGAGGCCTGCCACGGGAGAGAGACTGGCCATGTATCAGGAGCAGAGTGCCCGGGGCGTGGTCTGCCTGATCTGTCCAAATGAATGTACTTTAAAAGATGGTGAGTTAAGCGACTGCCGCAACAGGATAGCCAGGAGGTCGAAGCTCTATACCATGGCTTATGGCAACCCGTGTGCTGCCAATATTGATCCAATTGAGAAAAAGCCGCTGTATCATTTTCTACCGGGCACATCAGCCTTTTCAATATCCACAGCCGGGTGCAACCTGGCGTGCCTCAACTGCCAGAACTGGACTATCTCCCAGACTTCACCGGACAAGACGAGGAATTACGACATGCCCCCGGAGGATGTTGTCAGGAGGGCATCCGCCGGTGCCTGCAGATCAATAGCCTACACCTATTCCGAGCCGGTTACTTTTTATGAATATGTCCTGGATACATCAAAAATAGCCCATGAGGAAGGGATCAGGAACATAATGGTCTCAAACGGTTATATCAACAGGGAGCCACTGCGGCAGCTCTGCAAATACATTGACGGTGTCAACATAGATCTCAAATCGTTCAATGACAGCACATATCTCAAGCTTACCGGGGGCAGGTTGCAGCCTGTCCTGGATAGTCTCAAAACCTATCGTGATGAGGGGGTATGGCTGGAAATCACCCACCTGGTGGTTCCTGGCTGGACTGACAAGTCTGATGAGATAAGGCAGATGTGCGAATGGCTGGCAGAGAACGGTTTCAGAGACACGCCGCTCCATTTCAGCCGTTTTCACCCGCAATACAAGCTGGAGCACCTTCCTCCCACTCCCGCAGGTATACTGAGCAGGGCAGTGGAGATAGCCAGGAGCGCGGGTATCAGGTACGTCTACATGGGCAACATGCCGGGAGCAGGTGTTGATGACACTATCTGCCCCTCATGCGGTAAGAAGGTGATAGACCGAAGCGGCTACAGGATTGTTGCCCGGAACCTGAAAAGTGGCAGATGCTCATGCGGCACACTGATCCCGGGAGTCTGGCACTGAATAAATTATCCCTGAAGGAGACGGATATTGCATATGAAGCTTGCTGACGCTAAAAAACGGGTTGAGGAACTCAGGAGAACCATTGATGAACATAATCATAGATATTATGTTCTTAATCAGCCAGTTATTTCTGATTTTGAGTTTGACCTGCTGCTCAGTGAGCTGCAGGGGCTGGAGAAGAAATTTCCCGTACTGGTCGTTCCTGACTCTCCCACCATGAGAGTTGGCAGTGATCTGACACCAGAGTTTGTTCAGGCAGAACACCGGTGGCCCATGTTGTCGCTTGGCAATACATACAGCGCTGATGAGGTTATTGAATTCAGTGACAGGGTCAGGAAGACGCTCGGGTATGAACCCGGTTACGTCTGTGAGCTAAAGTATGACGGGGTATCAATCAGTCTCACGTACGAGAACGGTTCACTGGTAAGGGCTGTTACCAGGGGCGATGGTTTGAAAG
>JAAZAP010000345.1 GCA_012514255.1 Bacteroidales bacterium | reverse complement strand
TTGATACCGTCTATTCCCAGCCCGGGAAAAATATGGTAATAGTTAACACCTTCAGGGAGGAACGCAACCACTTCATCCTCGAGTTTCATTACCTCCTGGATCTGACACATAAAAACGAGATGGTCTTCAGGGAAGCACTGCTCTCTTTCGTGCTTATTACGGGCAGCATCCTGATCGTCTTTCTGGTATTCGGCCTGACATGGAGGAACCTGATGGAAGAGCGCCGGCTCTCGGAACTGAAGAGCGACTTCATCAACAATATGACCCACGAGCTCAAGACGCCTCTTTCCACAATCACCGTTGCCGGGAGGACACTGGAGAAGGAGCAGATTTTTACTGACAGGAATAAAGTGCTGGAGACAGCCAGACTGATAGGTAAACAGAGCGTCCACCTGAACCAGCTCATAAACACCATACTGGAGGTCAGCTTCCTGGAAAGGGAGGAGTTTGAGCTAGACAGGCATAAGGTAGTAATTGACGAGTTGCTCCAACAGGTGGTCACCTCTTTCCTCACTTCGTGTGACGGGTGCGCGGAGATTAAGGAAGACTATAGCACAAACGGCATGGAAGCCTCTGTAGACATAGTCTATTTCACAACCATGATCAGCAACCTGCTCTCCAACGCCGTCAAATACTGCGACGGGGAACCGGTGATCACCGTGAAGGCTGCTGCGGCAGGCAACGATATAGAGATAACGGTTGCTGACAACGGCTTGGGTATTCCTTCAGAACATATCGGCCATATCTTCGAAAAGTTTTACAGGGTGCCCCACGGCAACATTCACAAGACCAAGGGGCTGGGGCTGGGACTCTATTATGTCAGGCGCATAGCGATGGCACACGGGGGCGATGTTACAGTCACAAGCAAACCGGGACGCGGATCCACATTTAAAATCAAGATACCAATTCAGAAAACGTCATGAAACTCCTGCTTGCCGAAGACAATATTGATTTCGGGAACATTCTGTCGCAGTACCTCGCCATGAGCGGCTTCGAGGTAACACTGGCGCGCAACGGCCGAGAGGCATGGGATCTCTATCACAGCACCACTCCAGACATCTGTGTGCTTGACATCATGATGCCCGAGATGGATGGCTTCACCCTGGCTGAGAAGCTGAGGACGAAGGATCCGGGGATACCCTTTGTCTTCCTTACTGCCAAGAGCATGAGGGAAGACATGGTCAGAGGGCTCAGGCTGGGAGCCGATGATTACATCACCAAGCCATTTGACCCGGAGATGCTGCTGCTTCGCATAAACAATATCATGAGGAGAGTCTATTCCGTTGCCGAGGACGAATATACAATCTCCGAAACCACTCTCCGGTTCAATGCACTGGAGCTCCTGACCCCGGCAGGAAAGGAGAAGGTCACGCTTCGCGAGGCGCAGTTGCTCAGACACCTGATGATGAACAGGAACAAGGCGCTTACGCGCGAACAGATACTCACCGAGATATGGGGTGAGGATGATTATTTCCTGGGCCGCAGCATGGATGTCTTCATCAGCCGCCTGCGCAAGTACCTGGCACCTGACCCGGGCATCAGTCTGCGTACCCTCAGGGGAATGGGATTCGTGCTGGAGGAAACAAAATGATAATACCCCGCCATCAGTAATTCAGTCATGAAGCACTCTGGTGTTGCCTTGATCAGGACTCATCGTCCTCTGCCTCCTGAATAAGGAATTCTGTAAGGTTCACGTCATGACTGAGGTTTAGCTTTGTCCTCAGTCTGTACCGCGCTATTTCAACACTCCGGGTAGATATGTTCGAGAGGTTAGCTATTTCCTTCGTGGTAAAATTCATCCGCAGATAGGAACAGAGTCTCAGATCATTCGGGGTCAGTGCCGGGAATTTTTTCTTGAGCTTGCTGAAAAACCCCTCCTGGGACAATTTGAGATTCTTCATCACATTCTGCCATTCTTCAGTCTGGGTGTCAAGCCCGTGATCGATGATATGCTCCATCTCTCTGATAAACCTCATGGGCATTTTTGCAGAACTCTCCTTGGCTGTCTCAAGCCTGTCACGCAGTTCTCTCAGGATATCAGTCTTTCTTATCAGGTAACGCATTGTAAGCATCAGCTCATAGCTCTTGTAGTCGAGCTCACTCTCCAGCCTGTTCTTGCCAACCTCGTATTCAATCATGCGACGGTGGCTCTCAAGCTTCGAACGGAATAACATTATCCCTGCCGCGGTGAGCCCTGCAGCAGCCAGGATATAAAGCATCAGGGCCCATCCGCTGAGCAGAAAGGGTCTGCGGATGGTGAAGGCAGCCTTTGCCTCGCCGCTTCCCGCAACCTCCCGCACCTGAAGATGATAATCGCCGTGCTGCAGATTCAGAAGAGAAAAGTTGTCGGTTGCCGTACGGTACCACTCGTCACCCAGCTCGGTTATCCGGTAGAGGTACTCCCGCACTTCCCTGTCAAAGCCTGACGGATTGGCCAGATAGACAGTAAGATTGTTCTCCCTGCTCGGGACAGCTTGAAAATCGGGTGACCCCGGAGACAGGGTGGTGCTTCTGTTGCCTCCGCTGAAAACGAGACGACTGACAGCCAGGGCTGAAGTCTCCGACCTGCTGACCAGTCTGTCGAGGTCATAGATACTGAAAGCCTGACGTGTAGGTATGAGGAGCTTGCCTGAATCAAGCGACATAACCTGCTGTTCACGCCAGGGCAGGTCAGCATATTCATGCACAAACTCCATAACCTTCTCTGCCTGCAGGTCACGGGTTATATTGAACAGTGCGATTCTGTTGTCAAGAACAAACCAATAGCTTCCCTTCTGAAACGGGATTATCTGTGTTGCTCTTACAAACTCACCCAGTCCTGGTTCGAGCGATGTAACCGGGAAAAAATCCTTATGCTCATAGTCAAAACCATAGATATGGTCAGAAGCTATGAAGACCATCTGGTTATTGAGCACTGACATTGAAACCATCCTGGCGTTCTCTCCCGCTGAGCTGAGATAAAGAGAGCTGATGACCGAATCAGCCTCCTCATTCAGCTCCAGCCGGTACACTCCTTTCTGCGGATGAAGAGCCCAGACATATCCGAGGTAATCAATCTCCACGAACCGTGTAGGTTCAGCATAGCCATCAATCCTGTCACTGAACTCCCATTTGCCGGTGTGGCCCTTCCTGAAGGAGACGATTCCGGTATAGGTACCCTGGATCAGGTACTCCCCGAATGGCCTGACAGACCAGCCCCCTGTGACGTCTGAGATCCTTACTGCCTTTAGACCGTCAACGAGAAAAGTACCGTCGTTATGGCCACAGAGTATCTGCCCGTCATACTCCGAGAGCTTCCAGACCTGCCCCTGAGTCCCTGGTATGATACGGAGGCCGGTAAAACGATATGAGCCGTCACTGTCGTCTATATCCGTTGCGAAAAGTCCGTGGTTGGTCCCCAGAAAGAGATGATCACGGTCCCGGATAACAGTATAGATCGTTCCCAGGTCACCACCGGAGTTCTCGTAATAAGCTACGGGCGATAATGTCTCCAGGTAATTGGCGCCATCGTCGAGACCGGCCCAGAGTCCCTTGCCGCCATCGAGGTAGAGCGACAGAACAGTATTGTTGTTCAATCCGTTGGAGTAATCATATGTCTCCAGTATCCTGCCATCCCGGTCACACAGTGCCAGCCCCCTGAGAATAGTCCCGAAGACAAGAAGTGAATCATTTACCGCCAGCCCTGCATTGCACGTGGCGTCCTTCAGGAATCCCGAGATCTCACTCACCAGGGGTCTGAACTTACTGCCGTCAAAAATAAATATACCGTTGTTGGCGGTGCATATCCATTTTTCTCGCGGACCGAAGTCAAGCAGTGCGTGAATCTTTTGAGCTGCGAAGATCCCGCTTCCCTCAATGAAACTGAATACCTCACCGTCAAACCAATAGAGGCCCTCATCTATTGCCTGCGCAATAAACCGGTCACCCACCCTGAAGAAGAAAAGCATTGATGAAGGCGTCGCAATCCTTTTTATGCCATTGTAATCATAGACATAGACTGAGGTGAATGATTGGAAATAAAGAGTGTGGTTTATCTCGCTTATGTTCCATATCTCGTCATTCCCGACAATATCGGCCCCCACAGCCAGTGACGTATAGGTGAGCTCACCCGGACGGCCCTTTCTCCAAAAGCCAAAATCCTCAAATGAACCTGTGAAAATGACTCCGTCACTGTTGATGTAAACTGACCTCACCCCCTGGCCGAATGGAACGGGATAAGTCCTGGCAGTAATGCCATTGTATTCAATCAGTCCCGCAGAGTTGGCAAAATACACGTAATTGGTCACCGGATCCCTGCTTATCTCCCAGTTCTGGCTCCTGACCGGTATTGTTCCTGGGATAAAACGGCGAATGTCACTCCTGTTTCCACCCGCCTGGCCGGAAACCGCCGGTGAAATAAATATTAAACAAATGACCAGGAACGACAGCCTGAGGGTTCCCCCTGGTGAAATTACTGACATAAAATCCGGTTATTACGTAACTTCCTGCTACCAGACGTAAATATAGGAAAAAGTTGGGAGCTCAAAGGTATACATCAACCCTGTTTTCTCGGTTTGGCGGCAAATCCGTGAAGATGGCCGCATCAATAGCCACACCGCCTGCCCGGTACTGGTTTTCGACAGGTGTATGGGAAATGTCGGTACCGTTCACAGTGATCCTTTTCGGACCGTAACACTCTTCTCTTACATGGTATTTGAATGTGATACAACGGCCCATGATTATCATCTCTGCTTCCAGACCGTCAAGTGAAGCCGGCATTACCGGGTCAATCACAATTCTGCCCCATTCACTTCTTATGCCCAGCAGACAGGTCATGATGATACCTGCAAATATACCCGGACCACTTGAATAGACCCTCCAGCCGCCTCTCAGGGTGATTCTGCCCTCAATTATCTCATGATAATTCCGGTCAGCCTGGTAACGGGACTCAAAGATTGCATCGGAACTGCTGTAATAGCAGTTTGCCTGCCTGATATCAGCGCAGGGAACTATCATTCCGTAACCGACAGGCATAGCCTGCCGTAACGCCTTAAGGAATTCCATGGCCTTGCCGGTGCGCGCCAGTGACTCGGCATACCGAATGTGCTCATGGACATACATAAGCCCTATCTCCCTGCCAAAGAAGGTGCTGCTCTCTGCCCGCCTGAACATCTTCTCTATGCCGCCCGTATACGGCAGGGGACGGTCCATCAGCCTCGCACCGTCAGGACCTGTCAGGTACTTCTCAATCAAATCCAGATGGTGTGCCACCTGTTCCGTAGTGAAGATGCCGCTGACAATTCCGCGTTCCATCGGCAACAGACTGTAACTGATGCCAGTCAGGGTGTCCGAAGGATGAAGCAGCAGGGTGATGCTGCCATCATCCCCGGCAAGTCCGTAACCAGCCACAACACCCTCGCGTACAAGATCCCTGTTGAAATCAGACCTGATCATCTCTGAATATCGATTCATCTCCTCCGCCCGATCCTGATCACCGGCCATGGCACATACCTCTGCATACTGCCTGAAGGCCTGGTAATTCATCTCTACCGTCCATGATGACACCAGCCTTTCTGCCAGATCCCTGCTCACAGGCTGAAGTGAGTCATTCCAGTCACCTCCCCCGTAGCGGACAAGTGACTTTCCCGGAATAAATGATGCGATAACTTTTTTTACCAAACGGTCAAGATGTTCTCTTAGTGAATATTTAAGCTTCTGCGAGTTTTCACCCTTTTGAAAATATGGCAGTTTCTCGTCAAGGAATTCAAAATCTCCGGATGCCCTTAAATAACCTGCAAGTGCTATCAGACACCAGTAGATAATATCTCCGTGAGCGCTATCAGCTCGTATATCGTCGTAGCGGTCAAACATCCACCACTGCGGCCATCCGCCGTCAGGCTCCTGGTTGGAGAAAATGATGCTCAGCACCTTGCGGGCTTCCGTGTATCTGCCCATTGCTATAAGCAGTTCTACTGGTCCCTGTGAGACATCACGGGTACCCCATGCCGCACCGCTGAACTGCTCCAGACCGTACGGGGTGAGGAAGTGGGTGATGGCATTCATTCCATACCACGGAAGGATCTCCGATATGGCTTTTATATCATCATTATTGCTCTTCAGTGAAAGGGAACGACTCATCTCCTTCCACTCCTCAAAAGCACTGGTTGTATCTGATGCATACTCAGTGCCGGCATCGTCAAAGAGGACCGGGGTACAGTGAACGGGGACACAACCGGTGAAGCTCATGCAGAAACGTGTGAGTGACTCTGTTTCAATCACAAACAGAGGACTCCCGGACAATTCTGTCTCCTTACCGTTGATCCCCTCCTCTCCTGCACGGTACCTGTTGCCGGAATACTGTATGGTGATCATGAACCGGGCATCCGGGAAACCGTGACTGATCATACTGCGCGGAGCAGGCAGTGCAACGTACTCTCCTGCTTTGTTCCCGGGCTTAATTCTCCAGCCGTTCAGTTCATCAAAATCATGTGTTAACACAATAGCCACAGGGTCACCCTCCAGAATCCGGAAGTCCATGTTGACCTGAGGCACCCTCCCGGATGTCCAGGTGCGTACCTGGTAAAGACTGCTGCCCAGCCGGTAGAGCCACCTGCAGTGATTGAGCCCCATCTCAAAGGCAGACGGCACACCCAGAAGCATCAGTTTTCCGCCGGTAATCACAAAAATCCTCTGCCCGGAGACCGGATTGATGTTGAACTGGCTGTTGCATACTGACAGAAGGGTGTTGAAGTTGGTGTTGCCCTGCGTCAGGTGAGAGTTAAAAACACCGAAAGCAAATACGGTGGTTGACATCAGGATTTCTTCCGGTACCAGGCTTGTTGCGGTATGCATGATATGTCCGTGAGGGCGGTCAGACAGAAGCTCTTTCTCCCTTAGCATCACATGACGATTCTTCCCGTAAAAGAATGAGAGCAGCCTTCCTTCCAGATATTCCGGATGCCGCAGCGGTCCCGGGAAATGAGACTCAAGCTCTTTCTCCGAAAAATCCTCTGCCTGTAGCATGACCGGACTACTTAACAGGTTAAGCTCGGGCTTCCTGAATTTTTTGAGCCTGCGTGTAAGAGCAACAGGCTCACTCAATAGAATATTAAGCTCCTCATCGTTAGTCACCCCGTCAGTAGCTGCATGATCATGAATGAATTCCCCTGACAGGCTGCGCAGTCTTTCAAGGTCCGCCTCCGAGGTGGCAGAGGGATGATCATGGAGAAAGGTCAATGCGAACCTGACCGTCCTTTTTTCTCCTGGAGGAAGCAGAAAAGGCTCCTCCTGGAGTGCTACCACAGATGACTCGCCTGCATACTCACCTCCAAGGCTCTCCGTCATTAAACCTTCAGGTATGCCGGAAGCCCTGTAACTTCTTCCGTAGAACTGCATCCCGTCGGCAGATGCCGAGGCGGCACGGTCCAGCGAAACCATCATCAGCCACGGATGGCCGCCCGACTCCTTCATGTTCTGACGGCAGCAGACCACCTTCCCTGCCTTTGTATCATCAAGTATCCGCCTTTCAGTATACTGGCTTATATAGTATTCATTCACAAGTCCCTGATATACAGCCTTCAGACCGGCATCCTGCATGCAGACAAGGTCCAGGGTAACATCCCTGCCGCTGTTGTTCTGAAGGTTAATCCTCCACTCCCAGCTCAGACTCTTTTCTGACAGCTGAAGAGTGCATATATATCCGATACCCTCCCAATTGCCGGCTGCAGTGTACCTGCCGTTGTCCACCCGGAAAAGGCTGTCACTTCCCGGCCCCGTAAGAGGCCGGTGTTCAATTACGGGACCATGTTTTCTCAGCCATACGCCGGCATATGTACCTGAATAAACCGTTGCCCGCCGCATACTGATCATTACAGTGTCAGTATATATACAGGACACCGCCCCGTTCTCAAGAAACTCAACAGTCAGTCCTGCTTTATTGCTGATCTTCATATCCTGTTTCTGTTTATCCTGTTTTAAACGTCCCTCATCCGAAGGTGATTTTCCCGGTGAGTCTCTCTCTGACCTGTTTCTGAATTCCACTTAATCCAGGGTAATTCTGAGTTCCATCTCCTTTCCCTGTATGTGGGTATAGGTTATTACCCTGCGCCCCCCGATGACACTGATCCCGGCCGGCATGCTGCTGATTTCTGCCCTGCTGATTATGCCTGTTTCCAGACCCTCAAGGACGATCTCTCCCGGAAGGTCACGGTCGCCACCGAGGGTCAGAAATATCTCATTACCTTCTTTCCTGATCCCGAGCAGATCGGAAGTAGAGTGGAGCATGATCACTCCTTCTCCCAACTGAAGGCAGACAGGTGTCAATACCGCCTGAAGTGGCGGCCACAGTATCTCCCCTCCGTTGAAAGGCAGACTGACCGGCTCACCCGTAACGGGATGTGAATACGTGACGCCGCCGTTCAGCTCTTCATTGTAGTAGTTCGCCGCAAACAGCATTGCCCTGCCGTCATCAGTGAACCGCTGCCTTGCAATAATAAACCTGTTATCCGATGTCGCATTCCGCAGTTTGGCACCTGATCTCTCCAGCAGCTTCCCGTAGAACAGTCTGTGTGCTTCAGTATCAAAACCTGTCCAGGTACCGATAAATGTAACCATTCCTTTCCCAACTCTTTTTTCAAAGCCGCACGGGGTGCCACTGATGGTCCGGGCAATGACTTCAGCGCCGGCAAGTGACTCCTGTGCGAATACTACCATCGGGTTGCTGCACTTAATGTCACGCAGATCAAAAAGGTCGATCAGCGGTGAATCAATCACTTCAGTTCCTGAGGGAGTCACCCCTATGATGTCACGGAGTATAGTGCAGGGCAGCTGTGATGTCTCGCGATCAGGAAGATAAGGGTAGATAACTGCATGCCCTCCACGGTCCAGATAACCGGCAACGGTCATCTGGGCCCGGGCAGCCATCTCGTCGGTTGAAAAGACCCATACCTGTTTGTACTGTGCCAGTGACTCAGGTGAGACAGTACTTATGTCAGCCATGTCGTAATCAATGTTGAGCACCTGCAGAGCCTTCAGAAGTCCGTCAAAGTAAGCGGGTCGCCTGACAGCCGAGGGCACGTAAGTTAGTCCGGTGGCCTCACCCGCCGGTCTCTCTATCTCTGTGGCATACCAATGGGAGTAAAAGAGAACACAAACTTCAGCCTTGCGGAAGGAATTGACAATTATATCACCTGACACTGCCACCAGTCTGCTCATTTTCCTCACCGGAGCAAGTGCGCTGCCGCACTTGCCATCAGCGTCAAGCGGAGTGAACCAGTAAAAGGTATCTCCTGAGTAACCCCTTCGGCTCACATTCCGACCCTGTGAAAACATATAAAAGTTCCAGCCTTTAAGCCCGTTGGCTATACTTGCCTTATAGAACAACTCCATCTCGCGGGGATTTGTCACAACATTATACTCGCGCGAACCACTCTGGAACTCTGCAGCAAAGAGTGGCCCGCCACCCTGCATCGCCAGGGTGATGTCATTGATTATCCTGTCGTCATGCAGGTTCCTGTAGGAGACAAACTCAGGTATATGGTCAACGCCGAAGAAGATCTCACTCCTGCCCTGGAAAAGGTCTTCATACATCGTTATATTCACCGGGAACTCATACCCGTTACCGTAGATCCATCCAGGCAGGTTATGATACAGTGGAACAGTGACGCCGCGCTCCCTTATCATGAAACTCAACATCCTCAGATAATCACCGTAATAGCGTCTCCAGAAGCTGTGCCAAGCATTGTCACGGCCACGGTCAGCCGGTGAGGCATAAGGCTCATGTCCGTCAGGAGGCAGTTCAATCTCATTAAAGGTACTGTATGCTGTGCCCCATTGATGGTTCACATCATTGACACTCTTATACTTTTCTGAGATCCATGAGATGAACCTGTTCCTGACCTCGTTGCTGTAGTCGGCCTGCCGGGCCAGCCATGAAAAGACGCCTATCTCATTGCATACCTGCATCATAATAACAGGGCCTCCACGCTGCAGCTCATGGTTCCTGATGATGGGCATGACCTGGTCATACCACAGCCTGACTTTAGTAAGGTAATCCTGGTTGAAAAGGCTGACACCGTCACTGATCATCCTCACTCCCCGGCGGGTATGCATACGCACGTCGTCTCCGTACCTCTCATGGAACCAGTCGGGCAGTCCCGCACCCCTGAACTCCGCCAGGATGAAGGGACCGGGCTTGACAATGGCATGCAGGCCGTGCTCTTTGCACTTGCGCAGCCATCCATTCAGATCCTTTTCAGGACAGGAGGTGCCGTCAAAGTCAAATACACCCTCTTCCTCCTCGTGCCACGCCCACGGCACATAGGTGCTTACAGCCTGTAGCCCGGCACTCACTGCTTCATCCAGGTGTCTGTCCCACAATTCGCGCCTGATCCTGAAATAGTGTATCTCCCCGGAATTGAGAAAGATTTTTTTATCATCCAGGTAAAAGTTGTTATCCCTTATGCTGAATCTCATGTATATCGTTGTTTTTCAACTATTTGTCATACAGTCCGTCAGGCTGATCCGCCATCCTGGCTTTACCCCTCTTCTGTTGCAGAAGCTCTTTGATCTCCAGGGTCCTTTTTTCCGTCAGTGCATAACGGAAAGCAAAGGCAAGTGCCAGAAGGCACAGAAGCACCGGCAATCCTATCTCAACTACCCGCATCATCAGGAGGGTGTAAGGCGATTGCTTCTTAAGCGGATCTATATCTCCGCTGATGACAGTCAGCCCGGAATCAAGAACGTCAAGTGGTGATCCGGGTTCGAGATCATAGATCAACTTGTTCATATCAGACACGTTACCGATCAGTTGTTCAGTGTGGGCGCGGCTTTTCTGCTGTGCATCTGACCTGGTACGGAGATGAAAAAGCAGATCAAAGGAGCTGATTCTTGCCTTTGTCAGTTTCGATTGCATTATCAAAGGGACTGTAACCCTGATCAGGCTGTCACCAACCGGAGCCGGCACACCGGCCGTTACAGAAGCAAGAGTGGCATTGTGCTTTTCGAGAGCTGCAATGTTTTGCCTGGTAACTGCGTTAGCGTTCATCAGCACATTCTTTCTCTGCGCTTCAATTTCAGGCGAAATGACCTTCTTCCTGTTCGGTTTTTTAACTACCTCACTCTCAAGATATATCAGATATTCCTCAGATTCCTTCAGTGCATCGGAGGCCTGTGACTGTGCGTTTGTAAGCCACGTATCGGTGGCAGCAGCATCACCCGTGTAACCTTTCCAGTATGTCACTTTTGCCTGCATGTCGCGAACGCTCCCCTGGAGGCTGTCTACCTTTGTGACCTGTGTCTCGTCAAAGAGAGTAATGGTGATCAGTATCCCCGCCACGAAACTGGCCAGTGCCGTTCCGAGCTTAATGAACCACCAGTAGATTGAATAGTAGCTACCCTCAGTGCGGTGACCGGTACGGAGCTCATCTTCATCGCATATGTCCCCCACCATTGATGAGCCAAGGGTAAAGAAGAAGAGCATGCCGGCAGAAAGCATTATGGTGGGAATGATTACCAGGTATGGATGCTCAGGGTTATAACATACGATCTTGGAAAGCTGTGCCACAGTCATGAGAATCATGGAGATGATAAGGGTGTTCCTCTTTCCAAGCTTCGGGCTGATCCAGTTGAGGGGGAAGACGGCAAGGACACCCGTGATGGCCCATATGGTTCCATTTATTCCAAGCAACCTGGCACCGGCAACCTTATCTCCCCCAAATACATAAAATATGGGAATGTAAGAACCGAGCAGGTTGACGAAATTGAATCCCATGGCCAGTGTGAAGATTGTAAGAACAAGGTAAATGAAGTTCTTATTGGTGCCGACAATCTTCATATCCTGCCAGAAGTGGGTCTTCTCCTGTTTTGAGACCCTCACGAAGCCCGGCTCCCGCAATTTGGCCGTCCACCAGAAGGAGAGAGGTATCAGGATAGCCGCCACCATAAGTGAAACGTACCGCATGCCGTCAGCTTCATTGCCACCGGGTCCGCGGAACACCTCCATATTGGCAAGGGCGAAGAGCCACGGGGTGCTCATAGCAAACAGGTTGCCGATAAAACTTTTACCGCTGAAGAGGCGTGTGCGCTCGTGTGGGTCCGAAGTCATCTCCATCCCCAGTGCACCGTGAGGTATCTCGAAGACGGTTGTGGCGGTAAAGAAGAGCAGCAGCGCAAAGAGTATGTAAAAAAGCTGAAAACTCTGGAACCCGGTCTCACTGGGGAACCAGGCATGCACCGTCTCTCCCTTTGGTATCCACCACAAGACAACAAAGAATACTGCCACAGCTATACCTCCAATAAGAAGAAAAGGCCTTCTCCGCCCCAGCCTGCTGCGGGTGTTGTCAGAGAGATGGCCTACAATCGGATCAGAGAAGGCATCCCAGAGCCTGGGAATGATCATAATTAATCCCAGCCAGAAAGCGCTGAGTCCCAAACTGATATTTCCCATCAACCCTACCAGCTGCCCGGCAATGTTGAATAACGCCACGGGGATGATACCCCCCGCAGAATAGGCAGCCAGCTGACCGAATGTTATTCGGTCATTGCCCTTTATCGATTTTACATGACTGGTTTTGCTGTCTTCCATCAGATTAACCTGTTTTAAACTATCAATAATGTATTGTCACCTCTGCCGGGACCTCGTTCACCCTTATATCTTTCCCGCTGAAGCCTGTCAATTCCCTGCCGTTCACGGTCACCCCTGCCGGCAGGGACCCGCCATTGAAGTTGCGTATCCTGATGCCTCCCTCCGGCAGACAGAGATTGCCCATGATGCTGAAACGGTACACGTTCTCCTCCTTCCTGACAGAATAGGAGATGTCTCCGTAGTATGTGGGAAGGTTGCTGACTGACATGCCTCCGGGAGCATCAATCCAGTCATGGCACAGGGCTGCTGCAAGAACAAGGGTACTGTCATATTCATTCTCGTACACGAATATTGACCTGACGGCATTGATGAAGTCGCTGCCACACCAGGTGTGCGGCATATCTCCAATGAACCCGGGATAGCGTGGATCTTTCCATACAACCTCTGCCCAGTGATTCCAGGCATGCGGACGCTGATCATCAAGAAGAAATTCAATCAGCTCATGAGCCCTCTCCGGTTGGTCAAGCATTATGAATGAACCTATCAGCCTGTTTTCATAGGGGGTATAGTTAACCCATTCCCGTAGGCCGTCACGCCTTCGGATGGAGAACTCATAATACTGCTCAAAGGTGTTGTAAACCTGGGGCACCGGGAGATTTTCCAGTTCATTGCAGGGAGTCAGTGCGACGGTTGTGGAGGTAGGATCAAAATCTCCAAGCTCCACGCAGCCGGGGATGTAGTCTATCCCCCTTACCTTCATCGCCAGGTCAACGGAGTTGTAAAGGTTTTCCCTGAACTCGTCGCGTATCTGTGCAATCCTTTGTTGATACTCATTTTCCCCCAGGATAGCCTGTATCTCAACTGCATCCTTCAGCCCCTTCATTATGAAGAAATTGTCCCAGTATGAGTGCATCGGCCTGGCTGAATAACCCTCATGGCTGATTGATTCGGGCACCAGCCCGTAATAGGCCCTGATGCTGTCATCCCCGCACCTGAAGTGATCGGTTGACCTCTCCGCCACCAGTGACTCAATATAATCAACCGCTTTGACAACATGTGGATTCATTGCTCTCAGGAATGCAGTGTCACCGGTGAAATTAAAGTACTCACGGATCAGGTAGATCAGCTGGCCATGGCTGTCATTCTCCGGCACCGGATCAGGCCCACGGAAATCAACCACACATGGCACCTTACCGTTTTCATACTGGTGCACGGCATACCATTCAATGAACTCCTTCACCTCTGTGGCAATGCCCGACTTGAGCAGGGCTGAAGATGTCAGGGAGCCGTCGCGGATCCAGCTTCGGTCATATGAACGGGAACCGGGCTGGATGCCTGCTTTATCCCTGTTGATGAGTATGTATGCCAGGTTCGACCGCCATGTGTTGATCAGCCTGTCGGCTGACGGGGGTAGATCAAACCGGATGTGGCTGGTCCTGCTATTCCAATAATCAGAGGAAGCAAAGAATTTCTCCCTGGCTTCAGTGGTGGCTTGAGGGAGGGGGTGTAGTCCGACGCCCTTACCTGTTAACCCCGCCCTTATGATTTCAGATGGGTTCTCACCGGCAGTTCCGCCAAATGATTCCCGAAAAATGCTGTGGTAAGGGATAACTGCAAAGAGATCCTTTGACTCACCCGCCTCCAGCTTTATCATGTACCTGATAATCCCGCCCGCCAATCCCGATGGATCAGTGGCGCTCTCCGGGGAGGGCATCTCCCCTTTCCGGATCATCTCAACCGGGTTGCCCTCGTCAAACTTCGCGGCGCCGAATGCTTCATACTCTTCTGTCAGACGGACCGGCTTCCCGTCAACAGATATGAGGCCTTTGCTGATCTCTTTTATTGTCATTATCCTGCCGACACCCCCTACAGTGTTCAGGAACTGGTAATAAGGATTAACCTGGAACGGGCGCAGCAAAAGGTAAAACTCAAATTCAACCGGCCCGTCAGTTATGTTTTCGAACCTGTACCCGATGTAAAGCTCTGAGTCGTCATTGGGGCCACCGCCCGATGAGACCCCGGTCACAAATCTGATCCCGCTGTGCTGCCACTCCACGGAGGGAAGAAAGGCAAATTCTCCGGTATATCCCGGGAATCCCATGCCCTGAACAGACTGCACGTTGCTGTGATTCAAAAGGGTGTCCCCGATCTTCAGCATGGGTTCCAGGGAAAAGCGTGCCTTCTCCGCCTCCACCATGCCATCCTCACTTATCAACGCTTCCTTTGTGTCACCGCTCACACCTGTAACAGTCCAGTATGAGGCACGGCCGCTGAAATAATCAGGGTAACTGCCTTCGGGAGAATTTTTGGCAGCATACATAATGAAATCATTGGGAGTAAGGGTGCTCTTCACGGCAGGAATCTTTATCTCCCTGATGCCATAGGTTCTGCCGTTGGCCGGCTTCAGAAGATCAACCCTCAGGTATCCTGCCTCCGCTTCCGGAAGAGATATCATACTTGTGCTTCCGCGGTTGGGACTGACTGAATATGCTTTCTCCCATCTGTTGCCGTCAGACGACAACAGGACGTCAAAAGCCGCGGCATGGCTTCCTTCGAGCCATTCTATAAGCAACCCTCCGAACTCGCGTCTTCCTCTGAAATCAAAGGTGATACTCTGCTTCCCTCCTTTCCTGCTCCGCCAGCAGGATTCACCGGAACCGTCTGCAATCATTGAAGGTTTGTGCCCCCTGACTGACGATGAGGCTTTGACAACCGGTTCCGGCCAGAAATCTGTCTCCGGAGACAGGGGTTCAAACTTAAGGTCATCAAGCCATAGTGTCCCTTTGCCTCCTACAAAAGAAGCTACCGTAAACTCAATCCTGTCAACTCTCCTGAGCTCATGATCTTCAACCGGGCCCCATGCAAAGCTGATATGGCGCCTTTTGATGCGGACCTTTGTCCATTCCCTGGGAAAATCATAGTTTCGGTTATTGACCCACCAGACATTGTTCCCTGTACTGTCTATGAACTTGATCTCGAAATTGTTCGGGGGTGACTCAGCCCTGAGCCAGAATGTGAACTCATAATTTTCCGGCAGTTCAACGGGGAAGAGCTTCTGAATACCGCCAAATCCTGTCCCCTCAGTGAAATTATAATCAATCCTGATGGCTTTGCCGGTTACTCCCCTCTCCGCCGAGGTGGTGAGCGTGACCCCGTCAGAGATGTTATATGACCAGCCGGCCGTATCCTCAAACTCTTCAAGTGTTCTCTGCTGGCCTGTAACGCCAGTTGCAATCACCAACAGCAGATACAGAACTATTCCCGGTCTTGATATGAGCTTATTCATGCTTGTAATGTTAGTCGGGCTTTCACTTCAAAATCCGCTGCGGGCATTTGCTCATCAGTGTCACCGTGAGCCCTGGATCCGGCGGTCACTGACCAGGGGCGTTGTGAACATTTCAGCCGACTGACAACAAGCACAGTCGCCGCAAACCTCACCGTCAACAGGTTACAGGTATGCAAATCCAAGTTTGTCAAGGCCTTCCTGTATCACCGGGTCTTTCATTACATACCTCCATACCAGCCCGGACCTGAAGTTCTCAATCATTATCAGCAAGGGGCCCTGATCAATGCCTATGAAATCGTCATTAACCCATCCTGCGGTCAGGTTGAACGAATCGTAATATCCGTATCTGCCCCAGATGCTGTCTCCCAGCTTTTCATTGATTGATCTGATTGTCGGGATGACTATCTCAGGCGCAAAGGGGAGTGAAGAGAGGGGACCATAAGGAGCAATTGTGCCGTCATCAAAATAGTTGTAATCGGGTCCGCTCGTACCTCTTCCGGCATAACCCAGGAACTCCCTGTCACCGAAATTGTATGTGTCTCCCGGCCCGTCGCTTGCCGTGATACCCCAGCAGAGCGAATCATACCCGGCCCAACCGTGAGGATTGTCGATGGCATATTGCCGTTGTACATATGTTGCCCGGCGTGAGTTTTCGAAATAGTCAATCCCCTTTTCGCGCATGTACTCATCAGCCAATCCCCTGAAATCAATAAAACAGTGTGAGAACTGGTGTCCGAAAAGGGGTGGGAAAGCCACATGCGACAGTCCTTCATAGGGTGTCTGCCACTTATATGAACTCAGCCACGACCTGTAGCTCTCTTTTGCATTTTCAAGCCCTGTGCCTGCTGCCAGGATATAGAGGAAGAGCGCCTCGTTGTAGCCACTCCATCCCATGTGATGAAGGCCTGTTTCAGGGTGCCATCCCATCGATATCTGTCTGGCGTAGTCACCCGTGTCAGGCATCAGCATGAAATCCCAGTCGATATTTCCAAGTAGCAGTGATGCCTGTGACCGGATCTCTTTTTCCGTCTTATTGTCACGGTCATAATAATTTCGTGCAAAAAGTATTCCCATCATTAACAGGCCGGTATCCACCGAGGAGAGCTCACATCGCCATTCCCTGAGGCCGGTGTCCGTACGGAGAAAGTGGTAGAAAAATCCCCTGTAACCGGTAGCCAGCGTATCGGCGCTCTGCAGAGAATTCACGAAGAAATTCATCATGTTCAGGGTTATCCTGGCTGCCTCCTCACGGGTTATCCATCCACGTTCGATCCCCACGGCAAACGAAGGGATTCCGAACCCCGTTGATGCGATGCTTGCCGGGGCCCAGGCCGCGGAACGATCCTTCACTATACCCCACTCCGGGTGATGCTCTCCCATGAAAAAGAGAAAGGTCTTTTTCTGAATGGAGTCAAGCATTGCTTCATCTTCAGCTGTCAGAGGATAATTAACATTGCCCTGGGAACGATATGTCGCCTGCTGAGGAACGTTGCATGCGACCAGCATTAGTGCCGCAACCAATATAGAGTATATCTTTTTCATAGGCTTTCAATATGTAAATCCCAGTTTATCGAGGCCGGCCTGCACCTCCGGGGCTGACATGAACAGCTCCCAGAGTAATCCTGTCCGGTAATTCTCAATCATGCAAATAATGGGGCCCTGGTCAATGGCAATATAAGATGTGGCCCACCACCCTTCCGTAACATTGAATGCATCATAAAATCCGTACTCGCCCCAGAGTCTGTCACCCAGGATGTAATAGAAGTGCCTGATGGCATCCATTGACTGTTCAGGAGTATAGGGCAGTGACGATATTGCTGCTGTCGGAGTAATGACTCCCAGGTCATTCGTTGGCGAGTGAGCGCTGTAGCCCTCATGGTTGTCACTGGCAGTGAGGCCCCAGCATTCATCGCTGTACCCGACATAACTGAAGGGATTGGTCTCACAATGTTTCCAGTTGATAAGGGAGAGTGCAATATTCTGCTCCAGGTAATTGACATAGGTGTCTTCCAGTTTTCGCGGGTCAAGACCCAGGAACGAATAGTGCGTGAAGAAGAGCGGTCCGCCGTAAGCCCCTCCCATTGGCAGTGTAATACCGTAATAACTGTTGCCGTTAAGGATGGCACCGTCATTCATGTATCCGTACCTGTATGTATCCCTGCTGATGGTATGTGTTGGTGATCCGGCTCCCAGCACATAGCAAATCAGTGTCTCATTGTACCCACGGAGAAGCATGTTCATCTGGAAGCCGTAATCGGGCGACCAGTGCCAGTAAAGTGCATTCTGGCCCTGTGTAAAGAAGTCATACTCAACCGCCTGCCAGAGAGCATTAATGCGCTCAACAAGCTGCTGTTCGGTGGAGATACCGGGATCAAGGTACTGCCTGAAGGTGATCAGACCCTGGATCATGAACGAGCTCTCAACCAGGTCTCCGCCGTTATCCCTTTCACTGAATGGCACGATGCTGCCCGTGGAACCGTTGAGCCAGTGGGGCCAGACACCGTGGTAACGGTCACACGTCTCCAGAAAGTCAAGTATCTTATCCATGTGTGCAAGGCCTTCTGCCCTCGTGATGAATCCTCTCTCCATGGCAACAACCAGGGCCATGATACCAAATCCTGAACCCCCGATGGTGACCACATCCCCTGAAGTGTTTCGCTCCCGCGCCAGCCCGCTAACAGGATGGGCAAAGTCATAGAAGTACTTAAAGGTCTGGCGCTGAATCAGGTCAAGCAGTTCATCGTCACTTATCAGCGGAAACTTGGGCTGAGGATCCAGCCCGGTATAGAAACTGTTTGTGAACCCGTCAAATGTAAAGCCATTGAGTCCCTTCAGCCCTGTAGTGATTGTAAGTGAATATTTTTTGTAATAGTCGAGCGGCGCAGTGGTTGTAATTGTAACCCTTTTATTGCCTTCGGAAAGGGCATACTGAACCGGAGCCGGGATGTAAAAGTACCCCTGGTAATCGGCCGGATTCAGCGCTTCCGAAAAATCGGAAACGATAGATACGGTTGCCAGGCTGACATTGCGGGGATTCGCCGGAGGCATAAAGGTCTGTCCGTTGACTGTGATTGAGGTTATCAGCATTTTCCCGTTCACCGTTGTGAAACTGTAGGTCACGCCGGGAAAAGTCTCGCGGTTTGCGCCTCTTAGTGATGAGGTAATCTCCAGCGTATATTCCGCATAGTGATCCAGGTTACCCGAGGGCTGCAATACAATAGTCCTGTTCTCATCCATGAATGATACTGATGCAGGTACCCCAGTTATACCTACCTTCTTAAGGAGAACGCTCTCCCTTGCGGAAGCGGTGTCAAGTACATTGCTGAACTCAATCACAGCATTCTTGTCCACGGGAATGTCCGGCACAATCCTGTTCAGGTCAAGATAATCAGTTCCCACCCTGGCCCTGACAAGCTGGACAAATCCCGGATCACCCCCGGGATCATTCCTGTCACAGGAGAGGGCAAGCAGCAAGAGAATGACAGGCCAAGCTACGGATATCCTGTTGCGCATAATAGAATTGTGTTGTAAAAGAGAGGGTCCGGGCTCTTGCCGGGACCCTCTTTCTCAGTAACTGAAACTGAAATTTTACGGCTTCTCTGAGTTGTACATCAGGAGAACCTCATTCTCAGTGATTGCCTTGTGCCAGAAGCGGATGTCATCAAGCTGGCCCTTGAAGTGCTGGTTTTCAGGATTAGAATAATCAGCCCAATCATCGGTTATGGTCTTGGTCCTGCTCTGGATGAATCCAAGGGCAAGCTGGTTGCCTGCAGGCAAGCCGGCATACTTAAGACCGGTAATCTTGCTCTTGTTGTCAGTAGCATCCCACAGATTGAAGTCGAATGATTTCATCTTCTGGCCATTGAAATAGAGTGTACCAACCTTTGTCGGACCATTGAAGGTATAGACTATATTAATCCATGCATCCTTGAGCAATGCCATCATTTCAGCTGCTGTCAGGCTCTTGGCATAGGTCCAACCTTTCCAGCCCAAATCAGCAAGTGCAGGGAACCACATGTCTTCTGATGCCGTGCCTCCCGGATATTCATACTGAACTGCGAACTTAGAACCGTCGTAAGCTCCGTAGACCTCATACTGGAATCCGTTCCATCCGGCCAGACCCATCACGAAATGATTGTTGGTCTTGCCTTCTGAATTGGTTTTCATCCAGAAGGATACAGTAAAGCTGTTGGTATTCATCAAGAGATCACCATTAGGTATTTCAATAAGGCTTGTGGAACCGTTGAATGTGGCAGCCTTACCTGCAGCAGCGTTTCTGGAAGCAGTGTAGGTAATGTCAATTATGCCCCCGGCAGCCGGATCCCAGGCCCCGATTATATCATTGGCATTGTCCTCAAAGGTAAAGTGGGCAATGGCACCTGCCGGAGCAAAAGTACCCTCGGTGGTGAAGGTCCTCTGAAGAGGTGTAATGGCAAGGGCATCAACAGACTTGAGGCCTGCTCCAAAGCTGAGCTGATAAAGAGCACCCGTGCCCAGGCCGGACTGCGGAGCAATTGTGATGGTGTTTCCCGATGCTGTGATGTTCAGAGCAATGGGAGCATCATCATAATCCTGAACCATGGTTATTGTTGATGCTGTAGCTGTTGCAGGATCAACATCAACGTTGAAGGTAGCAACGATGGTTGGATTGACAGGCACATTCGTAGGCGAAGTGGCACCGTTCAGGTCAATGGTCCCGGCCATGAGTGACTCCAGAGCCAGCGGCTCGGGATCTTTCTTGCAGCTTGTGAGCATAAGTGAGAATGCTGCAACAAGAAGAAGAAGATTAGTAAAAAGAT
The DNA here is from genome assembly GCA_012514255.1 of Bacteroidales bacterium. The sequence goes on along the minus strand of JAAZAP010000345.1, from coordinate 16,327 downwards.
GTTTTGTTCTCATAAACTTTAATTTTAAAATTTGACATTCAATTGTTTTACCATGATTATTTACCAGTTGGGATTCTGTTGAAGAGATCCCTGGGATATGTCGATTTCGTTCTGAGGTATCGGGAAGAGCTCATGCTTTCCTGTCTCAAAGCCCAGGGGGCCTAGTACGGCTGCTGCCCTGCCGCTGCGCACCAGGTCCCAGAACCTGTGTCCTTCGAGAGCCAGCTCATGACGTCTTTCATCAAGGATAATACTCCTCAGTTCACCCTTATCAGTCACTGTGATGTCAGGAAGGATTGAGCTGTTGCCCTCCCTGGCACGTGCCCGGACCTCGTTGAGATAAAGAAGTGCATCATCGGGATTGTCGTTTTCGTTCAGGGCTTCTGCAGCCATCAGAAGAACATCGGCATAGCGTATCAGCCTGCGGTTGTGACCCCACTGGGTGATAGTGTTGGTACCGGGGTACCACACCTTCTGGTTATAGCACTCAACCTCAACCACAGTACCATTGTCCAGAACCTCATCCGGAGTGGTTCCGTCACCAATGATAAGAATGCCATCAAGAGTCTCACCAAGATCGATGATCGTGGCATCCAGGCGCGGATCATCAGGTTCAAATGAGTTGCGGAGATCAAGTGAAGGCCTGTTGAATCCCCATCCCCTGTTTGGTGATCCTCTCACCCCCTGGGTATTGGCGTATTGGTTGCCTCCTGCACCTTCAACCTCCATGGCACCTATCTCGAAGACCGACTCCACTCCGTGTTCACCATTAACGCCGTTGGCATCGGCAAAGACCGGCTCAAGATCATACTCATCCGAGATGATGACTTCAAGAGCATACTTCTCAACGTTCTCGAAATCGCCAAGGAAGAGATAAACCCTAGCCAGGAGAGCCTTGGCAGCGCCCCTGGTTGCGCGACCGGCATCCTCCGGACCGTAGAAACTCTTTTCCGGGAGATTCTGTGCTGCAAATTCCAGGTCTGAGATTACCAGTTCATAGATCTCATTTGCAGTTGAGCGTGTAATTTTTGTTTCAGGTGTTGTGGTGGTAACCTTCGGCACCCCTCCATAAGCCCTGACGAGATCAAAGTAATAGAGCCCCCTGAGAAAACTGGCCTCAGCCAGATACCTGTTGCGCAGATCAATATCCATGTCTATCCCCGGCACCTTTTCAAGTACCACATTGGCTCGCTTGATCCCCTCATAAAGGGCACTCCACCAACGGTCAAGACCGTCCTGTGTGGTAGTATATGAAAAAGTCTCGTACGGCCCTATTGTCGGCAACTGGTCATTCGGATTGCTGCCCTTGTGGGCATCATCAGACATAATGTCCATGATAGGATAACCGCCTGAATGATATGCCCAGTTGCGCACTGAGACATAAACCGCATTTGTGGCAAGCAATGCATCCGTTGCCGTTTCCGGGAATGCCTCCTGCGTCAGTTCACCCTGCGGATCCTTCTGCAGGAAATCTTCACACCCCGTGGCAATTAACAGGGATGCAACAAGAAGAAGCGATACTGTTATTTTGGTTTTCATCTTTCTTAGAATTGCAGGTTAACACCAATTGAATAAGTAGATGTGATCGGATAAGCTCCGTAGTCTATCCCGTTGGATAGTACATCATAGCTTCCTATCTCCGGAGTGTATCCGGTGAATTTTGTAAGGGTGTAGAGGTTTGTTCCCTTGAGGTAGACTCTTAGTTGCTGTATCAGTGCTTTCTGTGAGACGGAAGCCGGCAGAGTGTATCCAAGTGTAACACTTCTTAGTCGCAGGAAGGAGCCGTCATGAATAAACCTGTCAGAGGGTGTAAAATTGTATCCTCCAAATGATGGCCTTGGCTCTGTGTTGCTTGTTCCAGCGCCGGTCCACCGGTCAAAGACATGCTGCTCAAAGTTGTATGGATCAGGGCGAACAACCTCCTTCCCGTTGAAGATTTTGTTCCCTGTCTGACCCTGGAAATCAATGCCGAAGTCGAGCCCTTTGTACTCTATCATTCCGTTGAACCCAAAAATTAATTTAGGAATAGGTGATCCGATATAGGTACGGTCACGTCCGTCCAGGATACCGTCGTCCGTTACATCCACAAACCTCAGATCTCCAATCCCGGCCTGTGATGAGTGCGGGTAAGCTGCCAGCTCTTCCTCACTTTGGAATATGCCGTCAGTTTTGTATCCGTAGAAAGCTCCAATAGGCAATCCCACCCTGCTGAGAGTCACAGGCCTGCCGTCGCCCAGATAACCACCGATAAGCGTGGAATCAACTCCGCTGTTCCCTCCAATCTCGAGAACCTCGTTGTGAATCGTTGATCCCAGGAATCCGGCAGAATATGTTATGTCACCGACCTTCTCTCTCCAGTTGATGCTGAACTCAAATCCCCTGTTGAGAACTGAAGCAGCATTATAACGTACTCTTTGGCCCTGTCCGTTTCCCAGGTGACCAGGTGTGGAGAGCTCAACAAGGATGTCATTTGTAACCCGGTTGTAGAAATCAAATTCACCTGTCAGCCTGTTGGCTAAAAGTCCAATCTCAGCACCAATATCTGTCTGAGTTGTGCTCTCCCATTTCAGGTCAGGATTGCCGCTCTTGCCATAGGTGGCAGCAGGAACAGGTGCATCAGGATTGCCCAGAACGGCAATAATCGATGACTGAACACGGGCATACCGGTCAAAATAGCTTATCTTCTCATTGCCAATGATACCCCAACTGGCACGAAGCTTCAGTTTTGAAATCCAGTCCACCGGTTTCATAAAATCCTCATTCCCGATATTCCATCCAAATGCCACCGAGGGGAAATTTGAAAAGCGGTTCTCCTCCGTGAACTTCGAGGAGCCGTCACGACGGAAGGTTACAGTAATTATGTACTTGTTGCTTAAGGTATAATTGGTCCTGAACAGGTATGACATCATCGAGTAGTAAAGGCCGGCATCCACTCCGTTGGAGATCGACTGGATTGTGTTCACATTGTTTGCCGGATCATAGATGTAAGACGGGCTGATGTACCAGAAGTCCCGGCCGTCACGCAAAACATTCTCACCGGGTATGCTGGTGAACTCAGATGAAGATTCCTGCATGGTGAAGCCAGCAACAAGATCTATTGAATGTATTTCGGCAAATGTATTCCTGTAGCTGACAGTGTTCTCCCACAGCCAGTTCATATTCTCGGAGCTGCCCTTATAGATGTCACTAAGCACATTCTGCTGCTGGGATGCCGTGCCGTCAGGATTATATACCGTATAAGCAGGTGTAAAACTGGTTGATTTGTTATAGGAAGCATCAATTCCAAAACTTGACCTGACTGTAAAGGCCTCCAGGAATGAAGCTTCTGCAAAGATGTTGCCAACACCCCTGACACCTTTCCTGAAATCATTTGAATATTCCAGGGAGGCCAGGGGATTTCCCACGTTGTATACAACAGCATAGTCACCGTTATCGTAAAAAGGCTCAAGTACCGGTTGTGCGCGGTAAACGGCATAGGTAACGTTGGGGGCATTCTGCTGCGTGTATGGCGCTATGGTAAGATTGTTCCCCAGCTTCAGGAACGGCGTTAGATTATAGGTGTTGTTCAGCTTGAGAGTTATACGGCTGTAGTCAGACTTGTCAATTATACCATCCTGAATGAATGCTCCTATCCCGACATAATACTGTGTGAGATCGGTAGCACCGGTCACGGAGAGCTGGTGATTGTGTATCGGGGCAGTGGAGAATACAAGATCCTGCCAGTCAGTATTGGGTACCAGGTCAACATTATTGTATGATCCCGGAATGATCTCATTTGAAACAATGGCGAACTCTCTCCCGCTAAGGAGGTCAATCTTCCTTGCAAGGTGCTGTATACCGAACTCGGAACTGACGTTAAAGCTTGCCTTCTCCTGACCTACTGCGCCTGTTTTGGTGCTTATGATAATTACACCGTTGGCTCCCCTGGATCCGTATATGGCCGTTGCGGAGGCATCCTTCAACACCTCCATGGAAGCAATGTCGGCAGAGTTGAGAAATGAGATATCATCAAGAATTACACCATCAACAACAAATATCGGTGCAGAGTTATTGAATGTGCCTACACCCCGCACCCTGACAGCAGCTCCTGCCCCGGGAGCTCCACTGGTGCTTATCACCTGCACCCCGGTAACCTTACCCTGCAGGCCCTGCTCGGCATTAAGTGAGGTGACCTTAAGCAGATCATCCGTCTTCACAGAACTCACCGACCCGGTAAGATCACTCTTTCGGACAGTCCCGTAACCTATTACCACCACTTCATCCATTACAGTGGTCTCAGTTGCCAGAACAACGTCTATCTGTGTGCGGGATCCGACTGCCATCTCCTGCGTCACCATACCCACCATCGAAAACACGAGTGTGTCGGTCGGAGTGGCCGTGATGCTGTATGATCCGTCAGAATCAGACATCGTGCCCCTGTAAGTGTGCTTGACCAGAACCGATACACCCGGCAGGGGTATGTTCTGATCATCCACTATCGTCCCCTTTACAGTCACCTGGGCTGAGACAACTCCAGAGCCGAAAAGGAACAAAAACAGAACAGTTAAGAATTCTTTCATTGCGGTCAGATTTTTAACCAAGTTATGAAGAGTCAGCCACCTGTTAACAAATAACTCAGTCGTTTGATTTTCTCATCATAAAAAAATTCATTGCATCATACCTATACAATACCTCAACAACTATTTGCAATAAATTGTTAATCATTTAATTAAAAACTTGCTTTCGGAACATGGAGGTATATAAGCATCTGTCCCGGGATGAGGGCCCGGGACAGACGTTTGCGGTGACAGGGGCCGGATCGTCCGGTTTTGCCCCTGGCCTGTATCGTACTGTAATTGTTGTCAGTATCCCAGCGTAAACTCCTTTTCGGTAGCCGGCACACCCTCTTTCATCCAGACAGGCATCGGCTCACCCTTCAGATAGTGATGGAAGAACTGTGCCATCCTCTTCTGGAAGTCTATACGGTTGGGCAGCTTCAGCGGCCAGTGGGGCTCACCATTGTAGTTCAGAAGCCAGGAGGGTTTGCCCAGCCTCCTCATGGCGATGAAGAATTCAATCCCCTGCCACCAGGGCACATGGCCGTCATTATCATTGGCCATGATCAGTATCGGGGTCTCAATCTTGTCTATGGCAAACAGGGGCGAGTTCTCCCAGTACAGATACGGCGCCTCCCAGATGTTGGCACCTATGCGGCTCTGCTGATGCTCGTACTGCATTGAACGGTTGAGGCCTGTCGCCCATCGTATGCCTCCGTAGGCGCTGTACATGTTGACCACCGGGGCCCCCGACTCAATGGCAGCAAAGAGCTTTGTGCGGGTGGCCAGGTATGCTACCTGGTATCCTCCCCAGCTGTGCCCCTGGGCTCCTACTCGCTTCTCATCAACAAAACCCTTTTCAATAAGAGCCATGATACCCGGCATCACGCAGTTGAATGCGCTCTGCCCCGGGTAACCGTCAACATAATAGACATCGGGATTGAAGATCAGATAACCGTTGCTGGTGTAGTAATGATAGTCAATTGTTGACCTGCCGGGCTCCGGTATACGATGCCGGTTAAGCTCTGTGGAACTCTTTTCGTAGAAGTTAACAATCATCGGGTACTTTTTCGCCGGATCATAGTTCTCCGGCTTGTATAGTAACCCCTCCAGCGGCTGCCCGTCAAGTGATGTCCATCTCACCACCTCTGCCGTGCCCCACAGATAGTCCTTCTGCTGAGGATTGGCATCTGTCAGCCGCTTCTCCGTCGTGAATGACAGGTCTGAGAGCAGATAGTCAGGAAAGAGTCCGAAATTTTCCTTCGTGTAGATCAGACGGTCAGCCTTCCTGGCCTTTACTGGTGTACCCAGGCTGTAACTGCCTCCCGTAAGCCAGGCCGGGGCATCCTTCTTACGTAAATCCATAGAATAGAAGCCTTCGTCCCTGGTTGACTCACTGACTCCTATAAGATACTGTCTTTCCGCCGGATCAATATAGTTGTTATCAGGATCAAAGTCGAGCATCCGGTACCTGATCCCTTCCTGCCTGCCGTTCCGGGTTATATTCTGCGGTGCACGCCCTGCTGCCGGGTCAAGAGACCAGATATCATACCTGTCAGAGACAAGAAAGGCTTTGTCATCCTTGAGCCACCCTGCCGCGGGGTAGGAGCCGGGCAGATCAGGTACATCATTTAGTTCATTCCACACCTTAAGTGTTGACGGGGTGGTAAGCCGTGTCTCCCTGGCGCCGGCAACGTCCCATGCATACCATGAGCTGTCAGCCTGGTGGTACCAGCAAAGGTACTTCCCTGCAGGAGAGAAACGCATCCTTGCCCTGAGCTGCTCCTTTATTTTTTCCGCGTAGCCGGTGTTGATATCAACAATCCAAATGTCACTGGCCCCTCTGCCATCCCACATCGACTCCAGGTCATACGGGAGGGAAGATAGACCGACAGCTTTCTGACCGTCACCCTTGTCAGGCAACATCAGGTCTGGCATAGTGGCAGTGGCCAGTTGAACAACCTTCCCCCTGTCTGCATGATAGACCGCTGTGTATGTTTTTTTCATCTCACGTGCCCTGCGCACCACCTGTGCGCTCTGCAGTACTCCCTCTGACCAGTGCCAGACGTCAACATTGGCACGGTCCTCATCAAGGAGGGTAGTATCCTTTACCTGGTATGCCGGTGATGTGCCGAAGAACAGTCGCGGCGAGTTCTCCGCGAAGGTCAGCCTGGCATTCTCATTTACTATCCATCCCTCTGGGATGCCTTCAGTACCACTGGTGGCAGCCACTGACGCAAGCCCCTTACCATTCCAGTAACAGAGTGAATAATTGTTGCCAACCTTGTCGGTCTCATCAAATGAGAGGATAAATGCTGCCCTCTCCCCTTTCTTGTCCATAGAGAGCTGCTTATACTTCGCTTTCCCGGAATAAAGCACACTCTTATCGCTTTTCTTAAGGCCCAGGATTGCCACCTCGGGTTCCATGATGCTGTCCTCGCCGGTGGTTGCATACATCAGCTTTTCCGCCTCCTCCGCGAAGATATATTCTGTCACGAACCTGACCGTATCCGTCCGGTCGCTGTCAAGATTCCTGATAAAAAGGGTATAGCCGTTGTCAGCCGATTCACTTTTGGGCTTCTTTCCCTTACCATCCCTGTTGCCTGCGGCGGCAGAATCTGCAGGTGCACCCGGCTTCTCCTTAAGCGGTTCAATCTGCCACGCAATCCAGCCAGACCACTTAGAGGGCACCTTGTATGACTTCAGCCTCTCAACCGTGTCAGTCACGCCGGCAGCCACATTGTATATACCCAGTTTGTCAAGTGGCATATCATCCTTTTTCGTCTTCTTTAGTTTCAACTCCCTGATCTCCGCCTCGGGCGGCTTTATCGTGAAAAAGAGAAACCGTGAATCGGATGAGATGGTGGCTGCTGTGGCACAGTTGAATGTTGCCTTCAGATCTCCGTTGCCACCATAAAGGGTAATGACCGGATCGCCCTGCGAAGGCTCCGTTTTGAAGGCTATCAGTGAGCCGTCTTCAGAGATGACCCTTTCCGTAATACGGTTCCAGCTTACCAGGTCATCAATTGTCATGACCTTCTTTTCCTGCGGAGATGCCTGCATCGCCAGCGCCAGGAGCGCAATCAGGACTATTGTTCTTTTCATAGTCAAACAAGAATTGGTTCAGAGCTTAAAAATAATATTTTCCCGGAGGGAGAAAAGATGTTTTACAGATTCCGGGCATTAACATACACTCTAAACAAAAGCAATAACGTCAGACAGAATATCAGAAATGATATCAGTCTGACCCTGGCCTGCCGCCACTCCGGCAGAGGCGACTGTCAGTCTGGCCGTGGCAGAAGGCAGGCGGATCCGTTGCCCTAAAATTATTTCACGGAAGAGAAAGATGGACTCTAATGTCTGCCTGCACCCAAATATTAAAATAACTTTGCATCTCTCTTAATTTTTGTATAGCTTAGTACTGCACTAATCCCGAGACCTTTATTTTTTTTGCCTGCCATGATACTATTTATTAGGTCATTAACTAATAATATGATCAATCTGCCAGAAAAAATACAATCAATATTTACAGGCAAATAACACAACTAAAACTAAAAGCATGAAAAAATTACTATCTATGATTTTTCTAACTCTCCTGGTTGCGGGAGTATCAGCTCAGAACCCGGACCAGAAATGGTCACTCGGATTCTTTGGGGGTAAAACTGTATATATCGGAGATCTGGGCAGCGGAATCAACGAGTGGGATCCGTTCTATTTCCATGGAGCCTTGCAGTTAAGCCGCTACCTGTGTCCGTCATTTGACCTTGCCCTCCAGGCTGAATATGGCGCTTACGGTTACTACGAGTCATCTGCAAGTAACTTCCTTGCAGATAAGACCGACGGGGCACTGTTGCTGAGGTATAAGCTCAATAACGGTTATCTTTTAAAGGAGGATGCCCTGATAGCACCTTTCCTTACCGGAGGATTTGGCTTTGCCAGCTTTGCAGGAGAATCAGGAAGAACAAGGGTTGACGGCTGGGATGCAATAATTCCTCTGGGAGGTGGTGTCAGGATTAACATCACACCGGGATTCGCTCTTCAGTACCAGGTACTATATAATTTCACTGGCGGTGACAACCGTGACCTGGAGATCGAGCCTGAAAAAAATGATCACTTCCTCTCCCATGCAGTAGGACTTGTCTTTTCATTCGGCAAGCCCAGGGACAGCGACGGTGACGGAGTCAGTGACAAGCTTGACAGGTGTCCCGACACACCTGCCGGCGTAAGTGTCGGGCCTGACGGTTGCCCGTTTGACAGCGATGGCGATGGTGTGCCCGATTATATGGACAAGTGCCCCAGGGCAGCAGGACTGGAAGCTTTCAGCGGATGCCCCGACACTGACGGTGACGGCATTGAGGATGCCGTGGATAAATGCCCCGAAGTGAAAGGACTGCCAGCGTTACTGGGTTGCCCTGACAGCGACGGTGATGGTATTGCAGACAATGACGACAAGTGCCCGAATGTCAAGGGACTGGCTGAATTAGACGGATGTCCTGACACAGATGGTGACGGCATTACCGATGCCGATGACCGCTGCCCCACTGACAAAGGTCCCGTGCAGCTAAAAGGATGTCCCGATTCAGACGGTGACGGGGTGGCTGATATTGATGACAGGTGCCCGGATGAGGCAGGTATAGCAGCCAACAAGGGATGCCCCGAAGTGAAGGAGGAGGTCATAAAGGTCTTTACCCAGGCTCTTACAGGGATACTGTTCGAAACAGGCAAGGATATTATCAGGCCTTCATCATACGCGATTCTCAATAATGTGGTGAATGTGATGAATGATAATCCGGTTTATAACCTCGAGATCAACGGACATACGGACAATGTGGGTGACGACGCTATGAACCTCGATCTGTCACAGAGAAGAGCCGCTGCCGTGAAGAAATACCTGGCAGACAAAGGTATTGATCCGGCCAGGATGACCTCCCAGGGCTATGGTGAAACCACCCCTATCGCAGACAACAATACTGCTGCGGGAAGGACCAGGAACAGAAGGGTTGAATTCAAGGTAGTGTTCTGACACCGGGTTAGCTCCACCCGATTAATTTATGTAACCCCGGCATTTTTGCCGGGGTTGCTTTTTTTAGCACTTTTTACTTAATTTTGTTTTGCATGACGGTGGCTGATTCCGGACCTTCAACTGCCAGAAAGGAATCTCCTCTCACCTTATGCCGGGAAATAGTGTCAGTGTCTGATCTTTATACAACAAAAGCGCAGAGATGCATAATATGATCATCCTTTATCGCCGCCTCCAGATAATACTACTGCTGGCAATCCTGTCACTGCCGGTATTATCACAGGGAACAGCCGTGAAGGGAACGGTGGCGGACCACCGCAACGTCCCGATCGTTGGGGTCAGGGTCTGCCAGGCCGGCAGTGCCAACTGCACTGCTTCTGATATGGACGGCGTATTTAATCTCATACTTGATCCTGAGAGTGAACATACGCTCTCAGTCACCTGTCCCGGATTCATCCCGGCAGAGGTCGAAATTGATGAAACTACGATAATGCCGGTCAGAATCACCCTTGTTCCGATGTACCTGGAAGCCGATGCCTGGGCAGATGACGCTGAATTAACTCCGGCATCGAGTGTTGTCACCAGATCTGCCATTGGCTTTGATGCCATCCTGACCGACTTTTCCGAGTTCACCGGCCTGCTGGGCAGTCACAACACGGAGGTGATGGACTACTTCGCTGTAACCGGTGCTGAGATAGGAGCCTCGTTCTCCCGTTTCTATACAGGATTTGGCATAGGCATAGGCTACAGATACAAGGAAGACTATGACACCCTGGTGGTTGACCTCAACAACACTCTCTTCAAACTCAACCTGGGCTATGACATGATCAGTTCACGCAGGATCAGGATGACTCCCCTGATCTCTCTCAGATGGATTAAATGCAGGCTCCGCAATTACCCCGCAGAAAGCAAAGTACCACTGGAAAACTATCTCCGGGAGAAGGAGACCGATCTGCGGTTCAACCAGACCATTGCCGTAGCCGGCCTTAACCTTGAATACCTTATGTACAACGGCAACCGCGGGATGAGCGACTACTGGTCAATAGGCATCTTCGGAGGCTACGCGGTCAAACTGCACCGGAAGCCCTGGATCCGGTCTGACGGAAACCGCATCACAACTGACAGCGCCATCAGGTTCAATCCCCTTACGGCAGGAATCAGCATATCATTTTACAGCAGGTGACAAAACAAACCAGTATTAACAAAAAAAACGGAAAGATGAATTACAGAAAACTGGGAAAGACAGGATTTGAGGTCTCGGAGATTTCTCTCGGGACATGGCAGGTTGGTGGCAGGTGGGGATCGAAGTTCGATCACTCCCTGGCTGAATCAATAATCCGCGAAGCCATTGACAACGGAGTCAATTTCATTGATACTGCCGACGTATATTCCGACGGTGAGAGCGAAAAGGCCGTAGGCAAAACCGTCCGTGAATCGGGTGCTGCGGTGCGTATTGCCACGAAGTGCGGCAGACAGATTAATCCCCATGTAAATAAGGGATACACACCTGAAGTCCTGCGCGGTTACGTTGAGGACTCCCTGAAAAGGCTCGGGAGTGATTGCATTGACCTGATCCAGCTCCATTGCCCTCCCACGGAGGTTTATTACAGGCCGGAGATCTTCGGTGAGTTTGAAAAGCTGAAACAGGAGGGCAAGATCCTCAACCTCGGCGTCAGCGTTGAGAAGGTAGAGGAGGCAATCAAAGCCATCGAATACGAAAACGTCACAACCGTACAGATGATATATAACATCTTCCGGCAGCGCCCCCGCGAGCGGTTCTTCAGTATGGCTGCAGAGAAGAACATCGGGGTGATTATCCGCGTACCGCTGGCCAGCGGCCTCCTCTCCGGCAAGTTCGGTCCTGACACCCGCTTTGCCCCGGGAGACCACCGTTTCTTTAATCGTACCGGCCTCTTCTTTGATAAGGGCGAGACTTTCGCTGGTGTGCCCTATGACAAGGGACTCAAAGCCGTGACAAGACTAAGGGCACTCTTCCCTGAAAACACCCGGCTGGTGCAGGTGGCACTGCATTGGATCCTGCAGAGCAAAGAGGTCAGCTGCATCATCCCCGGAGCATCCTCTGCCGACCAGGTGAGGTCAAACCTCAACACGGCAGCCTTCCCGGGCTTTACCCCCGAACAGTTGAAGGCAGTCAATGCCATCTATGATGAGGAGATAAAGCCACTGGTACACCATCTCTGGTAGCCCGCCTGACATTAACGGCAGGATTTGCCGTCAGGCGCTGCCACCTTTAAGCCTCAACCTAATATCCGGCGGTAGTTTTTCCGCCATTCACCTGCCATATACCGCAGTTGGCCAACATGCCTCAGGTTTCATCCGGCAGTTTGTTCATATATTTGTTGTGTGGATACCTTAAATGGCATCCTGAAACGGGAATAAACACCAATTAATTATATACCTGATGGCTGGTAATGGAACGGCGCTGGTAATAGGCGCCGGCATAGGGGGCATAGCTACAGCACTTTCCCTGGCTGAACACGGATACAGTGTTGATGTGTTTGAGAAAAACATCTCTGCAGGAGGCAGATGCGGGCAGATAATCCGTGACGGACACCGGTTTGACGTGGGAGCAACCATGATGCTCATGCCGGAAGTCTACCGTGATGTGCTCGGATCACTGGGGGTGAAGATGGAAGAACTGAATGTCAGGCCCATGGACGAAATCTATAAACTCTGGTTTGATGACGGGACCAGCCTCATCTTTACAACCGACAGGGAGAGGATGAGACAGCAACTGGAAATGCTCGAGCCCGGCAGTTCAACCAGGGAAGAGAAGTATGTCACCACCGGGTTCAGCCTTTATACGATGGCCTTTGAGAAACTTCTGGGCCGAAACTTTACCAGGTTCTTCGATTTCTTCAATCTCAAAAATGCGCTTCTGCTCATTAAACTGAAGACATACCTCAATCACTACCGTTACACTGGCCGGTTCTTCAGATCAGAACACCTGAAGATGGCCTATACCTTTCAGAACATCTATGTGGGGCAGAGTCCCTTTTCAGCTCCGGCACTCTTTTCAATGATCCCTGCTGCTGAACTGACCGAGGGCTCAATGTTTCCTGTCGGAGGCATGTATGGCATCGCGGCAAAGCTGATGGAAAAAGCCTCGGAAAAAGAGGTCAGGTTCCATTTTGCGAAGCCGGTAAGGCAGATACTGGTCTCAGGCAACAGGGCCACCGGTGTTGCCCTGGCTGACGGAAGCGTGGCGCGGGCTGACGTTATCATCGCCAATGCCGATCTGCCATATGTCTACCGTGAACTGCTGCCTCCCGGCTCCAAAGCACACCGCCTTAGCCGAATGAGATACTCATGCTCGGCCCTGATACTTCACTGGGGACTCGACAAACAGTACCCTCAACTGAGCCATCACAACACATTTCTCTCTGACCGCTTCCGCGAAGGCCTTGACCGTATCTTCAGGGATAAGTCGATGGGCGATGATCCGTGCTTCTACATTCACGCCCCGGTGCGCACTGATGCCTCTGCCGCCCCGGAGGGTTATGATACCCTCTCCGTTGCAGTGGGAGTCGGTCATCTCGACAAGAGGAATTCTCAGGAGTGGAAACGCATAACTGACAGAGCCCGTGAAGCCATATTCAGAAAACTGAAGAAAGCAGGAATCGATGACATTGAGTCACATATCAGGTTTGAGATAGTCACCACCCCGGAGACATGGGAAGAGGCACTGAACGTGACAAAGGGATCAGTCTTCGGAAGCCTGGGCCACAATATTTTGCAGATGGGATACTTCAGGCCACATAACCGGGACAGGAGGTACAAAAACCTCTACTTCACCGGTGGAAGCACGCACCCGGGGAACGGCATTCCCATGGTGCTCATGTCAGCAAAACTGGTGTCAGAGAGAATACTCGCCGAACAAACGAACAGGAAGGGAGGTGAGAGATGAAAATGAGAGATCAGTTCATGGCCATCTTTGAATCGATCAATTTCGAAAAAATCATTGATCACCCAAATATTCTCATTGCGGCAAACTTCTGGGATAATGAGAGATACTGCGCGGCACGCACATGCTACAGATTCATGCGTTCACTGGATGACCTGATAGATGACCACAAAGCAGCCCACAAAGGTATCAGCGAGACAGAGCGGGAGTGCTTCAGGGCAGACATTAGACAGTGGATGGGAATGCTGGAGAAAGGCCTGGCCAGCTCACCCTTTAACAACGAGCTGGGATATACAGTAGACAAATTCCGTATCCCGCGATGGTCACTGGAAGCATTTGCGGAATCAATGCTCTATGATGTGACCCACGACGGATTTGCGACACTTGATGATTTTATTGCCTACTCGGGAGGGGCTTCGGTGGCCCCGGCATCGATATTTGTTCATCTTGCCGGGCTACAGGAGAGAGACGGTATCTTCCATGATCCTCCGTTTGATGTGCGCAAAACAGCTGAGCCATGTGCCATGTTCAGCTATCTGGTCCATATAATGCGCGATTTCCGGAAAGACCAGCTCAGCAACCTGAGTTATTTTGCTGATGATGTCATGGAACGGCATGGACTGAGTCGCTCCGCGATGAACGAAATGGCACGCGGGGCAGCTCTCACCGACGGTTTCAGGGCCATGATGCGCAGGTATCTCACGCTGGCAGACCACTACCGGCTGAGGACCGTAAAAATTATGAAAGAAATATGCCCAGTGATGGAGCCAAGATACAGGCTCAGCCTGGAGATCATCTTCGAACTCTATATGATGGTCTTTGAACGCATAAATCCGGAAAGGGGCACCTTCACAGCCGAAGAACTGAATCCCACCCCGGCTGAGACCAGGGAACGCGTCAGGCAGGTCATATTGAGGCAATAAGGGATTTGCGATTTACGATTTGCGATTTGCACTTCAGACAGTAATTACTAATTTGCAGCGCAAATCTGGCCCGGTGTTCAAAAAGATCCCCCATACCTACGTAATTGTCTTCGGCATAGTGGTCCTGTGCGCCATTCTCACATGGATAGTGCCCGGCGGAGCATTTAACAGAGAGACGGTCAGTGTAAATGGCATCGACCGCAGCGTGGTTATCCCCGGCTCATTTCACTATGTCGAAAAGAATCCCCAGACCTGGCAGGTGTTTTCAGCACTGTTCGACGGTTTTGTTGACAAGGCTGACATTATTGTCTTCATCCTGATCATCGGCGGCGCCTTCTGGATCATGAATGAGAGCAAGGCAATTGATGTGGCCATCGGATCGGTGCTGCGCTTCACAAAAAGGATAGGCAACCGCGGAGTGATCAAAGTCATTGGTGCAGATAACCTGATCTTTATCGTGATCATGACCATGTTCAGCTTTTTCGGGGCTGTCTTCGGGATGAGCGAGGAGACAATTGCCTTTACAATAATATTCGTCCCCCTGGCTGTCTCAATGGGGTATGATTCTATTGTGGGTGTCTCTCTCTGCTTTGTGGCTGCCGCCCTGGGTTTTGCCGGAGCCTTTCTCAACCCCTTTACTATCGGTATTGCACAGGGACTCTCCGATCTCCCGCTCTTCTCAGGACTGGAATACAGACTGATCATGTGGGTTGTAATCAGCCTTGCCGGATTTGCCTATATACTGCTCTATGCCGGAAAGATCAGGAAAAACCCGATGCGGTCACGGGTACATGAGGATGACAACTACTGGAGAAAACTGCATTCTGAAACACAGATGAAGGCTGAATACCACACTCCTGCTTCTGCCTGGGTTATTTTCATAATCCTGGTTGTCATAATGACAGTCTTTTCATTCTTCTTTCCTGTTTCTTCACTTTCATTTGGCGAGAGTCAGATAAGGGTGCCGGCAATACCCGTAATTACAGGCCTCTTCCTTTTAACCGGATGGTTAACGCTAAGGAAATCGGCACACTTCTTCATCATAAACCTTCTGATATTTACAATTCTCTTCCTCATCACAGGAGTGATGGGATACGGTTGGTACATCATGGAGATAGCCACCCTCTTCTTTGCCATGGGGCTGGCAAGCGGAATAGCGATGGGCTATGATGCCAACAGGATCACGAAGCTTTTTCTCGACGGGGTGAAGGATATACAGTCGGCCGCACTGATTGTAGGTCTGGCGGGAGGCATAATAATTATCCTTGAAAACGGGAATATAATTGATACTCTTCTTTACAGGCTTTCCGAATCGATTTCAGGTGCCGGAAGGATGGCTTCCGTCACCATGATGTACATCACCCAGACTGTTATCAACCTTTTCATGCCTTCCGGATCTGCCAAGGCCGCCCTCACCATGCCCATGATGTCACAGTTCTCAGACCTGATAGGGGTATCACGCCAGGCAACAGTTGTGGCATTTCAGCTTGGCGACGGGTTTACCAATATGATAACCCCCACATCAGGAGTACTCCTTGGTGTATTGAGCGTGGCGAAGATTCCCTACGAAAAGTGGTTCAAATGGGTACTGCCTTTCATTGTGATCCTTTTCCTGCTGGGTTTCCTGCTGCTGATACCAACGGTATTCATGGATCTTAAGGGATTCTGACCTCAACCTTTGCCGAAAAAAAAAGAAGCCGTCTGCAGGTGCAGACGGCCTCAGTCAATCTGTATGTTTTAATTCATACCCGGGTAACAGGTGTGACTAGAAGTTATATCCCAGTGACAGGCTGAATCCGGTGTTCTTAAGGTTCGGCTGGTCGCCGCCATCCTCCAGTGCAGGTATCATGTTCAACAGACCGAGCTGTGCATTGAGCTGGAAATAGAGGCCCATACTAAACTCGTAGCCGGCAAAGATGTCTGC